>CADCVD010000018.1 GCA_902806055.1 uncultured Rubrobacteraceae bacterium
GGCGCCGCTGACGTAGCGGTCACCGTGCCCCACTACGAGCCGTTCGGGATGACGCCGCTCGAAGCAATGGCCTGCGCGACGCCGGTCGTGGGGGCGAACGTCGGCGGCATCAAGACCAGCATTGCCGACGGCGAGACCGGCTACCTCGTCCCGCCCAAAGATCCCGAAGCTCTCGCAGTCTGCCTGTCACGCCTGCTCTCCGACCCGGCTCTACGGAGACGCATGGGCCGCTCCGCCCGCCGGAGGATCGAGGATCACTACACTTGGGAACGCGTAGCTACTCTAGCCGCTACTGCTTTCTCGAAGATCATCATGCGGGAGGCCGCGCCGCGCGTCTTCAGGACGGCCTGAGAACGCCACAAACCGACGTAGAAGGAGAACTTTCATGCCTGAGAACGCCACAACCTTCGACTTGTCCGACCAGGTAGCCCTCGTTACAGGGGCGGGGAGTGGCCTCGGGGCGGCGACGGCCCGCCTGCTCGCCGAGCACGGGGCGCGAGTCATCCACGCCGACGTGAACAAGGAGGCAGCAGGCGAGATCGCCACTGAATTCGGAGGACGGCCGCTGTACATGGACCTCGCGGACGCCGGCTCCATCGAGGGCGGGGTAACGGATGTTCTAGGGACCGAGGGGCGCATAGATATACTCGTGAACTCGGCGGGACTCGACTTCATACGTTCCGCTTCGGAGCTGACGCTAGAAGAGTGGGACAACGTGGTCAACGTGAACCTGAGAGCCCCCTGGCTGCTGGCAAAGCTCGTCATGCCGCACATGACGGAGCGAGGTAGCGGCCAGATCCTCAACGTAGCCTCGACCGCCGCCAAGAAGGGCTGGGAGAACGCCGCCGCCTACGCCTCCTCCAAACACGGGCTGCTCGGCCTCACGCAGGTTCTGCACTCCGAGGGTAGAAAACATGGGGTGCGGGCGATGGCGGTCGTGCCGGGCGGTATGCGAACCAACTTCTTCGCGGCCCTCGACCCGCCGCCTCCGCCCGAGAACCTCCAACCCCCCGAGACCGTCGCGCGCAGCATACTGTTTATGCTCTCCCAGCCTCTGGACTCCGTGATCCACGAGCTGATAGTCACGCCGATGACGGAGACGAGCTATCCGTAGTGCAGTACCTTCCGTTTCGCCTCGAACCGCTAGAGTCGCGATTCGAAGAGCAACAAGTACAGAACGCCTACTGAGGCGGGCGCGGCGGCAAACGAACAGGAGAACCAATGATCGCGTCGACTAGCGGGATTCCGTGACTACTCCCGAGCTTCGCACCGTCCAGGCCTGGCACGAGGCTCTGAACAGCGGGGATGCCGACCGTGTAACGGCACTATCCCGACCAAACGTCGAGGTGGGCGGTCCTCGCGGGGCTGGTCATGGCACGGGGCTACTCCGTGAATGGGTAAGCCGCGCGAATATCCGTCTCGAACCCCGGCGCGTCTTCCAAGAGGCGGATACGATGGTCGTGGAACAAAAGGCGGAGTGGCGCTCCGCCGATACCAGACAGACGACCGGCAGTCAGACTGTAGCTTCGGTCTTCGTGGTTCAGGAGAACAAGATCGCGAAGGTGTTGCGTTACGATGATCTCGCGAGCGCCCTGAGAGCGGCGAACCTCGACGAGTCGCACGAGACACGGTCGGCCTAGCAAGAGGCAGACGAGATCAAGAAGGAGACGTTGAGATGCAGACTAGAGAGACTACTTCGCACCTGATCGGGGGCGAGAAGATACCCTCGACGGGCGAGGATGGAATAGAAGTCTTGAACCCGGCGACAGGCGAGCAGATCGGGCTGATCCCCGCTGGTACCCCGGAGGACGCCGCCGCCGCCGCCGCCGCCGCGCACGGGGCGAAGGAGGGCTGGGCAAAGACGCCGGCCGAGGAGAGGGCCGGGCTCGTAAAGGAAGCCGCGCGGAAGATGCGGGAGCGGGCAGAAGATCTGGCCCAGCTGATCACACTGGAGAACGGCAAGCCTCTGAATGACGCCCTGGGAGGTGTGGAGGCCGGGATCGGGACGCTGGAGCAGTACGCCGAGCTTGGACCGCTGCACCGGGGCAAGAGCCTGAACGGTGCTTACATGGCCTCAGACACGATGGTCTACGAGCCCTACGGCGTGGCGGCGGTAGTCGTGCCTTGGAATGACCCGATAGCTATCGCATGCGGGTACCTCGGGGCGGCACTCGTAGCCGGGAACACCGTCGTCTACAAGCCCTCCGAGAAGACCCCGCTCTCGGCGGTGTGGCTCGCCGCGATGTTCGACGGGCTGCCCGAGGGCGTCCTAAACCTGCTGCTGGGAGACGAGCGGGCAGGTAGGCCGCTCGTGGCACACGAGGACGTGGACTTAGTGCTCTTTACGGGGTCCGTACCGGCGGGGCGAGAGATCATGGAGACAGCCGGGCGGCAGCTCAAGAAGGCCGTCGTCGAGCTCGGCGGCAAGGACCCGATGATAGTGGACGAAGGCGTAGACCCCGCGTGGGCGGCGGGTGAAGCCGCCACCGGCTCGTTCGCGAACACTGGACAGATCTGCACCTCCGTCGAACGCATCTACGTGCACGAGGCGATAGCCGACGAGTTCCTTCAAGAGCTCAAGACCCGCGCCGAATCGCTGCGAGTCGGGGACGGCGCGGACCCCGAAACCGAGATGGCCCCCATCGTCGACGGGGGCCAGCGCGAGCTGGTACACCGTCACGTTACGGAGGCCGTCGAGGCCGGCGCGGAGTTACTGTGCGGCGGCGAGGTGCCAGACGGTCCGGGCTTCTTCTACCCGCCGACGGTGATAAATGGCGTGAGATCGGGGATGACGGTGGTGGATGAGGAGACCTTCGGGCCGGTCGCCGCCGTCGAGGTCGTCTCGTCTTTCGACGAGGCACTGGAGAAGGCCAACGAGACTGTCTACGGTCTCGCGGCCACCGTGCTTACGGCTGACCCGGAACACGCCCAGAGAGCCTCGCGCGAGCTCTCGGTCGGTACGGTCAAGATCAACGCGGTCTTTGGCGGCGCGCCCGGCGGGGCGGCGGAGCCGAGGAAGGCGAGCGGCCTCGGCTTCGGCTACGGCCCCGAATTGCTCGACGAGGTCACCACTATGAAGGTCATCCACCATGCCGTCGCCCCCCGTCCCTGAAAAGTTAGAGGACGTACGCAAGATCGCCGTCCTGAGGGCCGGCGGTCTCGGCGACGCCATCTTTACGCTGCCCGCGCTGTGGGCGCTCAAGGAGACTTACCCGGAGGCGGAGATCACGCTGCTCAGCGGCCCCCTCCAGACGGGGCTCTTCTCGGGGGGACGAGGGCCGGTCGCGCGTGCCATCCCCGTCCCCCCCTCCACCGGCGTAAACGGCCCCGACACGGGCGTGGCCGAGGACGAGGAGGAGTTGGAGCGCTTCTTTGCGCAGATGCGAGAGGAACGATTCGACCTGGCGCTCCAGATGCACGGTGGCGGAGGCTACTCCAACCCCTTTGTCCTCAGGCTCGAAGCCAGAGTCACGGCGGGCACAAGGACACCCGACGCCCCGCCCCTAGACTGCACCATACCCTACGTCTACTACCAGTCAGAGTACCTAAGACACCTGGAGGTCGTGGCCCTCGTCGGCGCACGGACAGCAAATCTGGAACCAAGACTCCCGGTTACGGATGGGGACCTGGTCGAGGCTGGAGACGCGGTAGCGGAAAGCGAAGTACCCCTCGTCGCGCTGCATCCGGGAGCGGGCGACGAACGCCGCCGGTGGCCTGCCGACAAGTTCTCCACTGTGGGAGACATCCTGGCTAGAGAGGGCTTCCGCGTCGCCGTGGTCGGGGTCGAGGAGGACCGATCTCTAATCTCCGAGGTAGTTGACGGGATGAGTCACGAATCTTTCAACCTCGGCGGGCGGCTCGCCCTGGGAGGGCTGGCCGGGCTTCTCAGCCGGTGTGAGGCCGTCGTCTCTAACGACTCCGGCCCGTTGCACTTAGCGGAGGCCGTAGGGACGGCGACGGTCGGGATCTACTGGGGTCCAAACCTCATAAACGCCGGCTCTACGACGCGTGCCCGGCATCGCCCGGCCCTCTCCTGGCGCCCGGACTGCCCGGTCTGCGGCGCGAGCTTCTTCGGCGGGGACGGCTGCGAGCATAGCGCCTCGGTAGTCGCCGACGTGCCGGTCGAGGAGGTCGCAGGTTCAGCCCTCGACCTCCTCAGCGAAGCCGCTGACACCGAGCGTCACTGATCTCACGCGGTACGAGGTCGAAGCTAGCATGCTGCCGGCGTACATTCTCTGCACGTATCGCCGCTCAGCACATTCGAAGAGAACGCGCTCGTGTCATAGCCGCGTCGCAGAATAGCCTCCAGCTGTGTATGAGGCTGGTCCGGTCGAGTTTCGCAGCTCCCTCACTCTCACGCTATCTCTGCGGTTGGCCTTACTATTCCCAATGTTACGAAAGACGAACGAGAACGCTGGCGGGTAGTAGAGCTTTGCCATAGAATGCCGGTGCGTCGAGGGACGCGGGGTAGAGGGATAAGGTCAGCGCCGCAGTAGCCGCCGCAAGCGCTTAGAAGGAGAATCATATGGGGATAATGCGCACCAAATCCGTAGAGCAATCCATAAGGGACACCGAGGAGCCGGAGTTCGAGCTACGCAAAGCTCTCGGGCCCCTGGACCTCATCGTCTTCGGCATCGGAGTGATTATCGGCACGGGCATCTTCGTCCTTACCGGGGTAGCGGCGGCGAACTTCGCCGGCCCGGCCATCTCGCTCTCGTTCGTCTTCTCGGGAATCGCCTGCGGGCTTGCGGCACTCTGCTACGCTGAGTTCGCGAGCACCGTCCCGGTAGCCGGCAGCGCTTACACGTTCTCCTACGCCTCGATAGGCGAGTTTATAGCCTGGATCATCGGGTGGGATCTGATCCTCGAGTTCACCGTTGGCGCGGCGACGGTCTCCGTCGGCTGGTCACAGTACTTCAACCGGATCTTGGAGAGCTTTTTCGGCATAAGCCTTCCGCCGGCTATCACCGGCGAGGTCGTAAACCTGCCGGCCGCAGGTATAGCGCTGATCCTCACCGTAATTCTGGTTATCGGTATCCGCCTTAGCTCCGCTTTCAACTTCACGGTCACGGCGATCAAGCTCGCCGTCGTGCTGTTCTTTATCGTGTTCGGGATCTTCTTCGTGAACACGGCAAACTGGTCGCCGTTCGTCCCGTCGTCGGTACCGGGAGCCGGGGCTAACGCCGTGGGGACGGAAGAGCCGTCTCTCCTTCAGTACATCGCCGGGATCGAGCCCTCGGCGTTCGGGGTCTCCGGGATCGTTACGGCGGCGGCCATCGTCTTCTTCGCCTACATCGGCTTCGACACCGTCGCCACCGCCGCCGAGGAGACGCGCAACCCTCAGCGGGACCTGCCCATCGGCATCCTCGGATCCCTCGCGATCTGCACGGTACTGTATATCCTGGTCTCGCAGATCATGACCGGGATCGTGCCCTACAACGAGCTGGACCCAGAGGCCCCCATGGCTTCGGTGTTCCGGGATATCGGCCTGGACTGGGCGGCGGGTCTGGTCTCCATCGGCGCTATCATGGGCCTGACCTCGGTCATCATGATCTTGATGCTCGGCCAGAGCCGGGTCGCTTTCGCCATGAGCCGGGACAACCTTCTGCCGCGCTACTTTGCCCGAGCCCACCCGCGTTTCCGTACCCCCTACCGCATTACCATCCTCACGGGCGTAGTCGTCGCGATCATGGCGGCCTTTATTGACCTTTCCAGGCTCGCGGAGCTGGTGAACATCGGTACGCTCTTCGCCTTCGTACTGGTCTCGATAGGCGTCATCGTCCTAAGGCGGACGCAGCCCAACCTCAGGCGCGCCTTCCGCACGCCGCTGGTCCCGATAGTCCCGATCCTCGCCGTTCTGGCCTGCCTCTACCTGATGGTGAGCCTGCCGGTGGGCACCTGGGTCCGGTTCTTAATCTGGATGGTCCTTGGACTCCTGGTCTACTTCGCCTACAGCAGGAGCCATAGCCGTCTCGGCCGTACGCAGAGAGACGAAGAGGCCAATAACAGGGAGGTTAGATAGCATGGCCTTCTTTCCAACGCGAGTGCTATTCGCCACCGACGGCTCCCCGGATGCGACGCTCGCCGCGAGGCGGGCTATAGAGCTCTGTGAGAAGACGGGGTCTGATTTGCACGTCGTTCATGTCGGCGAGTACCTGCCGACATACTTCGCCTACACCGAGGAGGAGCCGGCCGAGCTTCGGCGCAACGCCGAGCGGCTGCTCGAAGGGCAGGCGGAGAGCATCCGGGCCGCGGGCGGCGTAGTCGCCGAAACCCACCTGAGACTCGGCCGTCCGGCAGAGCAGATCATAGACGTCAGCGAAGATCTCGGCGTAGGAGTCGTTGTGGTTGGTAGCCGAGGCCAGAGCGCCCTGAGACGAGCCGTCCTGGGTAGCGTCTCCGAAAACGTGGTCCGCTACGCTCACTGTCCCGTATTCGTGGTTCGCGCGCCGGAAGGGACGCGCCCCGCGTAGGAGAGTACCTCAATCGCCGGCAGGGTAGATGCGAGAGCCGCTTTTGTAAACGGCTTCGACGGAGAAGTCGGGACATAGTACCGTGATGTCGGCATCGTAGCCGGAGGCGAGACGGCCTTTACGCTCTCCCTCGCCGACGAGCCGTGCCGGAGTGGCGGCCACCATGCGTATAGCCTCGGGTACCGTGCAGCCGGTGAAGGCGAGGATGTTCTTGAGCGCCTTATCTATCGTGAGGATGCTGCCGGCAAGCGTCCCGTTCTCCAGGGTCGGGACGCCACTATCTTCGAGGTAGACCCTACTGGTAGCTAGAGAGTACTCTCCCGGTCCCATGCCGGCGGCAGCGATTGCGTCGGTCGTGAGGTAGAGGCGGTCGGGACCCAAAGCGCGGAAGGCAAGGGCGACGACCTCGGGATGTACGTGGCGTCCGTCAGCGATAATGCCGCACGTCACGCGCGGATGAGCGAAGGCCGCTCCTGGAATTCCCGGCGCCCGGTGGTGCAACGGGCTCATGGCGTTGAAGAGGTGGGTGACGCACGCTACCTCTTCGAAGGATGCTCGGGCAAGGTCGAAGGTAGCATCTGAGTGGCCGGCGGAGACGGCGACCCCGCGTCTGCCGGCCGACTTCACAAGCTCCGATGCACCCTCCAGCTCCGGAGCCAGGGTGAGCATTCGTACCGGTCCAAGGTCCAGGAGCTCATCGAGGAGGCCCGGGTCGGGCGAGACAACGTGAGCCGCCGGTTGCGCGCCTCTGCGGTTCGGGCTTATAAACGGACCCTCAAGGTGGACGCCCAGAACCTCAGCGCCGTCAGGGCTGCCCTCGCGTGTCAGATTGGCGAGCTTTGGGAGCATCTCGTGGTAGAAGTCTCGCGGAGCGGAGATCAGGGTGGGCAGATAGCTCGTAATACCGGTGGCCGCAAGCCTCCTCGACAGCTCCGGTACGCGTTCCGGCTCGGTGGCGACATCTACCCCGAACGAACCGTTTACCTGCAAGTCCACGAAGCCCGGGCACAGGAAGCAGCCTTCGTATTCACAGTCTTCGTCGGCCGCGAGAGGTTCGCGGCTCACGTCCTTTACGCGACTCCCTTCGAGGAGGATCGTGCCCTCGGGCCAGACCTCGTAGTCCGTGACTATGCGTCCGTGAAGCGCGGTGGTTTTTATAGGGTAGGCTCCTCTCTCTTCTCTGCCGGTGAGAACTCGTCCACGTTCTCCTCGTAGCGGGCATCGGGGACGCGTAGGAGCAGGAAGAGAGCTATAGCAAGGATCAGGGCAAGGGAGCCTATGGCGATCCGGTAGCTAACCGTACCGTAGCCCTCCAATCCGCTCAATATAAGGGCGGTCAGGGCCGGTCCGGCGACGGCCGAGAGCTTCCCGGCTAGAGCGTAGACGCCGAAGAACTCGCCCACTCTCTCTGGTGGCGAGAGGGCGAGGAGCATGGTACGGCTGACGGTCCAGGTCCCGCCCAGAGCCATCCCGACGAGCGGTCCGGCCAGGAGGAGCATCCAGGGCGCAACCGCCAGAGCAGAGAGAGCGATGGAGAAGAGCCAGAGTACTAGTACCGTCACTAGAGTCTTTTTAGGACCGAGCCGGTCCGAGGCGAAGCCGAAACCTACCGAGCCCGCCCCGGCGAAGACAGCCGAGAAGAGGAGGAGCGATTGGATCTGAGCCTGCTCCATCGCGAAGACCTGACGACCGTAGAGCGCCATGTTCGCGATCGCCGTATTCGCCGCGTCGGTGTAGAGGATCGTCGATAGCATAAAGGTTCCCAGCCCCGCGTACGCCCGCATGTTTCTCACCGTCGTAAAGAGGCTCTTGTAGGCGGTTGCGAGGCGCACCGGTTGTGGCTCCCTGATGGCTCTATCCGGGACAAAGAGAAAGGCGGGCAGGCTAAAGAGCAGATAGAGGGCGGCGGTTGGGATAAACGCGTTCGAGTTCGGCTCTCCAGAGGTGCTGATCCAACCGCCAAAAGGCCCGAGCAGAGACCTGGCGGCCTCGGGGCCTCCGAAGGTCGCGCCGAAGAACGTCTGCTCGGAGACGAAGAACGTCAGAACAACGAGAGCGAGGATGGTCCCCATGTAGCCAGCAGCGGTCCCGTAGCCGCTGATGCGCCCCGCCCCGCGCCCGGTCGAGACGACGGGAAGCAGAGCGTTGTAGAACACGAGGGCCGACTGGTAGCAGAGGTCCGCCGCCACGAAGAGCGCCGCAGTGACCACGAGCGCGCCGCCCGAGAGATCAAGACCCGCCGTGAGTAGCACCGCGAGCACGGTGAGAACCATGAGGTAAGGTAGCCGCTTCTGCCGAAGATCTGCAACGCTCCCCAAGACCGGCGCCGTAAGCACGACCAGCAACGCCGAGAGAGCCACCAGGTAGTTGACCGTATCAGCCCCCGCCCCGAGCTCGTCACCGAGCCACAGCGGGAAGAAGTAGCTGAGGATGCTAATCGAGAAGATCGTGTTAGAGAAGTCGTAGAGCACCCACGACCATACCGCGAGCCGGCTGGGCCGCCCCGACTCGCTACCGCGCCTCCCCCAAGTGCGCGTTGTGTATGTATCGCTCATAGCGGCGGCAGTATATAAGAGCGGTCTCTGACAAGGATGAGGCTTTTGGAACTATTTATCGAGCCCGTCAGCCGTCGCCTTCAGGTCCGTTGCTCACACTTACGCCTCTCCCGCTCGGCCGCAACGCGTACTGTCGTTAGAAAATATGAGGGTTTGGACCATCTAGACTCTGCGCCAAAAGTGCAGGCGCAACGCACTAGAATACGTACGTGTTTTGTGGTTCTCTAGGCTTGAGTTCCGCGAGCCCTGAGGCCGCATCCAGGGTAAAAAGTAGCGCGGCGCTTCTCTGAGAAGGGGAGATGAGGGAACATAACGGGATGGGGGCATCGAGGTTTTGCCGACGGACGACCCTCCGGCGCACAGTCGTGAGTGGCTTGCAGAGATGCCGGTCTCATATGGTGGCTTAGAGATTACAGACGGGCCGCCTGATGACACGGCTGCCTCTACACCTGCTCAACAAGAGCAACCTAGCGTGGCAAAGGTGTAAGGGAGCGATTTGGCATCGCAAGCACAGGGCGACGGGTCGGAGAGAGGCGGAGTGCTTAACCTACCTGGCGGTTTCAACGTACCTTTCCGGGTTATCCAGCCAGGCGACGTATCCGCCCTGCGGCGATTTCATAACGGCTTAGCGAGAAGACGATCTATCCACGCTTCTTCGGCTCCTTGCGAGAGCTTTCCGAGAAGAAGGCTCATTACTTCGCTCAAGTCGACGGTGTAGATCACTTTGCTTTCGTTGCGCTGGATCCTGACGAGCAAGGTTAGATTATCGCGGTAGTGCGCTACAACCGCGAACCGGGTAGCGAGAAGGCCGAGTACGCGGCCCTAGTCGAGGATCTCTGGCATGATTACGGGATAGGTATAGCCCTGACTCGCGAGCTGATCGAGGTAGCGTGGGGCAAGGGGATTAGGTCCTTCTACGCGATGGTGATGGGCAAGAACACGCGGATGCTGCGCCTTCTTCGGCACCTAAATCTCCCCGAGAAAGAGCGAAAGGAGTACGGCATCAAGAGCGTAGAGGTCAAACTCTCCTCCGAAGAGGAGTAACGGACGGGGTAACACGAGAGAGAAAGAGAGGTTTACGAATGGCGTCATTTGCTTTTGCTTTACCCATACTACCCGGACAAGAAGGGATCGTAAGGCGTATGGGGGAAGCGGTATCCGAAGACCTTCGAGCGGAATACGAAGAGTCCCGGAGAAAGCTGGGAATCATCGAAGAGAAGGTGTGGGTCCAGAGAACGCCCATAGGACAGTCGATAATCGTGTACTGGGAGACGGAGGATCCTCAGCGCACGCTTCGCGACATGGCCGCATCTCAGGACGAGTTCGATATGAAGTTCAGAGAGCTCATAAAGAACTCTGCTCCAACCATGAACCTTACTGGTGAGCAGCCAATCTCGAACGAGTTACTCTTTGAGTGGCCTGCGCGTTGATCGCCGGAAACATCGGCGCCGAAGCCTTACTCCCATAATCCAACATTCACCGCCCGGCTTCTCTGCGCTCGAAGCTCTACCCGTCAGCCTGCTCTTGTCTAACTTCTGGAAGAACCCGGCTCTCCTTTGTAGGCGCTGAGCCGTGAAGTGAGGGCGGCGCTCGCTTCGCTGCTCGGACTCCCGTACCTCTCCGACAGGCCGCGTGAAGCTCGGTGGATGTCCCTGCTCACGAAACACCTGATTGTCGTAGACGCCGCTCCTGAAGCTTGATCTGCGTCAGATGCCGTCAGAGCCCGAGCGATTGCTCCAGCTTTTTGCGGTCGAAGCCGACTACTACTTCGGTCCCTCCGATCACGGTAACGGGCGTGGTCATCGTACCCATGCGCTCCAATTCGGCGATGGCCCCCTCGTCGTCATCGGCGATGTTCCTGATAGTGAAATCCACGCCCTTCTCACGGAGGAACTCCTCCGTCTGCGTACAGAACATTCAGCCGGGCTGCTGCACGAACAAGACAACGTCTCTCTGCGCCATCGTCAAGACTCCTCTAGGTCGCGTAATCTCACCGCATTCACGTAAACTATACTACCCTGTTTTTTATAGTCCTTCCGATCGCTTGACCGGGAAGACGGTCGCTCTTTTGGTTGGCCGGACGGTTAGCCGACAAGCTTCTTTTATCCGAACGCGACGTCGAGCGTCATCATGGCCGCGAAGCCGGCCATGAGCGACATGGTAGCGAGGTCTGTATGACCACCCTTCTAAGACTGGCGGGCTAACTCCTCGACTACGACAAAGATCATGGCTCCGGCGGCGAAGGCCAGGGCGTAGGGTAAGAAGAGCTGCACGAAGGTCACGGCGACGAGCCCGAGGATGATCACGACCGTGGCTATGGCGATAGCGGTAGCAGCGATGAGCGTAGGGCAAGATCAGCGGGGCATCCGCCGCCGAAGAAGCCCGAGTCCCGGCGCGAAGCGTCCGACCTTCGCAGCGTATTCAGCGTAGCGGCCGTCGTGCATCCTACGCAGGTACGGCTCCTCGACGAATCGGACCTGAATCTGTATCGCCGCGACCGGTGCCGCGAGCCCTGCGAGGGCCGCGGCGTTCGGTACCAGAAGCGCGAGCCCGAGAAAGGTCGGGACTATCGCCGAGAAGATCGGGTTTCGCACCAGCGCAAACGAACCGGAGGTAACGAGATCCGTCCTCTCGGTTTTGTCTACCCCTATGCGCCACGACGTCCCAATTGCAGCTTGCGCCAGGAGCATCCAGGCGAGGCCCGCGAAGAAGAGTGCGAACCCGAGCGCGTGCCCTACCGGCTCATCCAGGGCGGCGACCGATTCTAACACGCCCACCAGGTCAAGTACGGGGGCGGCGAGACCTAGCAAGGGAACGGTGACAACAGTACGCCCCCGATCCATTCCACGGAACCCGGACGCCCGCTTATACCTCTGAAGCCCGTTGAACCCGTTCTCCCGAGTTGCAAGAGAGCACGTCCGCCGAAGGCGAGCGCCAGGTAGAGCAGGTAAAGCGCGAGCGCCCAGAGCGCCATCAGCCGAAGAACGTCTGGTAAAGGAGAAAAACGTTGAGAGACACGATGAGGGCTACCACGACCGTAGCGACGGCTGTCGTCACACGATGGTTGGTAAGCGCTCCCATCACGCCCCGGTTGCGGCAGAAGATCAGGAGCGGTATCAGGGCGAAGGGGATACCGAAGGAGAGCACCACCTGGCTTATAACAAGCGCTTTGCTGGGGTTGACGCTCAAGGCGAGGATTACGAGAGCCGGGGCCATCGTGACGAGGCGCCGTAAGAAGAGCGGTATCTGGCGGTCGATAAACCCCTGCATAACCACCTGTCCCGACATCGTCCCGACAGAGGAACTAGAGAATCCGCTGGCGAGCAAGGCTACTCCGAAGATGATCGCGGCTTTGTCGCTGACGAGCACGCGCAACTCCTCGAAGGCGAGGTCGATGTCGCCGACATCAAAGAGGCCGTTAGCATTAAAGAGGGCGGCGGCCATTATAAGCATGCTGGCGTTGATGGTACCGGCTATCGCCATCGCGATTACCACGTCCACCAACTCGAAGCGAAAGATTCTCTTCTTCTCCTCCTCGGTCCTGCCGACGACCCGCCGCTGGGTTAGCGCCGAGTGCAGGTAGATCACGTGCGGCATTACCGTCGCTCCTAGGATACCGGCGGCTAGCAGCACGCTGTTGGTATCCACGAACTGAGGCGTGAACAGCCCGGCGAGTATCCGGTCGCCCTCCGGCTCGGCATAGAACATCTGGAAGGCGAAGGCGAGCACTATGATCCCGACCATGGCCGAGATGGCCGCCTCTAGCGGCCTGAAACCTCGCCGCTGCAGCTCCAGGATGCCGAAAGCAGCGACCGCAGTCAGCAAACCCGCCGTGAACAACGGAATGCCGAAGAGCAGGTTGAGCGCGAGCGCGGCGCCTATGAACTCCGCGAGGTCGGTCGCCATCGCTATGACCTCCGCCTGTACCCACAGCGCCAACGTCACCGGCCTCGGGAACCTTTCCCGGCACACCTCCGGCAGGTTCTTGCCGGTGGCGATACCGAGCTTCGCCGACATGGACTGGATCAGCATCGCCATGAGGTTGGAGGCCAGAATCACCCACAGCAACAGGTACCCATACTGCGCCCCAGCCGAGATGTTGGTCGCGAAGTTCCCCGGGTCTACGTAAGCTACCGCCGCAACGAACGCCGGCCCGAGAAACGGCAACAACCCGCGCAGCCCTCGCCGCTCCCCCTTCAGAGAGGCATGAGCAGCCCGCGCCGTGGCGCTCTCGCCAGGCAGAACACTCTCGACAATCTCTTTTGCGGAACGCTCGCTCAACCGATCTCTGCTCTAAGGAATCGCGCTGTTTTTTAGCTACCCCTAAAAACTATAACGCAATGACCGGAAACCCGGCAATGGATGATGCTCGCTTGTGTAGGGTCTCACGTAGGAGGCTCAGGCTCTCACACCAGGCGAGGACTGGATGAGATTTGCTCTCCTCAGCAGGATTTGCGGAGGCTGCTATCCCTTTTTATCGGGGACACGCTGAACTAGGATCAAACCCGCCAGCGGCCCGCCCAGCGAATGTGCCGCCCCCTCCTCGTCCTCGACCGTGATCACACCATCGAGGCCGCGTACCTCCTTGACCTCGAACAGCTTGCCGGGGAAGATCCCAAGCTCCCCAAGATAGGTCAGCACGGAGGTCTCCTCGTGGTTGATCCGTGAGATGCGAACCCGTTCGCCGGCCTCGGATTCTTGCAAGGGACGGGAGTCGTCCGGCGTGAGCGTGCCGTCCGCGGCCGGGATGGGGTCCCCGTGAGGGTCGCGCTCGGGGTGCCCCAGAAGCTCGGCCAGACGCTCCGTAAAGTTGTCCGAAACTACGTGTTCGAGACGCTCAGCCTCCTCGTGGACGTCCTGCCACGAGTACCCGAGGTGCTCCAGAAGAAACGTCTCTATAAGACGGTGACGGCGCACCAGCCGCAACGCCTCCGCGCGTCCCCTTGCAGTGAGTGCCGCCCCCCGGTACCTCTCGTACCTGACCAACCCCATCTCCTGCAACCGCCCGAACATATTGGTAACCGAGGCGGAGGAGACCAGGAGTCTGGTCGCGACGTCCGACGTCGAGGCCGCCCCCGAACCGCCGATCTCCCAGATGGCCTTCAGGTAGTCGCCTACCGAAGAAGAAGGGGGTTGGGTCAATGGAAGGCTGGTCATCGGAGAGAATATAAGCGACGCCAGACCGGCAATCAAGATGCGTACTACTTGACTTTTGCTCTATCAACTTCTATTTTTAGGTAAAGCTAAAAACACAGGAGACCCCTTGAAGACTAAATTTTGTATATACAGGAAGATGAGAGAGTCCGGCTCCAAAAGATTGAGTAGCACGGTAGTGATCTTGTTGATGGGGTGTCTGGTCGCGGTTTTGGTGGCCGGTTGTGGCGGCGAGTCTGGGGAAGCGGGGGCGGCGGAAGACAAGATTCAAGCTACGACGACCACGACTATGATCACGGACCTCGTCCGGCAGATCGGGGGGGACCGGGTTGAGGTCACGGGCTTGATGGGGCCGGGCGTAGACCCCCACCTCTACAGGGCGAGCCAGGGGGACGTGTCGGCGTTGCGGGAGGCTGACGTCGTCTTCTACAACGGGCTCTTCCTCGAGGGCCAGATGGAGGACATCCTGGAGAAGACCGGCGAGCAGAAGCCCACGGTTCAGGTGACTGAAGCTATTCCCGAGAAGGACTTGCTAGAGTCGCCGCAGTACGAGGGGCAATTCGACCCGCACGTATGGTTCGACGCGACGCTTTGGGAGACCACGGTAGACCCGGTCGTCGAGCAGCTCTCCGAGCTCGACCCCGACGGCGCGAGCGAGTTCGAGCAGCGCGGCGAGGAGTACAAGCAGCAGGTAGACGAGCTGCACTCGTTCGTAGAAGAGGAGATATCCTCCATCCCCGAGGAGCAGCGGGTGCTGGTCACGGCGCACGACGCGTTCAACTACTTCGGGCATCAGTACGGTATGGAGGTCCGGGGGCTGCAGGGGATCAGTACGGAGTCCGAGGCCGGCTCCAGGGACGTCCAGGAGCTCGCGGATTTCCTGGCGGAGAACGAGATCAAAGCGATCTTTGTAGAGTCGAGCGTACCACCCGAGACTATAGAGGCCGTCCAAGACGCCGCCCAGGATAAGGGCTGGGAGCTGGAGATCGGCGGTGAACTCTACTCCGACGCAGGAGGGGACGAGGGTACCGAGGCCGAGACCTACACTGGCATGTTCCGCGAGAACGTAGAGACGATAACGGGGGCACTCAAATGAAGCTAAAGAACCTCAAAGCCCCGTCGGGCGCCTTCCCCCTGGAGGTCAGGGGCGTCACCGCCGCCTACCGTGACAAGCCCGTCCTGTGGGACGTGAGCTTCCAGGTGCCGGAGGGCCAGCTCGTCGCCATAGTAGGACCGAATGGCGCGGGCAAGACCACGCTGCTAAAGATCATCATGGACTTGATGAAGCCAGCGGCCGGGAGGGCGACCGTTTATGGGAGGCCGTTCTCAAAGGCCCGGCAGTGGGTAGGGTACGTCCCGCAGAGGGGCAGCGTGGACTGGGACTTTCCGACGAACGCGCTCGACGTGGTGCAGATGGGCCTCTACGGTAGGCTTGGGTGGTTCCGCAGACCGGGACGCAAGGAGCGCGAGACAGCTATGCAGTGTCTGGAGAAGGTGGGCATGGTGGACTTTGCCAACCGTCAGATCAGCCAACTCTCGGGCGGCCAGCAGCAGCGGGTCTTTCTGGCCCGAGCCCTGGCCCAGGACGCCCGGCTTTACCTCACCGACGAGCCCTTCGCCGGAGTGGACTACAAGACCGAGCAGGCAATCGTTGCCCTTCTACGCGAGCTCAAGGCCACCGGCAGCACCGTGGTCGTCGTACACCACGACCTCGGGACCGTAAGCGACTACTTCGACCGGGTCGTGCTCCTCAACAAGAGCCTCGTGGCCGAGGGGCCGGTGGAGGAAGCGTTCACCCCGGAGAACGTGGCTGCTGCCTACGGTGGCGGCGTGAAGTACCTTGCAGGGGCCGAGTGAGGTCCGTCAGATGATCGACCTGCTGAGAGATCTTTTCTTCGACTACACGATACGCAACGTGGCCCTGGGTGCGGCCATTCTCGGCGTGGTGGGGGGTACCTTGGGATCCTTCGCCATACTCCGGCGACAGGGGCTCTTCGGGGATGCCCTGGCGCACGCGACGCTGCCCGGAGTGTGCGTGGCGTTCATGCTCTCCGGGACGAAGGCGCCCGTGGTCCTGCTGACTGGCGCAGCGCTCTCGGCGGGGCTAGGTGCGCTCCTCATCCTCACGATAGTAAGCCGGACGCGCATCAAGCAAGACGCCGCCCTTGGGATCGTGCTCTCGGTCTTTTTCGGGGCTGGGGCCGTTTTAATCACCTACATCGGAGGGTCCGGCAGCGGCAGCCAAAGCGGGCTCGACCGCTTCATCTTCGGCCAGGCGGCG
>CADCVD010000019.1 GCA_902806055.1 uncultured Rubrobacteraceae bacterium
CCCTGCAGGAGCATCACATCTTCGTTCCTGGGACGGAACTACCGGTCGTGGAGGCTGGCGGTATGCGGGTGGCGCTCTTGATCTGTTGGGATCTTGGGTTTCCGGAGGTCACGCGCGAGGCCACGCTCGCGGGAGCGGACCTGATCCTGGCTCCCGCCGGATGGAGGGAGCCGTGGGGGGCACAGTACAGTCTCTCGTGCGCCGCGCGTGCTCTGGATAACGCCGTCTACCTTGCTAGCGCCAACCAGATCGGCGTTTATCCCGAGGCGCGTTTCCATACCCCCGGCCACGTCTACGGACCCGACGGGTTGCGTCTCTCCACGGAGGAAGACGAGCGAAGCGCCGGCCGGATAAGTCGAGGCTTCCCCGCGCAGTGGAGCAGGCTTTACGGCAGTACCTTCCTCGACGAAGCAGCTCCTCTAGAGGTCTGCTCCTAGAATCAGGCTGGCCGGAGGGGCTAGCTAAACGGTATCAGGCGGAGAGCAGGAACCTCGGTTCCCTCGCCCAAACCGCAACGGCGGAAGCGAGGGTTAATAGAAGCGGGGCATAGAACATGCGACCTTTATTGCGCAGACGCATTCCTGTACACTTACTCCCGACGCGAGGGAGGCTTTCGAGGCATCTTTGAAGCGGCAGCGTGCAAGGAAAGGAGTCAGTAGCATGAGTATGTTTGGATGGAGGGGCCGGTAGGGCATGTCGTTCCTTAGATACCTGTCTAGCCGCTGGGACCATCTCCTAGAGCTAGCTATCGCGCATGCCCAGGTCGTGTTCATATCGTTGTTGATCGCCACGGTGATCGGGGTAACAGTCGGCGTACTCGTTTATCGCAGGGAGCGAACCGCGGAGGTGGTCTTGGCTGTGACCAGCACCTTCCTGACCATCCCTTCCTTCGCGCTGTTCGGGCTCTTACTCCCGGTGTTCGGGCTCGGCTGGACGCCGACGGTCTTCGCGCTGGTCATCTACGCGCTCCTGCCGATAGTGCGCAACACGGTCGTGGGGTTGCGGAGCGTGGACCCGGCGATAGCGGAGAGCGCGCAGGGGATGGGGATGAGCCGCTGGGTGCGGCTTTTCAGGATCGAGCTGCCGCTCGCGTGGCCGGTGATCATAACCGGTATAAGGGTCTCGACGCTTATAATCGTCGGTATCGCCGCAATCGCCGCCTACGTGAACGGTCCCGGGCTCGGGGAGGACATCTTCCAGGGCATCTCGCGCATCGGCAGCGCCGTGGCTCTCAACCTCGTGCTCGGGGCGGTGCTCGCTATCATCGTGCTTGCTTTGATCTTTGACGGGTTCTTCGCGTTGCTCGGAAAACTTACTACATCGAAGGGTTTGAAACATGGCTGAGAACGGGTCGGCAAAGACCGGTGCCGCAAACGACGCTCCGGAGATAATGATACGACTGGAGAACCTGACCAAGGTCTTCCCGGGGCAGGAGCAGCCGGCGGTCGAGAACCTCTCGCTGGAGATACCGGAGGGTGAGATCGTAGTCTTTGTCGGTCCTTCGGGATGCGGCAAGACCACGACGATGAAGATGATCAACCGGATCATCGAACCAAGCTCCGGCAGGATCTTTCTCCAAGGCGAGGACGTGACGAGGGCCAACGCCGATAAGCTGCGCCGCCGCATAGGCTACGTCATCCAACAGATCGGGCTCTTTCCGCACATGACCATAGCCGAGAACATCGCGACGGTCCCGAAGATGCTTGGCTGGGACAAGAAGCGTATCTCTGAGAGAGTGGACGAGCTGTTGGAGACAGTCAGCATGGACGTATCCTACCGGGACCGCTATCCGAAGGAGCTGTCGGGTGGGCAGCGCCAGCGCATCGGGGTGGCGCGCGCGATGGCGGCCGACCCTCCCGTGTTGCTAATGGACGAGCCGTTCGGGGCGATAGACCCGATCACGCGCGAGAGGTTACAGAACGAATTTCTACGGCTGCAGGAAGAGATAAAGAAGACCATCGTCTTCGTGACCCACGACATAGACGAGGCTATAAAGATGGGCGACCGAATCGCGATCTTGCGCACGAGGTCCAGGATCGCCCAGTACGATACCCCGGAGCGCATCCTCACCGATCCGGCTGACGAGTTCGTCGAGGACTTCATCGGCACCGGGGCGTCCATAAAACGCCTGAGCCTCAGCCGGGTAAGGGACATAAAGACCGCCGACTGGCCGGTCGCCATGCTCTCCGAGGGGCGCGAGGCCGCGCGCGAGCTGATGCGGAGATCCGAAAAGGACTACGTGCTGCTGCTCGACGACCGGCGCCGCCCGAAGCGTTGGGTAAGCGCGGATGACCTCGCGCACGGCGGTCCCCTCGACGAGGCAGGCTGGCCGGCGGTGTCCGTTGTCGAAGAAGGGTCCAGCCTGTACAGCGTGCTGGACACCATGATCACCTCCTACAAGGGCTCGGCGATCGTCGTAGACGGCGAGGGCCGCTACGAGGGCGTCGTTGACTTCGATACGGTTCTCGAAGCCATAAACTCCATGCGCCCCCTGGAGCAGCAGCGCCCGGAGCTCGCCGAAGACGCTACCGCCGAGCAGAGGAGCCAGTAGATGGCGGTAGCCCCGGCCAAGACGGGAGGTCCCCTGCCGCGCTGGGTGGGCTATCTGACGAAGCCCGTCCTTCTCGGGCTGGCTTGTCTTGCGCTGTACCTGTGGGTTAGCGGTCTGGAGCTCGACAGCATCGAGGCTCGTGAGCTCAACGCGCAGACCATTACTCAGCGCTTTATAGAGCACCTCGAACTGACGGCCGCCGCCACTTTAGCCGTAGTCGTGCTTGCCGTCAGCGCGGGGGTGCTGCTCACCCGGCCGTTCGCCCGCCGGATCTCGCCCTTCCTGGTCAACGTAGCTAATATAGGACAGGGCTTGCCGTCGATAGGCGTGCTGGCATTGCTGGCGATCTTCTTCGGGCTCGGCTTCCGGTACGCCCTGATCGGCCTGATCGCCTACGCGTTCTTGCCGGTGTTGCGGAACACGATGGTGGGGTTGAGGCAGGTAGACCGCAACGTGATCGAGGCTGGTCGGGGGATGGGGATGTCCAAGAACGCGGTACTGTTCCGCATCGAGCTGCCGCTCGCCGTCCCGATCATGCTCGCCGGCATTCGGACCGCGCTGGTCATTACTATCGGTACAGCCACGCTGGCTACGTTCATCGGAGCCGGGGGCCTGGGCGCCCTGATCGAGACCGGCATCTCCCTGAACCGCACGCCGGTCCTCGTTACCGGCGCCGTTCTGACCTCGGTCCTGGCCCTGTTTGTTGACTGGCTGGCAGGCGTTGCCGAGGACATCCTGCGGCCGAAGGGGCTATAGACGCCCCTCTCAAAACTTCGTGTAACCGATCTTTAGAAGGAGGAGTTGTCTTGTTGGATAAACACGTGAACTTGTTGCGGTTGTTGGGGCTCGTCGCCGTGGCGGCGATGGTCGCCGTAGGTTGCGGCGGCGGAGGCGGTGGCGGCGGCGGCGGAAGCCTCGCACAGGGGTACGACTTCTCCGGGCAGGAGTATACCGTCGGTTCCAAGGAGTTTACCGAGCAGCTCGTCCTCGGGAACATAACCAAGCTGGCCTTAGAGGAGACCGGGGCGACCGTCAACGACCAGATCGGGCTCGCCGGTTCGGACGCCGTCCGGACAGCAATGGAATCCGGCGAGATCGACATGTACTGGGAGTACCTGGGTACAGGTTGGGTCAACATTCTCGGCGAGACGGGCAACATCCCCGAGCCGCCCTACGAGACCGTGCGCGACCGCGACCTCGAAGAGAACAACATCCGCTGGCTCGAGCCCGCGCCCGAAGAGAATAGCTACGCTATCGCCACGAACCGCGAGACCGCTGACGCGTACGGTCTCTCGACGCTCTCCGACCTCGAATCGTTCATAGCGGAGAACCCGGACGAGGCTTCGATCTGTGTCGGCAGCGAGTTCGCGGTTCGTGACGACGGTTTGCCGGGTCTGCAAGAAACATACGGCTACGAGTTCCCCGACATCCAGCGCATTCAGGACGGCCTCGTCTACGATCAGGTCGCCAACGGCGAGGGGTGCAACTTCGGCTCGGTCTTCACGACGGACGGACGCATCGCCAACCTGGACCTCGTTGTCCTCGAAGACGACCAGGAGTTCTTCCCTGCGTTCAACGGTGCGCTCACCATGCGCCAGGAGGTGTTCGAGGAGAACGAGCAGATCGCTGACCTGTTCGGCGAGATCTCCCCGCTCCTCACCACCGAGGAGATGCAGCAGCTCAACCTTGAGGTCGACGTGAACGGCGTACCCCCCGAGGAGGTCGCCGAGACGTTCCTGCGTGACAATGGTCTGATCGGCTAAGGATCAGTAAACGGGGGAGGGAGCGCCGGCGCTCCCTCCCCACGGCTTGAGCCAAATACTAGCCGCCCGGAGGCACAAACACGGTAAACTTACCCTAGTTTGTCTCATCAGGAACCAGAGGGGAGTTTGTGTAAAGTGCTAGATCTGGATACCTCTCCGGCCCGGAAGCTCCGCGCTACTCTCGACGGCAAGCTCGATGGGTACCTGCGCACCGACCCAGCCGCGCGTGCCCTCTGGTCCACGGACGCCTCCATATACCTCAGGAGGCCGGTCGCCGTCGCCGTCGTCCGCTCCGAGGAAGACATCCGAAGGGTCATCGACGCGGCCCGCACGGTAGGGCTATCCGTCACCCCGCGCGGCACGGGAACGTCCCTGGCCGGACAGGCTACCGCTACCGGTATCACCCTCGATACTACTTTGATGCAGGAGATCTCCGAGGTGGATCTGGAGAATGGGATGTGCTCTGTGGAGCCGGGCGTTATACAGGGGGAGCTAAACGCTCGTGTCGAGCCGCACGGCCTGGTCTTCGGGGCGGACACCTCGACCTCGGACGTGGCTACTCTGGGCGGTATGATCGGCAACAACTCCGCCGGGATGCGCTCGCTCGTCTTCGGGACGACCGCGGATCAGATCCTCTCCCTGCGATGCGTCCTCGCGACCGGCGAGACCGTGGAGCTAAAGCCGCTTCCGAGGAGCGAGGCCGAGAGGCGCGCCCGGGGCAACGGCGCTGAGGCCCGGCTCTTGAAGAACGCCTTGCAAATTGGCGAGCGGTACGCCGACGAGATAAAGCGACGCTACCCGAAGCTGATCCGGCGGGTCTCCGGCTACGGTCTCGACGCCCTCATAAATCCTGACTCCCTCGACCTCACCAGGCTCGTCTGCGGCTCGGAGGGTACGCTCGCCGTCATAACCCGAGCGGAGGTCCGGCTGCAGCACCTACCGCCCCAGCGGGCGCTCGCCTCTTTCCAGTTCGGCTCCCTGGCCGCCTCCGCCCGCGCCACGGTAGAGCTTCTTGAGGAGGACCCTTCCGCCATCGAGCTCCTCGACGACGTGGCGATAGGCCGCGCCCGCGGCGCGCCCGCCTACAAAGGCTCGACCCGCTTTGTGCAGGGGGAGCCGAAGGCCATATTGCTCGTCGAGTGGAGCGGGACTCAGGAAGAGTTGGACGAGCGCTTCGGCAAACTGGACGAGTTGGCGAATAGGGTCGGGGCGTCGAGCGCGGTGCCTTTGCGGACGAACGATGAGATGGCCCAGACGGTCAAGCTGCGGAAGTCGATCCTGCCGCTGCTTCTGGGTACGGCGGAGAAGGATAAGCCGGTCGCGTTCGTCGAGGACGCGGCGGTCCCGCCGGACCGCCTGGAGGAGTTCATGACACGGTTCGAGGAGATCGTGGAGGAGAACGACACCTGGGCCTGCTTCTACGGGCATGCGAGCGTCGGTACCCTGCACGTCCGGCCGGCGCTGGACACGAGCGATCCCGAGGGCGTAGCAAAGATGCGGCGTATCGCTGAGGAGGTCGCAGGGCTCGTCGACGAGCTCGGTGGGTCGGTCTCCGGGGAGCACGGCGACGGGCTCTCTCGCTCGGAGTTTCTGGAGCAGATGTACGGTCCGGAGATCGTGCGCGCATTCGGCGAGGTGAAGAGGGCGTGGGACCCGAAAGGGATGCTAAACCCCGGCGTGATCGTGGACCCGCCGCCTATGGACGAGCAGCTCCGGATCGGGCCGGGCCGCAAACGGCTACCGCTTGGGACGAACTTGGACTTCACGGATCAGGGCGGCTTCGCGGCGGCGGTGGAGTTGTGCAACGGTTCGGGCTTCTGCCGCAAGAAGAACACGGGGACGATGTGTCCCTCGTTCATGGTCACCCTGGACGAGCAGGACTCGACGCGGGCGCGGGCGAACATGCTCCGCTCTATCCTCGAAGGCACCCTGCCGCTTGAGGAGCTGACCGGCGAGAAGATGAAGGAGGTCATGAACCTCTGCGTCGGCTGCAAGGCGTGCAAGACGGAGTGCCCCTCGCAGGTGGATGTCGCAAGCATGAAGATCGAGGTCCTCTCGCAGATGGGCCAAAGGCACGGCTTCTCGCTGCGGCAGAAGATCACCGGACACATCCGCCCCCAACTCGCCCTCGCCTCCCTCTTACCTTCGCTGTACAACGCCGTCGCGGGCACCCGCCTCGCCCGCCACGCCGCCTCTCTGATCGGGATAGATCCGCGCCGCAATCTGCCGAAGGTGACGAAGAGAGTCTTCTCGAAGCGCTTCCCCGGTTTGCCACAGGGAGAGGGGCCGGTCGAGGTGGCGCTGTTCAACGATACGTGGACCGAGTACCAGTGGCCGGAGATCGGGGTGGGGGCGGTCCGCCTCTTCGCCGCGGCAGGCGCTAAGGTTCATCTACCCGAGGTGGTTTGCTGCGGCAGGCCGATGCTCTCCGAGGGCCTCGTGGACGCCGCCCGCGAGAACGCGAAACGCAACCTCGACATCCTGACGCCCCTGATCGAACGCGGGATGCCCCTCGTCGGGCTGGAGCCGAGCTGCGTCTCCGCCATGCGCGACGACTATCGGAAGCTGCTGCCGAACGACGAGCGCGTGGGGAAGCTGGCCGAAGCGACGCGCCTCTTCGAGGAGGCGCTGCTGGAGCTAGACGCTGAGCTTCCATTGCGGGGCGGCTCGCCAGTCCTACTACATGGACACTGTCATCAGAAGGCGCTCGTCGGCACCGGACCTACCGAGAAGGTGCTCGCGCTCGCGCCGGGTACGGAGGTGACGGTCGTGGACTCGGGGTGTTGCGGGATGGCGGGGCTCTTCGGGTACGAGAAGGAGAAGTACGAGGTCTCGATGAAGATGGGGGAGAGGCGGCTCTTCCCGGCGGTCAGAGAGGCGGACGAGAGCGTCGTGATCGCCCCGGGGACCTCTTGCCGCGAGCAGATCCAGGGCGGCACCGGTCGTCGCAGCCAGCACCCGGCCGAGTACTTGGCGAACCGTCTCGACGGCTCCTACTAGCGTTTGAGCGACACAAAGTCCCCTCTATGGTTCGCGTTCCGCGAGGACCAACTGCTGGTGCTCGACGGGGAGCAGGCTATGGTCCCGGAGGCAGTCTCCCTAGAGGATCTCGGGCTGAGCACCGGCTTTGAGCGGGAGATAGGAACCCTAGACGGGCGGCAGTGCTTCGCCGTGGATTTGCCCCCAAATATGGAGCCGCTGGAGGGGGCGGTCTTTCGGGACCTGCGCGGCTTGTGGAGCGTAGACGAGGCTTTCTTCTCGATGGCGGGCAGGGCGAAGCAGATCGTCGAATGGCACAGGACACACCGGTTCTGCGGCAGGGACGGGACGGAGACGGTGCCGGGACCGACGGAGCTCGCGAAGCAGTGCCCGCTGTGTGGTCTGGTCTTCTACCCGCGCTTGAGTCCGGCGGTGATCGTGCTGGTCAGGCGCGGGGACGAAGTGCTTCTGGCCCGCTCGCCGGGCTTTCCGCCGGGGATGTACAGCGTGCTCGCGGGCTTCGTGGAGCCGGGTGAATCTATCGAGGAGACGATAATGCGGGAGATAAGCGAGGAGGTCGGGGTCGAGGTGGGGAACATCGGGTACTTCGGGAGTCAGCCGTGGCCGTTCCCGAACTCGCTCATGATCGGCTTTGTCGCGGATCATGCGGGCGGCGAGTTGAAGGTTGACCCGGAGGAGATCGAGGATGCCGGCTGGTACTCGGTCGACAACCTGCCGGAGCTTCCGCCGAAGGTAAGCATCGCGCGGAGGATGATCGAGGAGTTCGTAGCCGGACACCGCGGAGATCCGATGACTCTGAAGACTATCGAAACACCGGAGTAAGGGGGAATGCGGCGCGAGAGGGTGAGCAGCGGCACGCTCTGGGAGGATGCCGTGGGCTACTCGCGGGCGATACGCGTCGGATCGTTCGTGTACGTCTCCGGGACTACTGCGACGGGTGAGGACGGGAGCTTGGTGGGCGCGAACGACCCTTACGCGCAGACGAAACAGGCCCTTGGCAACCTGAAGGCTGCGCTACATAGGTTGGGGGCGGGGCTTTCGGATGTGGTTCGGACGAGGATCTACGTGACGGATATCGACTCCTGGGAGGAGGTTGGGCGGGCACACGGCGAGATGTTTGGGGAGGTACGTCCGGCGACCAGTATGGTCGAGGTACGGCGGCTGATCTCGCCTGAGATGCTAGTGGAGATCGAGGCCGACGCGGTGATCGAAGAGCATACGCTCGGTCCCTAACCACTTTGAGCTTAGCCGCTGGTCGTCAATCTGTTCGGCGCGTCGAGGATGGACGAACAAGGCGGGCTTCCGTCGCCGAAAGGTTTGCCGCCTCTGCCAGGGCGTTGAGTTGCAGGGCTGCCCGTATATTCTCGGGCATGGTAGCGCCCGCCGCGGCGTGGGCGACCCACTGATCGAAGGGGGAGGGACTGTCTGGCGGAAGAGGGACAGCCTCCCATCCCGACTTCCCCGTGCTCGCGGAGCGGAGGTAGACGCTCTCGTTAGGGCCGCCGAACACGAGGCTCCCTTCGGTGCCGTGAGCCTCTACCGCGAAGGGGGACGCGGCGCCGACGAAGGAGGCTTCGGCGACGGCGATTGCGCCGCTCCCGTAGCGCATAGTAACGACCGCGTTATCCTCGACCTCCTTGCCGGTTACATAGCCGTAGTTAGCGCTTATCTCCTCGGGTTGTCCCAGCAGGTGCGCGACGAGGTAGAGAGGGTGGGCGCCAAAATCGATCATAACGCCGCCAGCGGATTGTTCGGCGTCGAAGAAACGGGAGGGGAGCCAGCCGCCGGGGTGCCGGTCCGTGCTCAGGGCGCCATCATGGGAGACGCGGACGCGGAGGTAGGTGATCTCGCCGAGCAGCCCGCCCTCGATGGCCTCCTTTATGGCGCGCGTGTAGCCGGCGTAGAGACGGGGCAGGGAGACCGTAAGGGTTACGCCTGCATCTTCCGTAGCGGCGACGATCTCCTCAGCCTCCCTGAGAGACGGTGAGATCACCTTCTCGGAGAAGACGTGCTTGCCGGCCCTCGCCGCGGCGGGGATCACGTCTCGGTGGGCCGTGGTTGGCGTGGTGACTACGACGCCGTCCACGTCCGGGCGTGTCAGGAGCTCATTGAGGTCGGCGTGGAAGTCTGCCCCGCGCTCTCCGGCCTCGGCTCGTCCTCGCTCGGGAGACTCATCCCACACGGCGACTATCTCCGTTTTCGGGTTGGCTTGGGCCGCCCGGGCGTAGTCCTCAGCGTGTACGTGCCAGAAGCTTAGTATCGCTACCTTGAACACCCTATGAACCTCCCCGGCTTGGCCTACTTCCCTGAGAGCGAGGATCGCTGCGATTGACGAGTGAGCAAATGTCGCCCGATGACGATCTAGCCGAGCGTCGCCTTACGCTCGCCTGTCCGGCCGCGAGCTAAAGTCTCTACAGTGCTACTCATCCGCCGCTGTTAGTATCGTGCCGGTCTCTGCACGACCGTCACCGAGGGACGCGCTCGGGCGGAGAGCGAGGCAGGTTGTTGGACCGTCGAAAACGGTGCTTGGGCCGTGCCTCAGACTAGATAGGTCGAGCGCGCCCCTCGGGCGCAGCGCTTGTACGCTTAAAGTACCTCGTACGCGAAGACCCTGCACTTGAGCTCCGGGTCCTCGAAGCGCAGATGGGAGAACGGACCGGTCATCTCGACCAATCGCCACTTGCCGTCTCTTTCAAAGGCTTCCTGCTTCTCCTTAAAGCCTCCGTCCACGTATACGTCGGTGCGGACGCTGAAGACCAGGTGTCCACCGGGCTTGGTAGACCTGATCAACTCCTCGAAGGACTCGGGCGGGGCGTGGCCCTCGGCGAAGACGCCCGTCGATATAACGGCGTCGAAGGCGTCGCTTGGAAGGTCCAGCTCTCCGCCTAAAGCCATCTCGTGTAAGTCCCTGTAGACGCCCTTCTCCCGGGCGATCTCTAACATCTTAGGGGATATGTCTATCCCGACGAGATCTCCGTAGCCGAGCGGGGCCAGGATCTCGCCCATCAGCCCGGTGCCCGCCCCGGCGTCGAGTACCGTTCCGCCCTTGGGCTCTACGTGGCGGCCAAGGACCCAGGACGTGATCGCGGGGGTAGCATATCCCCAGCTAAGAACAGCCTCCTCGTAGTCCTCCGACCAGGAGTCATAGAGTTCCGCTATCTCCTGGCTGTCCCTGGCGCTGAACGCGCTCTGCAGATCATATGAGCTTTGCGGACGTTTAGACCTTTCGGTATCGCTCAACCGCTTCCTCCGATTCCCTCGTGGACTCGCCTGGATGCGCAGCTGGCATGCGCGACCGGACTGCTTAAGCATCCCTCAACCTACCCCTATGCATGCTACAGCACTGCACAGGCCCCCGCAACTACTTTGGCAGGATAAGCGACGGGCTAGAGAGTGTTTGCGGCGCACACCGGTAGCTAGAGACGAGGCCCTTGGGTAGCTAACCCCGCACGACGACCGTACGCATCTCTCATACAATCTCTGCAAGATAAGAAGGAGGTTCTTTTAGATGGTTCACCAACGCATCGAACCCGGGCCGGGCCAGGAGTCCGTCTGGGATTATCCGCGTCCGCCGAGGCTGGAGGACTCGGAGAAACGTATAAAGGTCGTCTTCGGCGGGGTGACGATAGCGTACACCACCCGCGCCAAGAGAGTCCTGGAGACGAGCCACCCGCCGGTCTACTACATACCGCCGGAGGACATCCGAACGGAACATCTGGAGCTCGCGGAGGGGGGCAGGTCATTCTGCGAATGGAAGGGCGTGGCGCGCTACTATGATCTCGCCACGGACGAGCGGAGGGAGCGGCGGGCGGCCTGGTTCTACCCGAGCCCTGTGCCAGCTTACGCGAGCCTTAGGGACTACGTGGCCTTTTACCCATCGTTGATGGATGGTTGTTGGGTGGACGGGGAGAAGGTCGAGGCGCAGGAGGGAGACTTCTACGGGGGTTGGGTTACCTCGGAGGTCATAGGCCCCTTTAAGGGTGCGCCCGGAACACGGGGCTGGTAGCGTTTGGGACGCTCTGTTGCCGACCTGCGTCGGGAGTACTCTCGGACCGGTCTCCACGAGTCCGACGCCCACCAGGACCCGATAGAGCAGTTCCGCAGGTGGTTCGACGAGGCGCTCTCCGCTAACCTGCACGAGCCTAACGCCATGACCCTCGCCACGGCGACGCGGGCAGGCCGTCCCTCCGCGCGGGTCGTGCTCCTGAAGGGCTTCGACGAGCGAGGCTTCGTCTTCTACACCAACTATGAGGGGCGCAAGGGCCGGGAGCTGGAGGAGAACCCGCGTTGCGCGCTTGTCTTCTACTGGGGTGAGTTGGAGCGGCAGGTGCGGGTAGAGGGGCGAACCTCGCGTGTCTCGGCGGAGGAGTCCGACGCGTACTATCAGAGCCGTCCTCGCGGGAGCCGTCTCGGGGCGTGGGCGAGCGCCCAGAGCCGGCCGGTTGCGGAGAGAGAGGCGCTGGAGGGGCGGCTGCGGGAGTTGGAGAGGGAGTACGAGGGGCGCGAGGTCTCGCGCCCGGACTTCTGGGGCGGGTACCGGGTCGAGCCTGAGGAGATCGAGTTCTGGCAGGGACGCGAGAATCGGCTGCACGATCGTCTGGTCTACCGGCGCTCGGATAAGGGGTGGGAGATCGAGCGTCTGCAACCGTAAGGCGGGAGCGGACCGCCCTCTTGTGCTGCTAAGATGAGATGGTTCTTTCGATGATCTCGGGGAGAGGAGAGGCTTTGAAGCTGGTTTCTTATTCGACGGACGGCGGCACGCCAAGCGTAGGTTATATCGAGGACGGGGAGATTCATGCTCTAGGCGGGGCGAGCATGATGGAGTACATCGAGCAGGGCCGTAGCGCCGGCCGCCAGCCCGGCGGCGAGACCGTCCCCCTGGAAGAGGCGCGGCTGCACGCCCCGATAGGGCGTCCGAGCAAGGTCATCGGCATCGGGCTCAACTACGCGGACCACGCGCAGGAGACCGGTGCGGAGGCCCCCGAGAAGCCCATCGTCTTCGCCAAGTACCCGAACACCATCGCCGGCCCCGGCGAGGCTATTCGGATTCCCCCGATAACCGAGCAGGTCGATTACGAGGCGGAGCTCGCCGTGGTGGTCGGGAGCCCCGCAAAGAACGTCTCCGAGTCGGAGGCGCTGGAGTATGTCTTCGGATATACGAACTGCAACGATGTCTCCAGCCGCGACTTGCAGTTCTCCGAGGGGGGGCAGTGGACGAGGAGCAAGTCCATAGATACCTTCGCGCCTATCGGCCCGTACATAGCGACCCGAGACGAGGTGCCCGACCCGCAGAATCTCTCGATCCGGTGCGTGCTAAACGGCGAGACCATGCAGGACGGCACGACGTCGAACATGATCTTCCCGGTCGCTGCGCTGATCGCCTTCTTGAGCACCGGCATGACCTTGATGCCGGGCGATCTCATACTGACCGGGACCCCGGCGGGTGTCGGCTTCGTACGCGACCCGAAGGTCTTCTTGAAGGCCGGGGACGAGGTGACGATCGAGATAGAGGGGCTCGGCTCTCTGACCAACCCGGTCGAAGCCATCTAGAGAAGCATATAGCCCGCGCTTCCCTGAAGCGCGGGCTATCTCAGGCATAGGGGTCTAGTGGCCTCCTGCGTAGCGGTAGGATTTCATTATAAGACCGGTGATTGTCTCGATCTCCTCCTGGTCTCTCGGAGCGTAGATCATTACTATGTTCTGCGGAATGTAACCCATGCGCGCCACCGGGTGTTGCTCGGCCCAGCCTTCCTCTGTCGCCTCTTCCGCAACCTCTGGCGGCAGCGCGGCGTGCAAGCTGCCGTCGGGCGTGGGATGAACGTGTGCGAACTCTCGCCCGATCATGAACGCCTCGCGCGGCCCAGCCGGAACCTCTTCGCGTAGCCAAAGCGCGCGGGCTCCGGGAACGGAGATCGCGCTCGGGCGCTCCTCCACGCCGGGTAGAGAGAAGATTCGTCGGGCCAACTCTTCCACGATGCTGGAATCGGGGTTCTGTTCAAGCTGCGTGTGCGGGTTTGTTGGCGTGGTTCTCGGTCGGGGGCCGCTTCTCTGCGGCAAGGCTCTGCGGGTCATTGACCTTCCTCCTTCAGGCGTCCCACGTCCGGCGCTGTTGCAGTACTCCAGCACCGGGCAATGGCGGCCTACCGGGCAAGAGGATACAAACGTCCGTATGCAGGACCTTACACGCCCTCCGCGGCGCTACCATCCGTTATGGTGATGCCGTTGCCGGACGGGTCGCGTAGAGATACCGAACCCGGGTTCTCCTCGAACACCACCCCGTCCTCGCGCAGCCGCCGGATCAGCCGATCCAACTCCGAAACCTCGGGCACTCGAACGGTGAAGTAGCGCAACCCCGCGCTACCCTCTGGCGGCGGGGCCGCCCCCGCACCGGCCCAGGTGTTGAGGCCGACATGGTGGTGGTAGCCGCCCGCGGAGACGAAGAGGGCCTGATCCCCATAGCGCGTCACTATGTCGAAGCCCAAGGTCCCGTGGTAGAAGCGTTCGGCTTCCTGTAAGTCTCGTACGTGCAGGTGCACGTGGCCGATGCTCGTGCCGGTCGGCAACCCTTCCCATGCGCCCTCGCTACCCGGCTCGCGGAGCAACGCGCCGAGGTCGAGACGGCGGGTATCCATCTCGACCATCCCCTCAGACCAGCGCCACTCGCCGCGCGGGCGGTCACGGTAGATCTCGATGCCGTTCCCGTCGGGGTCGTCAAGGTAGAGAGCTTCGCTCACCAGATGGTCGGAGGCGCCCCATAGCGGGTAGTCTTTATCAACCAGCTGTCTTAGAGAGCGTGCCAGCGCCGCCCTGTCGGGCAACAGGATGGCGTAGTGGTAGAGGCCGGTGGTGTTGCGCGGACGAGGCTTGGCTCCCGGATCCTCTTTCAAGACTAGCAGGTTCTCGCCGCCCGCGCCGAGGTAAGCGCTGGCTTCCTCTCGCCGATAAACCTGGAACCCCAGCACCCCTACATAAAACTCCAGCGAGCGTTCCAGGTCCGCGATCGTGAGAAGTACAGGACCGAGGTCGGTCCTTGGATCTATGCTCTGCCTTGTCTCCGTTGTCATGCTCTTTCTCCGAACGTAGTTGAGTGGTTCTTCGTGCGCTACGAGGATGCCGTTTTGGTAGCTCTTGATCGACGGGGAAGAGAACCTGTCTGCGGTAGCTCCCCCTCCGATCGCTTTGCGTGTTTCGTATCCATCAAGACAGCGTTTCTGTAGAGAGAAGGTACGGAACGTTATCCTACGCCTTCTCTCCGGCCTTTATATCGTACCGTTTATCGGGTCGCCCCTGCTACCGGAAACCTACAGAAGAATAGCGAGCGTGCTCTCTAGCGTGGGGGCGCCTAGCGCGGCGTCGAGGCTGAAGGCTCCGGCCCAGGCGAGCAGCAGCGTCAGAGCCATCCCGATGAGCGCCAGGTTGAACTCGTAACCGCCCGTCTGGGCGAAGAAACCGTTCTTTATGTGTACGGTAAGCGCCGCCACGACCATCGTCACAATCAGGGCCGCAGCCGCGAGCGGCGTCAAGAACCCTACCGCGACCAGGATCCCCCCACGAACTCGGCGAGACCTGCGAGCACCGCCATCGCAAAAGGCGGCCTTATTCCGAGCTGCTCGTGGAACCCTGCCGTACCCTTCAGACCCGGCCCGTTGAAAGAACCGAACAACTTCTGGGCGCCGTGGGCCGCAAAGATCACGCCCAACACCACTCTCAACACCAACAACCCTACGTCTACCATCTGCAACCTCCCTGCGGTCATTAGTTACTTTACGTAACCGAGTATGTAAATGTTATGTGGTTACGTCAAGTTTGTGCTGATGATAGAATATTTTCATGAAGATGGGTTTGAACGAGGGTTCTTCGGAGAGGTTCTGCCCCAGGTACCAGCGGGCGGTAGAGATCGTGGGGCGTCGGTGGAGCGGGGCAATACTGCGTGTGATGCTCGCGGGGGCTTCGCGCTTCGGGGAGATGCAGGAGGCGATCCCGGACCTCTCCAACAGGATGCTTTCGGAGCGTTTGCGGGAGTTCGAGGCTGAAGGGATAGTAGAGCGTGTGGTGGTTCCGGATCGGCCGGTCCGCGTGGAGTACCGCCTTACAGAGAAGGGACGCTCGCTCAACGATGTGGTGGAGGCCCTTTCTCGCTGGTCGGAGACCTGGATCGGTCTCGAAGAGATCGAGGGTAGCGGAGGAGGTTCCGCCGCGAGCTAGGCCGGAGGGCGCAGAAGATGTGTAGCGCGCGAACGTCTGTGACACGGGATAGCATCATTACTCGTTTGTAAGCTACGCCTTACCACACGTTCAGTGCCACAGAGCGGTTGTCAGCTGGTCTGGATCGGCGAGAGCGGAGATGGTTGATGATGTCAGGTACGCACCCTTCCAAGCAGAGGTCGCCCCTGTGATCTGACACCCGCGCCGGTCATGTTGCGCGGGGAGCAGCGTTCGGTCTAGCGCTTAACGCCGGTGTTCGCGTTATGTTGCGTCTTCGAGCGTGGAAACACTATCTGCTACGAAGCTCCCCTGATTCTTTTGTTTATTCTGGTGTAAAGAGCAAACGACTGTAGAACACAACTCTAGCGAGTGCTCGTTGAGGCATGGCTGAAGAGCAGGGATAATGGAGTGTGCTACAGTTCGCACTTGGGTCGGGGATCGCCAGTGCAGGAGGAGGCGCGCAGCTTTGGACACGAAGAAGACGGCCAGAGATCGTTGGGAAGAAGCCAACGCGGAGAAAGAGGAGCGGGAGGTAGAGTTCTCGACGATGTCTGGGGTACCGGTAAAGCCGTTGTATACGCCGGAGGACGTAGAGGGCTCTTTCGAGGAAAAGATCGGTTACCCTGGAGAGTATCCATACACGCGCGGGGTCTACCCGAACATGTACCGGGGGAGGCTGTGGACAGTAAGGCAGTTCGCCGGGTACGGCTCGGCGGCCGAGACCAACGAGCGGTTCAAGTACCTGATCGAGCACGGCCAGAACGGCCTCTCCGTCGCCTTCGACATGCCGACCCTCATGGGTCTGGACTCCGACTCTCCACTCTCTTTGGGCGAGGTTGGGACCGAGGGGATGGCCGTGGACTCTTTGGAGGACATGGAGAGGCTCTTCGAGGGGATAGACATGGGTAGTATCTCCACCTCGATGACCATAAACGCCCCCGCCCACGTCCTCCTCGCTATGTACGTAGTCGCCGGGGAGAAGCAGGGGGTAACGCCCGAAGAGCTAACCGGTACCAACCAGAACGATATCTTGAAAGAGTACATAGCCCAGAAGGAGTGGCTCTTTCCGCCCGGGCCGAGCATGCAGGTATTCAAGGACATGCTCGTCTACGCTACCGAGCACATGCCCCGGTGGAATACCGTCTCTATAAGCGGGTACCACATTCGGGAGGCGGGCTCGACGGCGGCACAGGAGCTCGCCTTTACCCTCTCCGACGGCTTCGCGTACGTGGAGGCGGGGATAGAGGCGGGCCTCGACGTAGACGACTTCGCGCCGCGCCTCTCGTTCTTCTTCAACTCGCACATAGACTTCTTTGAGGAGATCTGCAAGTTTCGGGCCGCGCGGCGCATCTGGGCGAACGTGATGAAGGAGAAGTATGGGGCAAAGGACGAGCGGAGCCTCAAGATGCGCTTCCACACCCAGACCGCCGGCGTCTCTCTCACCGCCCAGGAGCCCTTGAACAACGTCGCGCGTACCGCCTTCGAGGCCCTGGCCGCCATCCTCGGCGGCACCCAGAGCCTGCACACAAACTCCTTCGACGAGGCCCTGGCGCTCCCGACCGAGCAGGCCGTGCGAATCGCGGTAAGGACACAGCAGATAGCCGCTCTGGAGACCGGGGCGGCCAACACCATAGATCCGCTCGGTGGCTCGTACTTCATCGAGGCGTTGACCGACGAGCTGGAGCGGCAGGCGTACGACTACTTCAAGCAGATCGACGAGATGGGCGGGGTGGTCGCGGCCATAGAGAACGGTTTCCAGATGCGCGAGATCGCCGAGGCGAGCGCCCGCTACCAGCGCGAGATCGAGGAGAAGAAGCGCTACATCGTCAACGTCAACGTCTACGAGCCGCAGGAAGAGAGCGACGTCGAGACCCACAGGGTCTCTCAGAAGGTCTCCGAGGAGCAGATAGAGCGCCTCAAGAACCTGAAAGAGCGCCGCGACAACGAGCAGGTCCAGAAATGCTTGGAGGCGATCAAGGACGCCGCCGAGAAGGGCGAGAACACGATGTACCCGACCATCGAGGCGGTAAGGGCGTACGCCACCGTGCAGGAGATCTGCGACGCTATGAAGGAGGTCTACGGCACCTACCGCGAGACGCCGGTAATATAGGGTCCGTTAGCCGGTCAGCGTTCGAGCCTTGGCTCGAACGCTGACCGGCCGAGATGCTGGCAGCGCCGACCGGAGGGATGCGATGGCCGAGACTATACGGGTAGTGGTGGCGAAGGTCGGGCTCGACGGGCACGACCGGGGGGCGAAGATCATCGCGCGCGCTCTGAGGGACGCGGGGATGGAGGTGATCTATACGGGACTTCACCAGACCCCCGAGCAGGTCGTCGAGGCGACCATACAGGAGGACGCCGACGCTATAGGCGTCTCGATCCTCTCCGGCGCCCATATGACGCTCCTGCCGCGCATAATAGACCTTCTCAAGGAGAACGACGCCGAGGACGTCCTGGTCTTCTGCGGCGGCACTATCCCGAAGGAAGACATCCAGAAGCTCAAGGAGAAAGGCGTAGGCGAGGTCTTCACCCCCGGAACCCCGACTAAAAAAGCTGTAGAGTACCTCCGGGAAGCACTGGTCAAGAGCTAGCCGGCGGTTACTGCTAGAGCTGATCGTCGGACAAGGAGCGTGGCATGGACTTCGTAAAGGTGGAGCGCGGGGACGACGGTGTGACGGTCCTTACTGTCGACCGGCAGGACAAGCTCAACTCGCTCAACCCGCAGGTGGTAGAGGAGATCGGGCAGGCGCTCCTGGAGCTTCAGGAGGAGCCGCCGCGGGTCATCATAGTTACGGGCGCGGGGGAGAGGGCGTTCGTCGCGGGGGCCGACATAGCGGTGATGAACGAGATGAGCCCGATCGAGGCCAAGAGGTTCGCCGAGCTCGGTCACGCGGCTACGGCGCTGCTCGACCGGAGCCCGGTTCCGACCATCGCCGCCATCAACGGCTTCGCCCTTGGCGGTGGCTGCGAGTTGGCGCTCGCCTGCGATATACGCATCGCCGCCGAGAACGCGCTCCTTGGCTTCCCGGAGGTGACGCTGGGCATCCTGCCGGGCCTGGGCGGGACGCAGCGGCTGCCGCGGCTCGTGGGGCCGGGGATCGCGAAGGAGATGATCTTCTCGGGCCGCCGCTTGAAGGCCGAGGAGGCCCGCATGGTAAACCTCGTCAACCGTGTCGTCCCCGAGGGTGAGGCCCTGAACGCCGCCCGCGAGCTCGCAGGGGAGATAGCCGCCAATGGCCCCGTCGCCGTCCGCCACGCCAAGGCCGCCGCGAACAAGTCGCAGGACGTGGATCTCGTGAGCGGGCTTGAGTACGAGGCCGACCAGTTCGCCCTCCTCTTCGCCACTGAGGACGCCAGAGAGGGCATGGGCGCCTTCGTCGAGAAGCGCAAGGCGGATTTCAAGGGGCGTTGATCCACGAGGTCAGCTTCCGCGTCCGCTACTCTGAGACCGACGCCCAAGGGATAGTAAACAACGCCAACTACCTCTCCTATTTCGAGGTCGGCCGCGTGGAGTGGCTACGCGCCGCCGGCTTCTCTTACAAGGAGCTTGAGAAGAAAGGCTACGGCTTCGTGGTCGTCGAGGTACGAGCCTTCTACAGAAAGGCCGCCTTCTTCGACGACGAGGTAACGCTTCGCACGGAGCTCGCGGAGCTGCAACGCGCCTCGCTCTGCTTCTCTTACGCCCTGCTCCGGGGAGAGGAGGTAGTCGCTACCGGTTACACCCGGCACGGTTGCATAGACTTCTCGACGGGCAAGGCGCGGCGTATGCCGCCGGAGCTCGACTCTTACCGGGCCGACGCGGAGGCTAACCCCGGGCGCAGCGCCGGCGGGCGAAGTAACCTATGAGGCCCAGGGGGACGGCGGTGAGGGACGCGAGGACGAAGATAAGGGGGTAGCCGGTCTCGGCGAACGGGGCGGCAGCGGCAGTGGTGAGGCCGCCGCCGACGAAGAGCGCGGCGGCGAAGAAGGAGACCACGGTTGCTCGGACCTCGGGCGCTACCTCCGTTGCCCAGGACTGCAGCGCGGGATGCATGAAGGCGAATCCCTCTCCTACAAGGACGGCTGCGAACGCGATGCCGGAGAGACTCTGGCTCGCGGCCCCGGCGCCGTAGCCCGTGGCGAGTAGGGCGCCGCCGATCAGGATAAGGCCCCCGCTCCCGGCCCTCCCTGCGACGCGATTCGCCGCCCGCGTCCACAACATCGTGGCGACCCCGAAGAGCCCGACCACCGCCCCCGAGACGGCGGCGCCGTAACCGACGGCTTCGAGTGCCGGGGCCAGGTAGGTAAAGTAGTCTAGGATCACACCACCCTCCACCAGCGCGAGGAGCACGACGAAGATCGCCCACGGCCGCCGCACGAAGCGTCCGAGCCGTGTCAACGGCCCGGCTTCTCCTTCCTCCCTCTCCGGTTCGGGGAGGCGCGTGGCGATGATGAGACCCAAGACGCCCGCGGCCAGGACCGGCAAGGCGAAGGCGAGCCGCCAGAGCCCGAAGTAGGCCGCGATCCCCGCGCTCACGGTCGCGAGAGCCGTTGCCATGGCGGTCGCGCCGAGTTGGTTACCCAAGGCCTTATGGCGTTTCTCTATCGGTACCGTGTCGCCTATATAGACCAGCGAGGCCGGTATTGCCGCCGCGAAGAGGCCGACCGTGACCGCCCTCGCTGTTACGAGGACAACGAGGTTCGGGGCCAGCGCCGAGAGCAGCCCCGGTACGAGCACCCCTAGCAGCGCCAACCGCATTACCAGGACACGCCCGAGACGGTCCGAGAGCATCCCCCACACTGGCTGCATCAACCCGTAGAGTAGGAAGTAGAGGCTCGCCGTCGCCGAGACCTCGGCCAGCGAGATCTGTAAGTCCGAAGATCGTCACCAGCATCGGCGCCACTGTAAACCGGTCGAAGGTGCTCAGGAAAGCCGCTGCTTGCAACAGGCGCAGCCGGGCCTGCAACTCTCCGTAGCCAACCTCCGTCAACTATTCGTCGGGTCTGGCAGGATATAGCAGATGATCACGAGCGAACCTTACGGGAGGCGTTGTTCGAGAACAAGGCCTGCAAGCTTAGATCTCTCCTGCCCAGCAGCGGCCATGTCACAATGAGCCTGGCTCTCTCGTCTTATCAATAGAGGCAGATGAGGAGCGAGCAATGAGATTATACGAACTGGTCGTGGGCACGACCTTTGAGGAGGCGAGAGGCCATGGGCCGCGCCGAGGACTTTGATCTGCACCGTCCGCTCCTGTTCTCTATAGCGTACCGGATGCTCGGCAGCGTGGCAGAGGCGGAGGACGTGGTGCAGGAGGCGTATCTGCGCTGGCAGAGAGCGTCCGAGGCCGAGGTGAGATCCCCCAAAGCTTATCTCTCTGCGGTGGTGACTCGCCTTTGTATAGACTACCTGCGCTCCGCAAGGGTAAAGCGCGAGGAGTATGTCGGCCCATGGCTGCCCGAACCGCTGCTGTCCGAGCCGACGCCGGACGTCGCAGATACAGTGGCCCTCGACGAGTCTCTCTCGATGGCTTTCCTGGTGTTGCTGGAGAGCCTGACGCCCACGGAGCGGGCGGTGTTCCTGCTGCGCGAGGTCTTCGACTATGACTACCCGGAGATATCCCGCCTCGTAGGCAAGAGCGAGGCCAACTGCCGGCAGATAGCGCGGCGGGCGAGAGAGTCCGTCGCGGCCCGGCGTCCACGCTTTGAGCATTCGCCAGAGCAACAGGAGCGGCTAATGCAGCAGTTCGTCAGGGCCTGCACCACGGGCGACATGCCCGCTCTTCTCGAACTGCTCGCGGACGACGTCACCCTCTGGTCGGACGGCGGCGGCAAAGCCCGTGCCGCGCTCAACCCGATCCACGGCTCGGATAAGGTCGCCCGGTTCTTCCTTGGAGTGCTCCGAAAGGCCCCGCCCAAGCTCGCCGTGCAGCATGCAACGATAAACGGCCAGCCTGGCATCATTAGCTACGTAGCCGGCAACCCCCTGAACGTGCTTACCCTGGACATCGCGGAAGGGTGCATAAAGGCCGTTCGTATCGTAGCCAACCCGGAGAAGCTCCGGGCTGTGCCGCCGTTGCGGAGAGAGGAGGATTTGGGATGAGCTCGTCGGAAGTACTGGTCACGGGCGGAAGAGGCGTGCTCGGGAGCGAGGTCGTGGACCGCTTGCGCGCCGCGGGCTGCGAGGTTCGGGTGTTGAGCCGGAGCGGGCAGCTCGGCACGGTCAGAGGAGACTTGGCTACCGGGGCGGGGCACTATGAGGCCGTCCGGGGCGTCGACATCATAGTGCACTGCGCCTCGAATCCCTTTCGCAAGACCCGCCAGACGGAGGTAGGGGGGACGGAGCGCCTAATCCGAGCAGCAGCGCGCGCCGGCGTCTCCCACCTCGTCTACGTCTCCATCGTCGGCGTCGACCGTAACCCTCACTATCGCTACTACCGGGCGAAGCTGGAGACCGAGCGGGTCGTCGAGCGATCGGAGCTGCCGTGGACGATCCTCAGAGCCACGCAGTTCCATGACTTCTTGCTCAAAGTGCTCAGGACGCTGGAGATAGGACCGATCATGACGGTACCCAAAGGCTTCCTCTTCCAGCCCGTAGATATCAGCGAGGTAGCCGGACGCCTGACCGAGCTGGCTCTCTCGGAACCCGCCGGGCGTGTTCCTGACTTAGGAGGCCCGGAGATCCTGAACTCCGCCGAACTCGCGCGTGCTTACCTGGAGGCGACGAGGCAAAGGAAGAGGATTCTGGAACTGTCGGTGCCCGGCAAGCTCGGTCGTGCTTTCCGCGAAGGAGCCCAGACATGCCCGGACGGGATGCGCGGCAGGGTTACCTGGGAGGAGTTCTTGCGCAGCCGGATAGATCCGGCGACTGGACAGATCTCCTCCGCCTACGATCGTACCAAGGTAGCAGAGAGGAGGCACCATGAAAGACACGCGAGATGAACGCCAGGCGATGGGACAGGGGATGCGGCTCGGGCTGCTACTCCTGACCGCCTCTGTGTTGCCGGTAGGATTCTGGGCCTTATTCGCTCCCCGCTCCTTCTACGACGATTTCCCTGCCCCTGGTAGGTATTGGGTGTCGGCCATCGGACCCTACAACGAGCACCTCGTCACGGACGTGGGGGCGGCGTATTTGGCCCTTGGGGTACTGCTCGGGCTGGCCGGGATCCTGCTCGGACGTACCCTCGTACGCGTCTCCCTGGTCGCGTGGCTCGTCTACGCCGTGCCGCACTTCGCCTTCCACTTCACCACGCTCGATGCCTTCACTCTTGCGGACAACCTGGCGAACATGGGCTCTTTAGGGCTCGCGGTGCTGCTCCCGTTACTCCTACTCGCCGGGACGTATCGGACGCCGCAGAAGGACGAGCCGGGAGATTGCGGAACGAAGGAAGGGAGGACCAGAGTATGATCCTAGAGAAGCTGCGCGGCTACGGTAAGGTCTTGATGCGCGCCCGGTCGGGTAAAGTGTCCGATCTCCTCCGCCTGCTACTGAAGCGGCCGGCGATTCTGGCGGGCGTGGGTGGTTACGAGACCGCGTTGCTCTTCAGCGGTCGGGTCGAGAGCCGGCTCAAGGCTTTGGCCCAAATCAAGACGGCCTCGCTCGTCGGCTGCCCCTTCTGACTGGATATAGGCTCTGCCGTGGGCAGAGAGTTGGGCGTTACCGAGGAGCAGTTGCGCGACCTGCCGATTTATCGTGAGAGCCCGGCCTTCTCGGAAGAGGAGCGTCTGGTGATCGAGCTAGCCGTAGAGATGGCCAAGACACCTGTAGAGTTGCCGCCTGAGTTACTGGACGGGTTGAACCGGTGTTTCGACGAGGCACAGCTCGTCGAACTGAGCGCAGCCGTCGCTTGGGAGAACTACCGGGCTCGCTTCAACCGCGTGTTCGGGGTATGGGCGGCCGGGTTCTCCGGGGAGGCGGTCTTCTGCGCTCTGCCGGAACGACCGGTCCGACTTGACGGATCTGGCTAACGCGCCGTCATTCGGATAGCCCCATCCAACCTGATAACCTCGCCGTTTAGCATCTCGTTCTCGACGATGCGACGCACGAGGGCGGCGTACTCCTCCGGCTTATCGAGGCGGGACGGGAAGGGAACCTGTTTCCCGAGCGGTTCGCGGGCTTCTTCTGGCAGACCGGCTATCATCGGCGTATTGAAGATACCGGGGGCGATGGCCGTGATCCGGATGCCGTAGTCCACGATCTCCTGGACGATGGGCAGCGTCATGACGACGCCGCCCTTTGAGGCTGGTTACGCCGACTGGCCGATCTGTCCGTTAAAGGCCGCCACGGAATCAGAGTTAACGATGACGCCGCGCTCACCGCTCTGCTCCGGTTCGTTTCTCTCGCATCGCGTCGGCCGCGAGTCGTCTTACGTTGAAGCTAACGACTAGGTTGACCTGCACCAACTCGCTGAAAGAGCCGAGGGAGCGCGGTCCGTTTCTGCCCAGAATCTTCTCCGCTGCCGCGATGTCCGCGCAGTTGACTACGCCGTGCAGCCCGCGGAAGGCTTTGAGAGCGACATCGATCGCGCCCTATAGGCTCTCCTCCTCTGTGACTTCGGTCTCTACGAGGTATGTTCCTCGCGTCTTCACCCTTAAGGTCCGCCGCAACAATGTTGGCGCTTCCCGATGCGAGGTCTATTGCGACCGCCGCGCCGATGCCGGATCCGCCGTTGGTTACGAGGGAGTGCGTCTCTGTACCCGCATTAGATACGCTCGATTATCGTGGCGGTGGCCATGCCGTGGCCGATGCACATGACTTGCAGACCGAGCTGTCCGTCCGTTGCCTCGAGGCCGGCGAGCATCTTGGACATGAGGCCTGCGCCGGTAGCGCCCAGAGGATGGCCGTGGGCGATCGCTCCGCCCCAGGGGTTGACCTTCTCCATGTCGGGCTTAAGCTCATCCGCCCACGAGAGGACGACCGTAGCGAAAGCTTCGTTCACCTCAATCCAGTCGAGATCGATTATGGAGAGGCCGGCTTTCTTGAGCGCAATTCTCGTCGCGGGGATGACGCCGGTGAGCTGCATCGCCGGGTCGTCACCAACCGCGACGCGGGCCAAAAAGCGCGCGCGGGGACGCAAGCCATCCGCCTCGGCCGTCTCCCTGTCCCCAACGAGGACTGCCGCAGCGCCGTCGGAGATCTGGGAGGAGTTCCCCGCCGTGACCACGCCGTCCGGACGGAACACCGTCTTCAAGGAGGCCATCTTCTCCGCATCCACGACCCCGCGGATCCCCTCGTCGCTCGTCAGCTCAATGGGATGACCTTCGGCGTCGAGGCCGGCGGTGGGGAGCATCTCAGCGTTCTTGTTCTCGAGGGCGGCCTCGCTCGCCCTCCGGTGACTCTCTGCGGCGAGGGCGTCGACGTCTTCGCGCGTGATCCTCCACCGCTCCGCGATCCTCTCGGCGCTCTCGCCCTGGTGGACGAGCTCCTGCCTCTCAAGGAGGTCTGGGTTCAACAGCCCAAAGACCGAGCCGGCGTCGGGAGCGCCGCCTATATCGCTGAACATCGGCGCGCGGGTCATGCTCTCCACCCCCGAGCCGACGGCGTAGCCGACGTCGCCCGCGGCGATAGCCTGCGAGGCGAAGTGGACGGCCTGCTGGCTCGACCCGCACATGCGGTTGATGGTAACGGCCGGGACCGTGACCGGGAAGCCCGCGAGCATGACGCCGAGACGGCCGACGTTCGCCCCCTGCTCCCCGGCCTGGGTGACGGTCCCGTTTATTACATCCTCTATCCTCTCGGGGTCTATGCCGGCGCGCTCGACGAGACCGGTGAGGACGCGAGCTAGCAGGGCGTCGGGCCGCTCCTCGCGGAACGCGCCCTGCCTCCGCGTAAACGGGGTGCGGACGGCTTCGAGGATCACAGGCTCTCTCATGCTCTTCTCCTAGCTCTCTACGACGGTCAGGGTGATGCTACTCGCGTGCTGTGGGTCGTGGAAGATCTGCTGACGGGCCACCTCGCCGTGGGTCGAGTCTTTTGTGTCCTCGCCGGTGTTGAGGTTTCGGTCCCATCGGGGGAAGGAGCTCGACGTCACCTCCAACCGGATGCGGTGACCGGCCTTGAAGACGATGCCGGTCGCCCACATATCTATTACGTACTCGTAGACCTCGCCCGGCGTTATGGGCGAAGGTTCCTTCGGCTCTATAACGCCGGGGGCCGGGTAGCTCTCGCGGGCGCTCGCCCGGAGTATCCCGTCCGTTACCCCGATGGCCCGTCCATCCGGGTGTACGTCCACTAGTCTCGCGACGAAGTCCGTGTCCGGCGCGGAGGAGGCCGCGTAGAGGGTGGAGTAGACCGCCCCGATCGCCGTGTAGTCCCCAGTTAGCTCCTCGCTCGTATATACGAGCACGTCCGGGCGCTCCTCGTTCGGGCGCTGGTCCCGCGCCCCCGCGCGGTAGACCTGGGGCATGAGAAGCGCCCCGCCAATAGTCGGGGCGGGGTGCTCTGGGTCGTAGTCGTATTCGTCGGGGGAGCTCTCTTCGGGCTCCTGGCGTGAGAGGATGCCCCCTCTGTGCAGGTACCATCTCTCCTCGCGAGATCCGGGTACGGGCCACTCCTCATAGCCGCGCCAGCGGTTCTCGCCCATCACGAAGACCTCGACGGGGGGCTGGTCATGGAGTGTCTCTTCCCTATCCTTGAGGGTGGCGTCGAACCAGCGGAGATGGTAGTCGGTGACGTCGCCCCTGTAGTTCAGGAACAAGCCGGAGGCGGCGAGGCCGAAGTCGAGGTCACCGGCGAAGCTGGGGAAGGTTACGTTGTGGGTCCACGGGCCTACGAGCAGTCTCGGCGGTCTTGTGCCTCTTCTAATCGCGACCTCTTTCATGGCAGCGTACTGCCTCAGCGTCTCGCCGAGGAAGATGTCGTACCAGCAGCCGATGTGAAAGGTCGGAGCCTCAACTCTCTCGTAGCGGCCGTCTATGTTCAGGTAGTTCCAGAGGTCGCTGTCTATCCCGTGCTCGAAGGCGCCGTACATGTACGGCGCGACGTTGGCCGGGTCCGGCAGCTCCATAAGGGGAAGAATGTCGTACTCCTCCGGGAGGCGGTCTATGGTGTGGACCTGGGCAGGCAGCAGCTCTTTGAGCCTCTCACGGTCGCCTCCGTACTCGCGCAAGAGGGTGTCGAGGGCGAGAACGCCCTGCGACCAGTAGAGCCACAGGCCAAGCTCCCGCACCCCGCCCCGGAACTGATCCCCGTTCAGGTAGTTGCCCCACGTGATCCCCGGCGCCATGCTTTTTAGCGATGGCGGTTGCATGACGGCGGCCTGCCACTGGGTCATACCGAAGTACGATGCCCCGTACATCCCGACCGTCCCGTTCGAACCCGGCAGCTTCGCCGCCCATTCGACCGAGTCGTAGCCATCCTCGAACTCGTTCATGGAGGGGCTCCATTCCCCTTCCGAGCCGAAGCGTCCCCTTACGTCCTGAATCGCGACTATGTAGCCGTGTTGCGCCGCCTTTATTGCGTTCAGGTAGCTCGTTACGACGGGCAGATGCTTCCCGTAGGGTTGGCGCGTAAGGAGGACCGGGTACTCATCGGACCCGGCGGGCCGGTAAACGTCGGCCACGAGGGTCGTGCCGTCACGCATCTCGGCGCGGACGTCCTTCTGGATCAGGATCTCTTCCGCAAGGGCCATCGCTCTCCCCTTTCAGAGGTCTCTGGAGGTTGCGGTAGTTGTGCGGATGCGTATTCTACGCGAGCGTATAGTCCTTGAACTGCTCGCGCAGCTTCATCTTCAAGAACTTGCCGGTGGCAGTCTGCGGGATCTCCTCGACGAACTCGTAGGCGTCGGGGAGCCACCAGTTTGCGAAGTCGCCCTTCAGATGCTCTCTAAGGTCGTCAGCGGTCACGCTCTCGCCCTCTTTAAGAACTATAGCTGCCAGGGGGCGCTCGTCCCATTTCTCATGAGGGATGGCGATCACGGCTGCCTGGGCGACGGCCGGGTGAGCCATAAGGGCGTTCTCTAGCTCGACGGAGCTGATCCACTCCCCGCCCGACTTCACGAGGTCCTTGTCGCGGTCGGTGATCTGGATGAAGCCGTACCTGTCTATGGTGACGATGTCGCCGGTCCTGAACCAGCCGCCCTCGGAGAATTTGTCGTCACCCTCTTCGGTGTTGAAGTAGCTCTTGATGATCGAGGGTCCCCTGACCTCTAGCTCGCCCATCGTCTCCCCGTCCCACGGCACGAATCCCTCGTCGCCGCGCGCCCTTACCTCGACGAACGGCGTCGGGTAGCCTTGCTTGGCCTTGTACTCTAGCTGCTCCTCTTCTGAGAGCGCCTTTATCTCCGGGGTGATGTTGGCGACGCTGCCTATGGGTGACATCTCGGTCATACCCCACGCATGGACGACATCGATGCTGTGACGCTCCTTGTACGCTTTTATGACGCCCTTCGGCGCGGCCGCCCCGCCGATGACCATCGAGTGCAACGCCGAGAGGTCGTGCGCCCCAGGCTCCTCGTCCAGAGCCTCCAGCATCGCGAGGAAGACCGTGGGCACTCCGGCGGTGAACGTTACCTTCTCTTGCTCGTAGTCCTCGATGAGGCTCGCCGGATCCAGGTGCTGGCCCGGCAGGACCTGTTTCGAGCCCGCGAGCGTCGCGGTGTATGGCAGGCCCCAGGCGTTGACATGGAACATCGGCACGACCGGCAGCACGACGTCGTTATCCGAGAGCGAGAAGGCGTTGCCCGTCGCCGACATCAGCGAGTGCAGCACGACCCCGCGATGCGAGTAGAGTGCCCCTTTGGGGCGCCCCGTGGTGCCGGAGGTGTAGCACAGCGCCGCCGCCTGCCTCTCGTCAAGCTCGGGGTACTCGAACTCGTCATCGTCTGCGCCTTCTAGCAACTCCTCGTAGGAGATCATGCCTTCCGGCACGGGCTCGTCGCCGTAGTTGAACACGATTACGTGCTGAATGGTATCCGCGTTCTCCCGGAACTTTTCGAAGACGGGCAGGAGGGGCTCGTCGACCATGAAGACCTTGTCTTCGGCGTGGTTGGCGATGTAGGCTAGGTCGTCCTCGTGTAGCCTGGGGTTTAGGGTGTGCAGCACCGCGCCGGAGCATGGTACGCCGAAGTAGGCTTCGAGGTGCTGGTAAGTGTTCCAGGCGAGCGTCCCGACCCTATCGCCGCTCTCTACGCCCAGACCCTTGAGCGCCACGGCGAGCTTCTTTGAGCGCGAGACGAAGTCGGCGTAGGTATAACGGTGGAAAGACTTGTCCGGCCTGCGCGTCACGACCTCTCTCTGGCTGTAGAGTTCGTCGGCACGCTTCAGGATAGCGGGTATCGTCAGCTGGTAGTCCTGGGTGAGTCCTTCTAGCATCGTCTTCCTTTCGTAGTCGTGTCTGTGTCTGGCGCGTTACGGAGCGCGGCCACGGGAAGGTCTCGCTCCGCCGCCCACCTCTCCCATTCCTCCGCCGTCTCGCGACGGAGTACCTTTGCCAGGTCTTCTTTACTGGTGGCAACTTCGAGACCGAGCTCCGAGATCAGTTTCTCCCAGAAGTGTGGCTCCAGGGCGGCCACGGCGACCCAACCGCTCTTCGCCTCGTACAGGCTGTAGCCCGGGAACCCGCCTCCCAGATGCTCCCCCGGTCTGGTGATGCCGAAACGCCAAGGCTCGGCAAAGGACGCCGCCGCCTCCGAAAGCGCTACCTCGGCATAGCCAGCGCTGTTCCCTTTCTCGCGGTCTAGGAGGAGCGTGAGTGCCGCCGAGACGGCGCGTTCGGCCCCGGCGAGGTCGGCGAGCAGGGTACGCGGCATCTCGGGCGGGGAGAGTAGTCCTCCTTCGGCCAGGTATGTGAGGTCGTGGCCGGGCTCGTCCGCGTGCGGGGCCGGGTAGCCGACGATGGCGACCACGCAGAGGCGCGGGTGCGCCTCGCGCAGCTTCTCCGGGCTTAGCCCGAGCCGCCGCAGGGCGCCGGGGCGGCTGGAGGTCAGGAACAAGTCGGCGGTCGTGAGGTAGTCGTTGAGGCGCCCGCGCCCGGCGGCGTCCTTTAGGTCGAGCCTGGCGACTTCCTGGCCCGTCGTGAGGTGCTCGTACCAGGCGGGGTTGGCCTCTGCCAGGGGATCTCCGGCGGGTGGTTCGACCTTGACGACCGAAGCGCCTAGAGAGCGCATCCGGGCGGCCGCGGCGGGCCCCGGTACGTTTTGGGCCAGCGTCACGAGCCGCGTCCCTCGCAGTACGGCAGCCTTCCAGCCGTCAGTCACTTCGGGATTATGGATGTGTCGTCCGGCCGTTGGTACCGTAGAATCCGAGCTTTCTCGGGCACTTAGATCCTTTCCCCAAAGGTATCGTGAACCTTGATGTTAGCAGGCAGAACGAAGGCCGGTCAAGGTAGGATCCCTCTCAACCACCTTGCCTCTCGATGTGCTCTCCGCCGGCTCACCGAGTAAGCCACGGTAGAGCGGTTCCGGCTCCCTGTATAAGGAGGTGAGCACCACGGCCCTGAGGCACCGAGCCTCCGCAGAGAGCTTCATGGCGACCCGTTCTCGGTGCGCGAGAGCAGATATACAGGTTGAGCGTCAGCTTCGAGGCTCCCGACCTCGTGACTAAGAGGTTTGAGAATAAAGCGGCGCGAGAGAAGAGAGAAGCGCTTTAGACTCGCAAGATGAACGGGACGTTATGAGGCTGCAGGACAGGCGTGCCTCCTTGTCCTTGGTCTGACGCAGTCGTGTGACTCTACGCGCGGAGCAGAGAGACCTGGAAGAGCGCCCCGTCGCATGCAGCGTTCCACGTTGTGACGCTCCCAGGCATGGTGAAGAAGGGGTGAAGAGGCAGGTCGCCGCGCAACAGGAGATAATGTCGAGGTGAACGTTTGCAAGATGCTAGAGAGCATGGCCTCTGAGATCATGAGGCGGCGCTTCCCGGCGCCGGAAGAGCCCGCTTCGGCCGGAACCTCGCTGGCGAAGCCCGCCATGCGAGCTTCACGCGGCGAAGCGAACGGTTGTCCGATCCCCATGCTCTTGCCGGAAGAGGCGCGCTGACCCGATGCGGACCAGAAGCCTTCACGGGCTGCCACAAATCCTCACAACCTGGCAAGCCGTGCCCATCAAGGCTCCGCTCGAAGACGCCGGAGAAGCGGCTGGCATAAAGCGCGCCTGGATTCCGGTACGCGTTCCCGGACATTGGCAGCTCGAAGACACCTTCGCGGCCTACGAGGGGATCGTGCTGTACCGGTGCCGGTTCGGGCATCGAATGCCAACCTCGGGCGCGATGTTCTCGCTCCTGTTCGAGGGCGTATACTACTCGGCGCGCGTCTGGCTCAACGGCGTCTACCTCGGCGGCCATGAGGGTTACTTCTCTCCGTTCGAGTTCGACATTACCGACACGCTGGCCGTCGGCGGGGAGAACAACCTGTTGGTAGAGGTTCGCAGCCCCGAGGAACCAGAGGAGAACGACCGTAAGACTATCGGGGGGGCGTGGGCCCGGTGGGACGGTATGGACCCGCGCATAAACCCCGGCGGCATCTTCGGAGAGGTGAACGTCGTGCCGGACGGCGAGGTGCGCATCAACTCCCTCACGGCCGTCGCCGACCACACGGGGCACGGACGGGCGTATGTGGGTCTCTACTCCCGTGAGAGAACGCGAACTAAGCTTGCGGGGCGAGTGCGCCCGCTCGGCTTCGAGGCTCCGGGTGTCGAGTTCGAGAGAGAGGTTCAGGTCGAGGAGGGACAGAACCACTTTGAGGTCGGCTTCCACCTGACGGCCGTATGGGCGTGGTGGACCTGGGACAGGGGTGAGCAGCCGCTATACGAGCTGGTGCTCGGCTGTGCCGACGCTGAGGAGAGGACGCGTTTCGGAGCCCGCACGGTGGAGTTGCGGGACTGGAAGATCTATCTCAACGGCGAGCGTATTTTCCTGCGAGGGATCAACTACCTGCCCTCTGACGCGTACCCTGCGAGGGCATCGGAGGAACGCTTGCGGGCTGACGCTTCTCTGGTGCGCGAAGCCGGTATGAACGCCGCCCGGGTCCACGCACACGTGGCAAACGGGCATTTCTACAGAGCCTGTGACGAGCTCGGACTTCTTCTGTTGCAGGATTTTCCATTGCAGTGGACCCATCGGAGAAGCATCCTCGAATCCGCCATTACCCAGGCCGGGGAGATGGCGCGACTCCTGCGCGGCTATCCTTCTGTCGGGGTCTACCTGGCGCACGACGAACCTTTCTATGTGGCGCCCCCCGAAAAATGGAGCGTTGCGGGTCTGCTACGCACCGTCGTCGAGGTGCTCTCTCCGCGTTGGATGCTGTGGCAGCGGCGGGTCCTCGACCCCGCGGTGGTTCGCGCTCTCGGGGAGGGGGATGACTCCAGGCCCGTAATAGACGCGGCGGGTCACCCGCTGACGACCAACCACCTGTACTTCGGCTGGTACTACGGGAAGTTCAGAGATCTGGAACGGGTGGTGAGGGTCTTCCCCGGCCTCTCGCGACTCCCGACGGAGTACGGGGCGCAGGCGCTGCCCGACCCGGAGTCACTGGAAGAGATCTGGTCTTCCGGCAAGGAACCGAGCTGGGAGGCGCTCTCCTTCAACTACCGTCTCCAGACCCAGCGTATGCTGCGTTACGTCCCTTGGAGGGGTGATCGGGCGGCTTTCGTGCGCGAGAGTCAGGAGTATCAGGCCCGGGTCCTCAAGCACGCCACCGAGCTCTTCCGGCGGCGCAAATACCGGCCGACGGGCGGAACGTTCGCCTTCATGCTCAACGATCCCGCGCCGGCGATCTCATGGTCCGTCGTGGACTGGCGACGACGGCGGAAGATAGCCTACGACGTTCTCCGGACGGCGATGAGCCCGGTTTTGATCTGTGCCGAGTACCCGAAAGAGAGCTACAGGGTCTGCGAAAGGGTCTCCCTTCCCCTGTTCGTCGTCAACGATCTTCCGCAGGCGCTGGATCGGGTAAGTTGGAGTTGGGAGATCCTTCTCGGACAGTACAGGGTTGCTCGCGGCGGGGGAGAGACGAGGGTAAAGAAGGATTCAGCGGTGAGGATCGGCGAAGCGAGGACCACGCTCCCGGCTTCTGGAAGCGCCGTACTTCGGCTACGGCTCTGCGTGGAAGGGAAGACGTTCTCTAACGAGTACGAGTTCCAGGTTGGCGAGGGTCAAGGGCGTCGAGATCCATGAGCTCCGGGAGCGTAAGAAAACGGTAGCCGTTCGCCTTGAGGCTACCGATGATGTGGGGCACGGCTGCTATTGTGTGGGAACGGTCGGCCTTTGGAAAGGCGTCCGTGTCCTGGCCGTCGTGCAGCAAGGTAACGCCGCCGGGACGGACGCCGTGCAGTATCCGGCGTTGGATGACGTCCCAAGGCGGTCGGTCCCAATCCCAGGCCATGACCGACCAGCCCACGCACCTCATCCCAAGCTCTCCGGCCGTCGAGATCACCTGCGGACCGTACCATCCGTGAGGCACGCGGAAGTGGTTCGGCACGATGCCCGTAGCGTCGTGGATGGCCTCCTGGCCCCGCATCAACTGCTCTCGGACCGTGCCCGGACGGCTCCATACCAGGTGTGGGTGGGTGAAGGTATGGTTGCCGACGACGTGCTCGGAGGCGACCTCGGCGGCGAGGTTCGGCTCGCGCCGGACGTTGTTGCCGACCTGGAAGAAGGTCGCCCGGATGCCCTCGCGGTCCAGGATCTCGAGTAGTTGCTCTGTGTACGGATGGCAGGGACCATCGTCGAAGGTGAGTGCTATCGCCCGCTCGGTAGTATGGGCGTGCCAGAAGACCGGGCCGTAGAGCCAGGAACGAGGCGAAAGCCACTCGTAGGCCATAAGCCCTCCCGCCGCCAGCCCGAGCCCGGCGGTGGCCAGGGTAGGGGCAGAGAGCATCGGATATCCGGCGGCGGTTCGGAGCCCGGCCAAGAGTCCGGCCCCGGCGGCGGTGGCGGTTACTGCCTCCCAGGCGTGGGCTCGGGGGTGCCTCACGACAGCCCTTCCAGTATCAGCGAGGCGGCCGAGCGCGCCGAGTGGGGGCGATGGGCGGCGCGCGCTGAATCGCCCATCCGGCGTTGATGGTCGGCGCTGGTAAGGATCTTCAGCGTCTGGCCCAGTACCTGCGCCGTTCTGTGCACCATGACCCCTGCGCCGTAGCGGACCATAGCCGCCGCGTTGTCTTCCTCCTGCCCGGGGATAGGGTGATAGAGGACCTGGGGTATCCCAGAGGCCAGCGCCTCCGTGCAGCTCATGCCGCCCGGTTTGGTGACCAGGACCGTACCGGCCGTCATGAGGTCGTGGACTCGATCCGTGAACGCGAGACAGGTTGCGCTGTACCCTCCCCTCTCCGCGAGCTGCTCCAGCCGTCTGCGGGAACGCTCGTTCGAGCCACAGAGCACGACGAGGTGCATCGCCTCGCTGGCCTCGAACAGCAACGATACCGCCTCTTCCAGATCCCCGCCGCCTAAGCCCCCGCCCATCACCAGGACCACGGGGAGGTCGTCCTCGTCGAGCTTCAGCAGGTCTCGGCGAGCCTGGGCCGCGTCGGCGGGCTCTTCAAAGAGTGGGTCTATCGGAATGCCGGTCGGGTGGATCCGCTTCTCGGGCACGCCAAGCCTAGCCACGACGTCGGCCGCCGCCTCGTCGGCGACCACGTAGAGATCCAGGTTAGGAGGTACCCCTATCGGGTGCGGTACGTAGTCCGTCAACACCACGGCGGCGAACGTCTGGGGATTTTGCTCCTTGTAGTACCCGAGTACTCCGGCGCCGTAGAAATGTGGGGCGACCAGAGCCCGGGCGCCAGTGCTCGAAACCAGACGTTCCAGGGTTCGAAGCCCGGCCTTCTCTAAATAGTGCCGGTAAGAACCGGGATGACCGGCGCCGGAGGACTGGTAGATCTTGCCGTAAGCCGTCGGCCACAGCTTGAGGGACTCCAGGTACACGTCTCGCAAGAGGTGTTCTACTCCGGGTGAGACCTCGTGAGGAAAGTCCATGATGGAGCAGCTCCGGGTAGGATCGAGTAGTTCCAGGCCCCTGACGACGGCGGCGCTGGCGCGCATATGGCCGCTACCAATCGCGCTAGAGAGGATCAGGACATCAGCTTTATTGTCTTCCCCTACCACGGGGTCAGTATAGCTAAGATTCAAGAGGCCGGGTACGGCGTATCGTTGTTCGAGACGCCAGAGGAGACCGGGGTGCTCTCGGAGATCTGACCCAGCGCGAGATGCTCGCCGAGCCGGTTTCGGCTAACGATCTCTTCGACTTTCTACGGATCGGCAGACAGCTTGCCGAAGATGACTACTGCCTAGGCTGGCCAACTCAGGGCGGCGAGAACGTTACCGTTAGCAGGTATGCTTGGACTCCTGGCTGGAGGGTCTCGCAGCTTAGAGTATCTTTGATCGTCGCCTGCCAACGGCAAGAGTCGGTCTTGAGTCTATTTCTGGTCATTTAGAGTTCGAGATCGGTCGAAGGCTTACTCGTCTCTGCCTGGTTTTGCTATAGGGCGCACGAGGTACTGAACGTAGCCGCGCGGGTTCCTCTGTGCCCAATCGTTGAGCTCTTTCGCCCGCCACTCGGCCTGCTCACGGGTTACAAAGCGAGCGACCTCTCGCTCTGTGAAGAACACCACCATCACGACTTTGTAGCCGTTGTCTTCCAACAGTCTCCTGGCTCGCTCTCCGGTTCATTCTGCCTGCCAGTACCCGAGCTCACAACGCCTTCAAAGGGCCTCACTCGATGCGGTGCGAGCGGAGCTGCGGAGCGCTGCCTTCCAATCTAACTTGAAACAAAGTAAGCCCTGCGTCGTAGAGATACGAGAAAGGGTATGCTTCCCTGCCTCGGTGAGTTTGCACAGAGCCGACGGCCGGGGGATACCATGTTGCAGGCTTATAGTAAGGAAAGGAGAAATATGAGAAAGAAGCTCGTTATCTTCTTTGCGGCTGCTCTCGTACCAGTCCTCGGGCTGACGGCATGCGGAGGGGAAGTAGAACAGCAGGTACGCGACCAGGTAGAGCAGGAGGTGCAGGAGCAGGTTGATGAGGGGCGGACGCAGGTAGAGCAGCAGGTTCAGGAGGGCCGGACGCAGGTGGAGCAGCAGGTGCAAGAAGGCCGAACACAGATAGAAGAGGGAATAGAGAAGCAGTAGATCCGCCCGAACGAACCGGGTCAGGTATACCTCAGCCTGAGCCTACAAAGGATGCGGCTGGAGCAGTCAGTAGAGATCCTATCGGCTCCGGCCCTCCCTCGTACCCTTGTACATCATCCCCTACGGTTTCGTCTCTCGGCTCTACTTGTGACGGTTCCGTTGGTTCCGGCTCTTGTACCGGCTGCTGTTGTTTATCTTCCTCGCCACACGCTGACGTGCCGACTATCAAGGCCGAAGCGAAGAGGATAGCAAGCTTTCTTCTCACGCCTCTCCTTCCCTTACCGTGGGGGTATGCTTGCCGAAGCCTCCCCTCGCCGTGAGATCCTTAAACCCGCCGGGCTAGGGTATCCTAAGGTAGCCTTGGCTCGATCTTACAGGGGAGGATTTGGTAAACGAACCGAGCAGGCTTAGCAGAGAAGACCTTGAGGCCATGCGCCAGGAGTTCGGCGCGGACGAGTGGTATGCGCATGGACGCCCTTTGAGGCTGGACGACGATCTCTATCAAGTACGCCAGATCGAGTGGGCGGGATTTACCTTGAACGATTGGGCCAAGGCCCGAGGGGTCCCGCTGACTTACGCCAGGGCTCTATGCCGTTTCCTCCGGCAGAATTGAAGTGGATACAATCCAAGGTCGGGACCATTTCAGGCTCCGGCTCTTTTTTTCCCCTAACGGCTACCCTTCTCAGCCGCCCACCCGTACATAGTCAGGCAAGCCTTCACGCTGGCGTGGAGACTATGGTAGCGGTCTGGTGAAGGACCCTCCCAGGTTCGACGACGCATATGGGATTTCTTGTTCGTCTACGTACCCGCCCCTAGGGCGAGGGATGCGATCGTTCGGGCCTCCCACTCGGGCGCTGGATGGATGCCACACCGGCAGATTTACTAACTGCTGTCGCTGAAGAGCGCCAACCAGGCCGGGCGGTTCAACCTCGACGATCATATTCAAGAGCTACATAGGCTGGAAACTCCGAGAGCGGTTAGAGGCCGAACAGCGTCGGTGGTTCTGGTCCCTGCTATTCGGGAATAAGAGTGGGGAACCAGGGAATGTTCAAGGAGGAGCAGATGAGTTCGAACGTCGAGGCCAGCCAGTCCCAGTCCGAGGAGGCGGTCCCGTACCGCGGCGAGCAGCCCTATGGCAAGCTCGAGGACTTGGTGGTCCCCGGAATCTTGAACCTGGACTACGACGAGCGCCTGTGGGTTCCTCAGGCCAAGGACGTCAGCTTCCGGCCTTTGCTGCTGTCGGTGAGTCAGGGATACTTCGTCAATCTCCTGCGGGTGCGTAAGACCGGCATCCTGTCGCGTCATCGGCATGCGGGACCGGTTCACGCCGTGACGCTCAAGGGTCGCTGGCACTACCTGGAGCACGAATGGTGGGCCGAGCAGGGGAGCTACTCGTTCGAACCGCCAGGCGACATCCATACCCTTGAGGTCCCGGACGGAGTGGAGGAGATGGTAACCCTTTTCCACGTGACCGGCGCCTATATCTACGTCAACCCGGATGGCGACGCGGTCGGGGTAGAGGACGTCTTTACGAAGCTCGAAGCTGCGCGCAAGCACTACGAGGCGGTCGGGCTCGGCGCCGACTACGTCGAACGCTTTATCCGCTGACTGATCGGCCACGTTGCGTCATGCTCGCGTCCGGGTATTGTTCGGCTGAACATGCCGCTCGAATAAGTCGAGTCTTCGCGGTACTATGAGTCGCCGCGAGATCGAGAATGCCGGAAGCCCAATCGCCGGTAACAATCTCAACCGAAACGCGGCGAACATGGGGCATGGACCTGCGGCCGGCGCTGCTCCCGGCTGCCTTGAATCCCGGGCTCCAGCGTACTCGCGCTCGCCGTCCTACGGTGCAGGTAGTGTGTAGAAGCTATCTCATAAACGTGGAAGTGAGGATATAGTGACTCTGCTATATGTCTCCTTTCAGCAGGAGCAGCGGAGCATGGACCTCACCGACGAGCAGTGGGAAGTGTTAGAGCCTCTTATCCCGGATCTACCTCGAAGAGCGTGGGGAGATAGACCTCTCGGAATGCTACATAGACGCCACCTTCGTGGTAGCTAAAAAAGGGGGGAGCGTGTTGGAAAGACCAAGCGGGGCAAGGGTACGAAGGTCATGGCGTTTTCAGACGGCTCTTCTGCTCCTCTCGCCCTCTACACACAGAGAGAGAGCTTCGCCACACGAGGTCACCCTTGTCGGGGAAACTCTCGCAAGCGGCTTTCTGAGGGAGAAGCCCGAGAGGCTGGGGGGAGATAAGGCTTACGACTCGGACCCTTTGGACGAGGCCCTTCTTGAGCAAGGCATCGAGATGATCGCTCCGCATCGGAAGAACAGGAAGAAGAAAAAGACCCAGGATGGGCGCAAGCTCAGGCGCTACAAGAGGCGATGGAAGATCGAAAGGCTCTTCGCCTGGCTTCAGGATTTCAGGCGCTTGGTAGTGCGCTACGAATACAAGGACGAGAACTTCTTGGGCATGGCGCAGCTTGGGGGCATCGTGATTCTGCTCAGAAAGTGTTTATGAGATGGCTTCTAGATGAATTCCCGCTCTGTGTGGCCTGTGCCGCCTGCTTCAAGGCGCTCGGGCTTTGTATATACTGCGGCTTGATAGCGTGCTAGCAGAGGGAGGACCTGGTTGTCGGATGTAGCTTACGTTTCCCGGGTGAAGGTGGAGCCGGTCGAGGGAAAGGTCCGGCGGGCCCAATTGCCGGCCGAAGAGAAGCCGGTGTTGTTCGGCGTCCACAGCGAGGTTGCCGAGCATTACGGTGTTTCGCCGGATGTGGAGGAGCCTCACTCCTCCACCCTCGACTATGTGGTCGCTGCGGCGGGCGGCTGACTGCTCGGCACCTTTGCCGGCGCGCTGGCAGCGCGTCAAGTGTCCTTTGAGGGTCTCGACGCCAACACGGCCGGAGAGATAGAGGTCGAGAACAAGGTGTTGGTGATCAAGCGGATCAAGCAGACCTTTCACCTTACCGCCGACGAGAAAGATCGCGAGACCATAGAGCGGGTGCTCGGGGTATACGCGGATAGCTGTCCGGTGGCTCGCTCCATCAAGGATAGCATCGAGATCTCTAGCGAGCTAGACCTGACCACGAGGTAGCACAAGCTCTTCTCCGCAAGCCTGGGATCGGCATACTAGAATCAGGGACTGTAGTGTTCTTGATCTTCTGGAGGCTCTCTTGAGTGAAGACAAACGCGCCAAAATCACCGTCTTCAGCGACTACGTATGTCCTTTCTGCTACCTTGAGGAGCCGGATCTCGCCCGTGTTGGAGAGAGGTACGGTGACGAGGTGGAGGTGGATTGGCGCGCCTACGAGTTGAGGCCCCACCCGATACCGACCCTCGACCCGGATGGCGAGTACCTCCACAGCGTCTGGAACGCCTCTGTCTATCCGATGTCGAGGGCCCTGGGCATGACGCTCGTCCTACCACCCGTTCAGCCTCGGAGCCGCAAGGCCCACGAGGCCGCTGAGTACGCCCGCGAGGAGGGCCGGTTTGAGGAGATGCACACTGCCCTCTTTAAAGCCTTCTTTGAGGACGGCAAGGATATAGGTAAAGAAGAGGTGCTGCTGGAGATCGGAGCTACCGTGAGTCTCGACCGTGACGAGCTCCAGGTTGCCTTGAGGGAAGACCGCTACGCGCGGAAGGTGATCTCGGACGAGGAACTGTCACGCAGGCTGGGTGTCACCTCCGTGCCGACTATGGTCGTCGGCCTCGACGGGGAGCCGCTGGAGGAGGGAGAGGCCATCTCGGGCGCGCAACACGAGGGCGGCCGTCTCGAGAGAGCAGTCGAGCGGGCTCTCTCGCGCGCGCCTCGCGGCTCCCGGCGGTAGAGAGCCTGAGGATATCCGGAGGGTCGATCCGACGGTACACACACGCCGCACCAGATGTTGGGCGGAAATTCTGTATCATGCAGGATGTAGGGTACCGGCGCGGTAGCCAGCCTGCGGCCGTTCCTGGCGAAGTAAGATAAGTATAAAATTAGCGTTCGACGAATAGAACGCCGGAGGTGGTGAGTCCTGGAAGCCACGGTCGGAACGGTCCTTGGGGGGCGTTACAGGGTACAGAGCACGTTGGGCACCGGTGGAATGGCCATTGTCTACAAAGCCGAGGATGCAACCCTCGGGCGCGTGGTAGCGTTGAAGACGCTGCACGGGCAATTCGCTAGGGAGACGACCTTCCGGTCGCGCTTCAAGCAAGAGGCGCGGGTGACGGCCTCTCTCGACCATGAGAACATCGTTAAAGTCTACGATATCTCCCAGGATGGCGATGTCCCGTTCATCGTAGCCGAGTATGTCGGCGGAGGGGACGTGGGAGGGCTGCTCAGGGACGCGCCTGGCGGTCGCCTCGGAGAGCGTTACACTAAGAAGTTGGCGGGGCAGCTTCTGCAGGCGCTCGCCTACGCGCACAGACGGGGAGTAGTTCACCGGGACATAAAGCCCTCGAATATCCTTATGACCAAGGAGGGGACCGCTAAGGTCGCGGACTTCGGAATCGCGCGGCTCGTCGAGAAGGAGGAGTCGGCGGGGGAGCCCGGCGAGATCATCGGCAGCGCCCGCTACATGTCTCCGGAGCAGCTCAAAGGCGAGGAGACGACCCCGCGCAGCGACCTTTACTCTGTCGGTATCCTCCTCTATCACTGTCTTACCGGCGCGCTGCCTTTCTCCGGCGACGCCAGGAGCGTAGCTCGGCAGCAGATCCACGAAGAGCCAACCCCGCCACGCGAGTTGAACAAAGAGATCTCGGCGCGCATGGAGGCGGTGATCCTCAAAGCCCTCGCCAAAAAGGCGGAAGACCGCTACCCCTCCGCGGAGGCGATGCTTGAGGATTTACGCAACGACTCCGTCAAGGGCCGCTCCGCTCCCCGGCGCAAGCGGAGCCGGAAATCTCTTCTCAAGGGCCGCAAGGTGCTCGTCGCGTCCACTGTGGCCGTACTGCTGCTCCTGGGCGGCGGAACGGCTATGGCCGGGCTCGGGTATGTGAACGTCGGGAACCTACCGCTGCCTTGGCTGACCGAGCCGGAGGCTTCGAACACCGCCCAGTCCGCCGCCAGCGACTCACCCGAAGCTCCGAAGGCGGAGGCGGCGCTGCAAGAGGCGCGGGCGCCTGCGGCGGCCATGCAGACCGCAGCACAGGAGACCGCGACGGCGAACGATAGGCAGACGCTCGCGTATGTACCGAACGTAGACAGCTACTTCGACTACTACGCGGAGGCGCTTCTTCAGAGCCTTGGCTTCAAGACGCAGGTTGTCTACGAGTACCGTGAGGGGTACGCGGCGAAGGGCGTGGCCTGGGGTACCGACCCGGCCGGCGGCACATACGCTCCCGTCGACTCGACCGTCACTGTATACGCAACCCCCGTAGACGAGCCCCAGACCCCCCAGGTAGTCCTACCCCCTATACAGTAACGGGAGAAGCGAAAGAGGCCGGAGTTGACCGGCCCCTTTCAGACTCTGTCTCGGCTTAACTTCTTCTAGGCTATCCTGTGCTCCTTGTCCACCATGTCGGCGATTACGGGATAGCGGTAATCGACCCCCTGATAGACCTTGTAGGCCGCGTAGCACTGGTGCACGAAGGGGACGAGTGATACGAGCAGCATTACCGGTATCAGCAGAAAACCGATAAAGATAAAGCTAAGGATAAACGTAACCGTCCAACCGACAAAAAGGATCACGGCCCACGCCACCTGATACCAGAGCGACTGCAGGGCATGGAAGGCTACCCGGCGCGACCTGTCTTTGTAGACCAGCCAGATAACGAGGGCCGCTATGGGACCGCCGATCCCGGTTATAAGGTTCAGAAGCACGCTCAGGTGCGAGAGCATGGACCAGGTTCGCTCGTCCTGAAGGCTCATTCCACTGCCCACTGGTATCCCCGTCAGCCTGGGTTCCTCTCGTTGATTGCCGTAATTCGGATCCTGCTGCATACTCGCTCCTTTTGTTTGGTGACACTTTGACACTATCCGCTCGTTCGAGGCGACGCAAGGCCTGCAGAGCATCTCCTACATCTTCCCTCCCTTCGAAGATGTACCCGTGAGATAGGCGAGGCGCCGGTTCATAGTCAGGTGCCAGAGGATGAAGACCGCGACCGGAAGCGCGCTTGCATCCTCGGTGTCGAAGAAGATCTCGTAGCTTCGGCCCGTTATGCTGCCAGAGAGCTGTACCGACCACCCGGCGCCGGGGCGCGAGGCGCTCGCCCGGTTACGGAAGAAGTTGAAGCTCGCCTCGTAGGTCTGCTCGCCTGAAGAAAGGATAAGCTCGTCTACGGAGCGCATCTTCGGGGCTCCGACGAGCACCTCTTCGCCGTCCGCGACCATCCGAAGCCGTCTCCCGGAGGTCTCCAACGTAGCAGCGTAATCCTCGAGGCGGAGTTCCGCGACTGATGGTCCGGCCAGGCGCAAGCGACCGAACTCCCAGCCGTTACGGCCTAGAAGCGCAAACCTGTACGCGAGGAGACCGTCGGCGCGGGCGACAAAGGCGCCGTCGAGGCTCTGGCGGAGGAGGTCCAGGGAGGATCGGACGTCTCTCGGTGCGCTGTCCATCGTAACCGTTTATACGCGTAAGTCCCTGTGGAGTTTCACGGGGCTGGGTAGTACATTGATCCCGACTACTAGCGAGAGGAAGCTTGTATGGAGCTAAAGAACAAAGAGCAGCTAAAGACGGAGATCCTGCAATCCTGGCTAAAGAGCGCCTGGGTCTACCCGATGCACGGTCCCCAGGAGCAGACCGTTCTGCGCCTGACTCCCGGCGGACGTCTGAAGATGCGGCGTAGGATCGGGGCGCTCGAAAACGCCTTGGGCATAAAGGCCAACGACGCTCTAAAGCAGGAGGAGGCGGGTACCCTGCCCGTCGAACGCGACCAGCTCGAGTTGGCGATGATGGTCCAAGCTTACGCCTCGGAGCGCCAGTTCATTCAGAGCCAGGGCACGTCTCTAGGTACCGCGGCCGTCACCTTCGAAGAAGCCTCCTCGACGGGTCTAGAAGATCCCGCGGTCAACCCCGAGCAGTAAGGCTACCTCGACAGCCCCTTGAAAGCGCGTCTCTGCGCAGAAGACGGCGTCGTCTCGCCCGGCGCATGTTGCTTCTGGGATGACTCTCAAGAGAGGCCCCGTTGGAGAGAAGTCTTTCTGCAAAGGTAACTGTTAGGTGTCAGGGCGCGGCGAGGGATCCGGGCCATTGGGCGGAGGGTAGCCTACACCGAAGCTTCGGCGCCGAAGGCCGTGGGTTGTCAACGCAGTAATACCGTTCTCAGTAGGCGCATATAATGCTAGGTATGATACTCACCATGCAACGGGTATGTAGAGCTTTCGAGGGTGCTCTGAGACTGGCGCAATGGTCCGAGCCGCGAGAGTTCGCGCCTGTGACTGTACGCTGCTGTCGATACGAGAGATTTTGGAGAGAGTTTCGGCTGCTCTTTGCCCAGTAGAGCAAACCTCGTAGGGCTTACTAAAGCCGCAGGGGCGAACGGCCGATAACAAGAAGGTGCAAAGTCCGGATCATATAAAGGATCTGACCGTCGAGGAGGGAAGCCTCCCGGCTCTGGCAGGTTTGCTCGCAGGGTTCGGGGAGGAGATAGTCGCCGAGCCAGAGGAGCTAGAAGGGGCGCTTCGGAGGATGGCCGCAAATATTCGCGAACGCCTCAGGCTCGGGGCCGTCGAGATCTCGGCATCGGTGGGGGAGTCGCTCCGTATCTCTATCCTAGAGGGTAGCGCGGTCTCCGAGAGAGGCACAATGTTCGAGGCGTTTCCTATCCGTCGGGGCAAGCTCTCCGTTGGAGTCGTGAGAGGCTACCCAGCAGCGCCCAAGAGGCGCGGCCGTCGTGGCAACGGTACGTTACTCGCGGGTTAGCGCGAGGAGCTGCGAGCGGTTGCGGCCGTCGCGGCGCTGGCGCTCGACGCCGCGCATGCCAGGGAACTCGCCGCCCAACGGGCCGCGCACGGGAACGTGGTCCAGATCGCCTCGGAGGCGCTGGGCACCATCACAAACGAGAGAGAGCTCTACAAGACCGTGCTCGTCCTCACCCTGGAGCTCCTCGACGCTTCCGGCGGCGCCGTCTTGGTCGAGGGAGAAGACGTAGTCAGCTTCGGCCTCAACGATTCTGGAGAGACGCTCGCGGCGCTAGAGACGGTGAGGATAAAGGGGCGAGTCCCCTGGGTAGGACGCCTCGGCCAGCATCACGCCCTGGGTGTGGGATTCGGACGGGCGGATGGGGCGGTCTTTCTGGTGCGGGAAGAGAGGCCTTATACAGAGGCCGAGTGTGCCTCTCTAAGGCTGGTCGCCCGTCAGCTCGCCCGCGCTCAGGAGAGAAGCCGACTCTACGCCTCGTTGGAGAAGACCACGTTGGAGGCTATCTCCGCGCTCGCCGCGGCCCTGGAGTCTCGCGACGGGACCACGGGCGGGCACATAAGGCGAACCCAGGTCCTTGCCGGCGAGGTTGCCCGGACGATGGGCCTGAGCAGCGAAGAGGTTCGCACGGCGCAGTATGCCGTCGTTCTGCACGACATCGGCAAGATCGGGATTCCCGACTCGATCCTCAACAAGCTCGCCAGGCTCACTGAGGAAGAATGGGAGATCATGCGCCGTCACCCGAAGATGGGCGCCGATATAGTAGGCGAGATCTCCGGCTTCGATAGCGTCACCGGGGCCGTGCTCTCCCATCACGAGCGGTACGACGGGCTCGGGTATCCCGAAAGGCTTACAGGAGCCGATATACCGGTAGGAGCTCGTCTTATCTCCGCGATAGACGCTTACGATGCAATGACCAACGATAGGCCCTACCGCAAGGCGCTTACCCGCCAGGAAGCCATGGCCGAACTCGAAGCCAACTCCGGTAGCCAGTTCGATCCTACGGTCATCGAAGCCCTGACGACCGTGCTGCTGAAGAGAGAAGAACACGAGCCCGAACGGGAGAAGGAGCCAGGCCAGTGACCGCCCAAACCTTATTTACTGAAGAAGGCCAGAAGTTGGAGGTCGGCGCCCACGTCTGCGCGATGCACGAGACGCCCGAGCCTACACTCGGCATCCTCGCCCAGACGTTCGCAGTAGGGCTGGCTCGGGGCGAACGGTCGGATTACATAGCTCCCGAACGCGCCGCCGCCAGGATTCGCGATCTCCTGACAGGGGCTGGCGTCGATGTGGAGGCCGCTGAGTCAGGCGAGGACCTTATCTTCATCACCGAGCGGGACTCCCTATTGAAGGACGGCGCCGAGTTCGACCCTGACTATCTCCTCGACGCCGTAAGGGGCCTTTTTACGGCGACCATCGAGGCCGGGTACAAGGGCTTGAGGTTCTCCGCTGACGTGCCCTGGCTAATCCGGGACGTACCAGGGGGCGATCGAGCGATGGAGTTCGAGGCGAAGGCCGACGAGATCATTAACGTCCCCGGTATCCCGTTGCTCGCTATCTGCCAGTACCGGCTCGGCGAGCTGGATCCCGAGGACTCTTTGAGCATCCTCTAACCCTCGTTGGCGGCCGTGTACACGTGAACGAGGCTTACGACGGCAGGGCCGGTGGCGCAGCGAGTTAGAGGAGCGCTCCCCAAAACAAGAGCGCCTTTGAAGCCGCCATATAGAGGTGCGAGCCGAGCATCGGTATGAGCGGGTATCCGTACGACGGCGTAGACCTGCGCGAGCATCCCGAGGCGTACCGGATCGGGCGCGGTGAGCAGGGCGTCTTCCACGCCGAGCCTTATAAGAGCGAATTACTGCCGCTATGGGGCTTCAGGGATGTCGAGACCGCGTGTGTTTCGGCCGAAGCTATCCACGACCGTTTTCTCGAGTACAAAACTCAAGGAGACTTCGTGGGGATGGATGTCGCGCGGAAGTACCTCCAGATGGGTTACACCAGGGCACAGCGTTACGCCAGGTACGCGGGCGGAAATAAGAGCAAGCCACTGGAAGGGCCGGATCCCGAGAAGAGTCGGGCTGCCAGCATCTTCTACGAAAAGTGGCGCGCCGTCGCCGGGGACGAGGAGTACCTGAGGCTCAAGGAAGAGCATAAACGCCGTAACTCCTAGAGCGACGCTGCATGGAGAAACCCGCCGAGCAGAGAACCCCTTGCGCGGCGGGCACCTCTACAAAGATGTCTGGTTCAGGTGCCCGGGGTTCTGAGGCTGCGCAACAGCTCTCTCACGCCGAGGGCTTCCTCGTCGAGATCCTCATCAGGGATAGGCTCTTCGTCGAGGCTATCCGCAAGCGTGAGTTCCTCCCCACACTCGCATCCGAAGACTGTATGCCCCTCAAGGTACCAGTCCTCTTCGAGGCCGATAAGTATTGTCCTCTCCCCGCAACGACACTCCAGAATAGTGTGCCCCGAACAAAGAACGAATTGATCCGGCTCTGAATCAGGCTGCAAACTAACCCCCTCCTAATCTTCTTTCGCCCTGCCCCTTTAAGTTCGCACATCTATACGCTGGTCACAACATGAATCAGTCTGAACTTACCGTAGCCTGTGGTTTACCTCAAGGGGTGATTGAAGGTTAATGTTCTGTGCCGCCGCTGCACGGTCGCAACTCGTTTGGATACTCGTCTTGGTCTCCATGATCGGCTTGTATACCACTGCGGCTAAGTGCTTGACAGAGAAGGGTAACGACGAGTTTTCCGTAATCGGATAGTATCCAGGCTATGGAAGAACGAGACCTGCTCCTCCTGGAGAGCGCGATAACCGCGATAGAAGAAGCTTCATCCGCCGTCGCACGCGAGGTCGAGCGCGACCGCCTTACAGAGACGGCCCTCTCCCGTCTCTCCACCGTCGAAGCCGAGCTAAGGCGCAGCCGCCTCACCCTAGAGAAGATAGTTCAGGAACAGGCCGGATAGCCGTCGGCTACTAGCGTCCGACCATACGCCAGGTAGTCAACCCCTCGCGCATTCCTGGACCTCTTGCTGCGCGCCGCGCCGCTCAGGTTACTGCCGGCAGAGCTTCCCCAGAGACGCGTTGAGGCTGCTTTACGCAAACTACGAATGGCCCGGAGCAAGAGCCGACGGCCAGGGATTAAACTGCGCACTCCTTCGTGTCCACGGAGTTCTGGCGCGTCCTCGCGACGTCTACCAGCTCCTGTACTAGCGTAGAGGGGATGCCGTAGCCGGCGTTCTCCGTATCGGCGCGGCTGGCGAAGACCGTAGCGACGACCTCACCATCAGTGTTGACCGCCGGCCCGCCGGAGTTGCCGGGGCGGACAAAGCCTCTAAAGCTGGTTACGGTCCGCTCGACGGGGCCGCGATTGTAGGCGTCATTCGAGATAACGCGCTGCGTCTGGCCTGTCCTGCCGGCCCTTACATCGTAGGGACCATTCTCTGGGAAGCCCAGGATGGCTACAGGCTCGTTCTCGCTAGGTCCGGCCAGGGGGAGGGGCGGCAGGCGCAGGTCTCGGACCCGCAGCACGGCGATGTCGTTCTTCTCGTCGAAGACCATGACCCTGGCGGGTAGAGGGAACCCCGTCCCGCCGGGCTGGACCTGGGTATTGATCTGCCCGGCCACCACGTGAGCGTTGGTGACGACTAGGTTCTCACCGGCGACCCAGCCGGTGCCCTCTACGCCGTACCCGCAGGCTACCCCGCTGACGCGCACGACGCCCGCAGCAGCCTCGATGATCTCCGGATCCCTGACTATATCCGCGTTCGGATCCGCAACGTCGACCTCGGGACCCTGGAAGCGGGGGAGCGGGTCTAGCTTGCTAACGGCTTGGGCGAGGAGCCGGGAGGGTATCCCCTGGTTTAGCGCTCGGAGCACGCCGGACTCCTGCATGGACGGGTGCAGGGGCGAGAGTAACGGCGCCATGAGCGCGAAGGTCGCGGCTATCCACACTATGGTCAGCGAGAGCGCCGCGCCCAAGATGGCACCGCCCGCTCGATCAAGAGCCTCGGAGACGGGGCTGGTGATCCTCTCGCTCAAGAAACCGCCCGCCGCGCGCGCCAGGACGTCGCCGAGCACCGCGAACGCTACGATGCTCGCGAGTGTTATAACGGAGCCGAAGACGAGGTCGTTCTTACCCTCAAGGATTGCGGGTACGATCCTTGAGCCCAACGTGGCGCCCAGGATCACCCCGACCAGCGAGAGAGCGCCCGCAAGAAAGCCGGTGCGCGTTCCGCGCCACACGAGGAAGACTACGAACAGAACTATGGAGAGGTCGAGAAAGTTCACCGGGCAGATTGTACCGCTGCCCGTGATTTTTTACCGTCTCGGCATGACGTTTGTATAATCTGCCCGCACCCACTGAAGAGGAGAAGAGTTGTCGAGGGCTAAAGAGTTCGTACCGGAGGTAGAGCAGGTCTTAAAGAGTAGGGGCGAGCCCGCTTACAGGCTTGGTCAGGTCTACAACGCCCTCTGCTCCGGTCTGGCGCGCGATTGGGAGGAGGCTACGAGCCTGCCGAAGAGCCTGCGAGCCGCCCTTCAGGAAGAGGCCCCGGCCGCTGTCCTCGAGCTTACACAACTCTCCAGGGCGACCGACGGAACGCGAAAGTATCTATTCAAGACGCACGATGGACACCTCATCGAGACCGTCATGATCCCTGAGAAAGACCGGCGTACCGTGTGTATCTCGACCCAGGTTGGCTGCCCGATGGCCTGCAGGTTCTGTGCTACGGGCCTTTTGGGCATCAAGCGCAACTTGAAGGCGCGCGAGATCGCCGAGCAGGTCTTTGTCGCCGCCCGCGACGTCGCCCCCGAGCGCATCTCCAACGTTGTGGTTATGGGAATGGGCGAGCCGATGTTGAACTACAAGGAGCTTATGCTCGCGCTGAAGGTCCTCAACGACAGAGAAGGGTTCGGCCTCGCGGCGCGGCACATCGCCGTCTCGACGAGCGGCCTGGTCGATAAGATACGGCGCTTCTCCGACGAGCCGGAGCAGTTTCACTTGGCGATCAGCCTGCACACCCCGTTCGAGGAGGAGCGCAAGGAGATCATGCCAGTAGCCTCCCGCCACTCCATAGCTGAGCTGATGGACGCCGCCTGCTACTACGTCGAGACGACTCGGCGCAAGCTCTTCTTCGAGTACACCCTGCTCGCCGGAGTAAATGATCAGCCGCGCCATGTCGAGGCCCTGGCCGAGTTGCTCGATCACCCTCTCTACCACCTGAACCTCCTCCGGTTTAACTGGACCGACACCGGCTACGCTGCGACCTCGAAGCCGGAGGCGAAGGAGTTCCTGAACTACGCGCGGGAGCTCGGCCTCTCGGCGACTCTGCGGCCCAGCCGCGGCCAGGACATAGACGCCGCTTGCGGACAGCTCGCCGCCAGAGACCTTCGACCGCAGCGCGCTACCATCCCCCTGGTCCGGATCTGAAAGCTTCTTGAAGACCGAACCCGCGGACCGTCTCGACCCGCGGGCGAAGATGTTGTGGCGCCTCACGGGTGCTTTGCAGGCGCTCCCGATCCTTATCGCCGGCGCGTTCGGGAGCTACGCATTCTTCTGGAGGGCGGGAGCACCTCTCTCTCTGGCGGTCCTGCCCTTGCTCGGGGCGCTCGTGCTTGCGGTCCTGCTCGTCTTCGTGCTGCCGCCCCTACTGTGGCGTCGGTGGCGCTACGAGATACGTCCCCTTGAGATAGACCTCCAGCGAGGGCTCGTGCGCATGACGCGTACTCTGGTGCCGATGGCGCGGGTGCAGCACGTAGATACGAGGCGCGGGCCGTTGCAGCGGAGGCTGGGACTCTCGACGGTCATCTTCCATACGGCGGCAGGGCCGAACGAGATTCCTCAGCTCGCCTCCGGAACAGCCGACGAGGTGCGTGACCGTATAGCCGAGCTGACCCGGGAGGCGGATGAGATCTAGCGGAGGCTCTGTAGAGCGCCGTCTACACCCGATCGGGATGCTGCTCGCGGCGCTCGCCACCGTGCGGCGCTGGCTCGGAGCCGCTGCTCTACCCGGGGTCGCCGCGCTCCTGGGCGGCGAGTACGGAACGCGTACGTTGCTCCTAGTCCTTGCCGGCCTCGCGCTGCTGGGAGCCTTGAGCGCGGTATGGGGCGTGCTCTCGTGGCGGGCGACGACCTACCAGGTGGCGGGCGGGACGTTCCGCTCCAAGCAGGGGGTCTTGCAGAAGACCGAGCGTTCGCTGCCACTGGAGCACGTCCAGAGTGTCAACACGGTGCAGGGCCTCGTGCAGCGCCTCTTCAGAGTGGTCGAGATCCGGATCGAGGCTGCGGGGGGCGGGGGGGAGCCGGAGATCTCCCTCCCCGCCCTCTCTCGCGCCGAGGCCGAGATGTTGCGCGAGGAGCTGACGAGCGCGCGCCGAATCGCACCGGAGGCGGAGCCGAGCCCGACGGTCCTGCGGAGGCTCGCTGTTAGAGATCTCCTTATAGCGGGGCTCACGAGCGGACAGATAGGAGTAGCGGTCTCGATCGTCGCCGGCGCCTCGCAGGCCGTGGACGACCTGCTCCCCGGAGACCTCGCGGGTCGTCTCGCCGAGGCCTTGGTCTCCGAATACCCTATCTCTCCAGTCCTCTTACTCGTTCTGGCCGTCGCCCTGTTCGCCTGGGCGCTTGCCGTGCTCGGCACGGTACTGGCCCACGCCGGCTTCACCCTCTCGCGTTCGGCGGGCGGCGAGTACCTCTACATAAAGCGCGGCCTGCTCAAGCGGTACGAAACGACCGTGCCGCTCGCGCGTATACAGGCCGTGAGGATCGTCGAGGGCATCCTGCGCCAGCCTTTCGGGCTCGCGGCGATACGGGTAGACAGCGCGGGCTTCGCCGGGGAGAGAGGCGTCTCTGCGATCCTCTTCCCGCTCCTGTCCCGGAGAGAGGCGGAGGAGCTACTGCGCGCGGCGGTCCCCCGGTTCGCCGCGCCCTTGAGGAGCCTCGAACCCCTGCCGGCCCGAGCCCGGCGGCGCTACGCCGTACGGGCAGTTCTACCGGCGCTCCTGGCAGCCTCGCTCTTCGCGGTGCTGATCTTCCCCTGGGGCCTTCTCGCGCTCTCCATACCGCTCCCCGCCGCCCTCTATGGGGTCGCCAAGTATCGGGCAGGAGGGTATGGCTCCGATAGAGAGCGGCTCGTGCTCCGATTCAGGCGCCTGGCGCGCACGACGGTCGTCGTAACGCGGGCGAGGCTGCAGTCCCGCGGCTACTCTGTCTCCCCGTTTCAGAGGCGCCAGAAGCTCGCCACCCTAAAGGTCGAAGTGGCCTCCGGGTCCGGCGGGGCGGCGTTCGGGCTCGTGGATATGGAAGCGGGAGCGGTCGAGGCAACGATGGAGATACTCTCGGCACAGGCCGGCGCAGCCGTTCGAGAACGCTCGACGTAGCCAGGCGGCGGCTCTCGTAGAGTGTGGGCAGCCTATGGTTCCTGGAGATCCGCGTCCCGCGTCTCTTCCGTATCGCTTATCCAGCCTCGTGTCAGGTAGAGCCAGAAGGCGAGCCCTGCATAGTGCCCGTAAGGTGCGAAACGCTCGATGATCTCTGCATCCGTCGCCGGATATCCGGCGAGCCGCGCATAGGTAGGCCGCGTCCATGAATCGAGGATGAGCCTGGAGTATCTGCCCAGGAGCATCATGATGTGCGCCGCTGCATAAGGACCAACTCCCGGCAGCGCCAGCAGTTTGCGTTCCAACTCGTCGTCGGGGAGCTTTTCGCGGGGCGCGTCGAACGCCTCTATGTCTACCGTGCCCTCTATCACCGAGCGGGCCAGGGTCAGCATGTACCTCCCCCGGTATCCCGCGCGCACGACATCCTTATAGAAGTCTTCTCCGGCCCCGGCCATCGCCTCGGGTGTGGGGAAGGCGTGTCCCCATGGTCCGGTCTCGGGAGTGCCGGGGGCCTCAGCTCCCAGGTGCTCGACTAGCGCGCTCACCATCCGTATCGTTGCCGACCACGTGCAGTTGGTCGTGCACAGCGTCTTTATCACGTCCTCGAAGACGGTAGCGCCCCGAATCATGCGCCCTGCCCCCTTCGTGACCCAGAGTACCTGGGGGTCGCTGGCGGCCATCTCGTAGAAGGGGGAGAGATCCTCGTCCAGGCGCAACGCGTACCTCACCGCGGCGAGAAGTTCCTCACCCTCCTCTCTCCCCGGTGGCGACCCGACTGCGCTAATCGTTCCGTATCCGGGCCTGCTCTCCGAGATACGGACGATGCGCGGGCGAGGTTCGGAGGGGAGCGTGACCTCCAGGACGTTCTGTACGGGACGCATGGGCGGAAGGGAGGTAAGGCCGTGTGAGCGGAAGGTTCTCGAAAGGTCGATCGGCTCGCCTGCCGGTCCCTCAAGCGGGAAATCGGCGCGCCACGCCTCGGGGGCGACACCCGTATCCTTCATCAGCTCGCCCGCTCTTACGAGCCTGGGACGTTGCCGAGTAACTCCACCGGCTCGCCTAGGCCCGTATCCATACGCCGGACGGTGCTCTTGCCGTCCTCGTCCTCCTCTAGCATCCAGACCTCGTCCACCAGGGCCGACTCCTGCACCTCGGCGACGTGGGAGATGATGAAGATCTGTCCGAACGACCGCTTGAGACGCTCCAGCGCGAGCAGCACGTTGTTGCGCCGTCCTGCATCCAGGCTCCCGAAGACCTCGTCCAGGACCAGGAAGCCCAAGGTGTTGCCGCCGCGGGAGGCCACGATCCTTGAGAGCGCCACCCTCGC
>CADCVD010000020.1 GCA_902806055.1 uncultured Rubrobacteraceae bacterium
GGGGTTCAAAAACGCTTGGAACAAGGGTGCTGTAGTGGTAGCCGCGGCTGGCAACGAGAGCACGAGCAGTGTCAGCTACAACTATCCAGCTGCTTACGGCAACGTCATAGCCGTGTCTGCTACTAACGCCTACGACTGCCGGGCCTACTATTCCAACTGTGGAAGTTGGGTAGACGTAGCTGCTCGGGGGACGAGCATAATGTCTAACCTCCCAGGTTGGTATGGGGCCAAGAGCGGCACGAGTATGGCAACTCCTCACGTCGCCGGGCTTGCTGGTCTCCTTTTCGGGCACGGACGCTCGCGAGACCAGGTTCGCTATCGGATAGAAAGAACCGCAACGGACCTGGGGGCTCCAGGACGTGACGTTTATTATGGCTATGGTCGTATAAACGCGGCCAGCTCGATAAACGTAAGAGGCAAGGGAAGGTAAACAGGGCTTAGAGGCTCTGTTTACCTTCCCTGCTGAAATCGCCTCTACTACACGCTGCCGATGAGCACGCCGGAGGCGAAGACGAGCGCACCGCCGAGGATGACCTGGAGCGCTGAGATGAGGAAGCTCATCTGGAAGTAGCGGTACCGTATCAGGGAGATCGCCAGCAGCTCGACGCCGACTACCGCGAAGGCGAGGTATAGCGCTATCCCGACGTGAGGCAGGAGGAAAGGAAGGGTGTGTAGTACTCCGCCGACGAAGATCGCCAGACCGGTGATCGCGCCTCGTACGACCGGACTTCCCCGACCGGTAAGCGTTCCGTCGTCGGAGAGTCTTTCCGAAAAGGCCATGCTGATGGCCGTCCCAACCGCCGCCGCTAACCCCACCAGGAACGTGACCCGGGTATCCTCGGTCGCAAATACTGTCGCAAACAGCGGTGCCAGCGTCGAGACTGACCCGTCCATGAACCCAACCAGACTAGACTGTACCACCTTTAGTACAAAGTCCTTGCTGTGCCCCGAAGCCGTCATCTCTCGGCCTCCGAACCTCAACCTCTCCATCCAAGCCGTTAAGCGCCGATCCTCCGAAAGTACCCGTGCCAACCCACAGATATAACTCTAACCTAAAGTTCGCTAAAACCAAGAACAATTCTTAATATTCATATTGAGAGCCGTTAGCGCTTAGGGAGCTGTGTGACTGAGTTTGGCGAGCCGGATTTGAGGTTAGCGTGAGTGATTGTCAACTAGTATTCGCAGCCCTTCGAGATGGCTAGCTGCCCTGGTTAGTATCTGGAGCAGGGATGCGTGAGAGAGAGCGGGATATCATGGGCGAGAGGTGCCGGATGTTGTTCGTACGTTTATGAGATCTCTGCTCCGTGTAGTGTGAAGGGGTTAGCTACGTAAGCTTAACCGGTATCGCAGAATAAGTGGATGCGGCGAAGTCCGGGCCGCCGGTTATATAGCGGAGGCGTTTTGGGTCTTTATACGACGATCTTTGCGGGGGCGGCGCTTCTCGTTACGGTGGCTGTCCTCTTCTCGATGCTACGGTGGCCCGCCTTGAGGCGGCTGGGCCTGCGGAACCTCACGCGCCGCAAGTGGAATACCGTACTCGTCGTGGTCGGTTCGATGGTCGGGACAGCGCTCATCTCGGGTTCGCTGGTGTTGGGCGACAGCACCGGGCGCTTTCAGGAGAACGAGGCGCGCACGACTTTGGGCGAGATCGACGAGGTAGTTCAGCAGGTGGGGCAGAGGCTCCCCGGCGACCGGCGTCCAATCCCCCCCTTCGATGGCTCGGTGGCCGAGAGCATCACGCCTCAGGCCGTTCGAAACCTGACCGAACCGGAAGACGAGCAAGCTGAGACGAGCCTCGTAGATCGTGCCTCCACGGCCTTGGGCTTCAAGGAAGAACCACAAGGTATCGACGGCGTCCTCGGCGTTTTGACCAGCGAGGTCCCGGCCGAGTCACTCGACGGGGCGGGGGAGACGTTGGTCGCCACGCCGGCGGTGACGGTCGTCGGGACGAACTGGGACGCTCTGGGCGAGTTTGGCGGGGAGGCGCCCGCGGTATCTGGATTGGGAGAGCCCGGGGCGAAGGAGTTGTACGCCTCCGAGGGACTGGAGCTCGACGAGGGCTCGACGGTGCGGCTTTTGGGGCGCGGGGGGCCGGAGGAGTTCGAGGTGGCGGCGGTCGTACCGGAGGAGGGAATCTCCGGCTACGAGGCGCGTTTCTCGAGCGCGGAGGGGACGGCGCTACTGAGCGAGGAGGATGCGCGCGGGCTCCTGGGAGCCGAGGAGGGCATCAATGCCGTCTTCGTCAGCAATACGGGGGACGTCACGGAGGGTGTCGAGGGTTCCGGGGAGGTCGCCAGGGCGCTGGAAGAGATCCTGGCGGAGGAGAGCGTCGGCGGGGGAAAGTTTCAGGTTGCGCAGGTAAAGAAAGATGCGCTGGAGGGGGGAGGGTTCCAGATCGGGGACATCTTTCTCATGATCAGCTCGTTCGCCATCCTCGCGGGGATACTCCTGATCATCAACATCTACACGATGCTCGCCGAGGAGCGTAAGGGGGAGCTCGGCATTCTGCGCGCCGTCGCCCTCAAGCGGGCGGGGCTCGTGCGCCTCTTCGTCTACGAGGGCTACGCCTACAGCCTGCTCGCTTCAGTGATCGGGGCGCTGGTAGGCCTGGGGATCGCAGCCGCCCTTGTGTGGGGCCTCAACCGGGCGACGGCGACCTTCGCCGACCTGTTCAACGACGACCTGACGATCCCCTTTTATGTTGAAGGCTCCTCGCTACTTATAGCCGCCTCTGCCGGGCTGCTCATCACCTTTCTAGCCGTTTTCTTTACCAGCCTGCGCATCAGCAACCTCAACGTCGTCGCCGCTATCCGCGACCTGCCGGAGAGCAGGGAGCCGCGCCGCCCGCTTCTCAGGCTCGTTCTGCAAGCCGCCCTGCTCTTTGTGGGCCTCGCGCTCACCGCCGCCGGGTTCGCCGCCGAGGACGGCTACCTTATACTCTCAGGCCCGATCCTCGCAGCCTTCGGGTTCGGCCTGCTCTCTTCGTGGTTCTTGCCCGCTCGTCCCGTGTGGACCGTGGTAGGGGCGGCGGTCCTGGCCTACGCATACCTCGCCAACCGCTTCGACGCGGTGGAGCAGGCCAACGAGCAGAGCCCGGCGATGTTCTTTGTCGAGGGCGTGCTGATGGTGCTCGGGGCGGTGCTGCTTACGGCGTTCAATCTCGGTCTAATCTACGGCGTTTTGCGCTTCGTCATGCGTCTCGTGCCGCGTCTCGCGCCCGTGTTGAGGATGGCGATAGCCCATCCGGCCTCCAGACCCGCTCGTACCGGTTTCACGCTCGCGATGTTTGCGTTGATCCTGTACATGGTCACCATAAGTTCCATCTTCTCGAGCACCCAGTCCGCTGCCTCCGAGCAGACCCGCGACGAGCAGCTCTCCGGCTACGACGGCGCGGTTCAATCCGGTCCTATAGCGGCTCTTGGGGACTTCGAGGAGAGTGTCGATGGCAACGAGGTTCTGAGCGAGGAGATCACGACCGCTGACGGGCTCGTCGCGGGTGGGGTAGTGTTGCCGGAGTACTCGGCGGAGAACTACTCGACCCCCTTCGGACCACCCACCGGCGAGGCGGCGCCCGGGGCTAGCGTCTCCGAGTACGTGACCTATGCACCGGATAGTTTTCTCTCATCGACGACGGACGTACTCGAGGATCGCTCTCCAGAGTACGCGACAGACCGGGAGGCATGGGAGGCGCTCGGGCAGGACCCGAACCTCGCCATCCTCACCTTCCCGTACAACGGGGAGGGGAACTTTTTAGCCCGCCCGGAGCTCGGGGCGGGGGATGAGATCCGGTTGCGCGACCCCGTCTCCGGAGAGGAGGTCCAGAAGGAGGTTATAGGCAGGATCAAAGACCCCGGCGGGTTCACTTTGGGCGTAATAAACGGCGTCATCGTGGGTGAGGGTGCTAGAGAGGAGTTCCCGAACCTCCAGACTCAGGAGACGTATCTCCTCAAGGTGGATAGGCGGGCGGACGTGGCGGCGGTCGGGCGGGAGCTGAAGAAGGAGTTCGCGGCTACGGGCGCGCAAACCTTCCTGCTCGACGACCTGCTCGGGCGGGCGCAGGAGTTCACGAACACGTTCGTAAAGATCGTGCAGGCGTTCCTGGCGTTCGGGCTCGTCGTCGGGGTCGCGGGGCTGGCGGTTATCAGCGCTCGCGCCGTCCACGAGCGGCGGCGCGAGATCGGGGCGCTGAGGTCTATAGGCTTCAAGAGAGGAATGATCGGATCGCAGTTCGTTATCGAGAGCTCCTTCGTAGCGCTCCTCGGCATACTCCTGGGCGTGGCCGTCGGCGCTCTGGGCGGCTACAATCTCTTTAGCGTTACGGTCACGGACCCCGACGCCCGGTTCGTCTTCCCGTGGACGCAGATGCTCTTTATAGCGGCGGGAGTGTGGGCGGCGTCGTTACTGTTTACCATCGTCCCGGCCGTGAGAGCCTCCCGTATACCCCCTGTCGAAGCCCTCCGGCACGAAGGCTAGAAAGGAAGCGAGTGGACGAGAAAGATCATGTCACCGGCCGTCTTCTCGAAGATACCCGCCTTGCGCGAGATCTCTCCCTCGAAGAGGCCGCCCGCAGGACCGGCATCCCCGCTCGCGTCCTCGAAGGGTTGGAGAAGGAGGACGCCGCTCGCCTCCCCGGCCTCGTCTACGCCCGGGTCCTCCGCAAGAAGTACGCCGACTATCTTGGTCTCGATGGCCGTGCGCTCTCCGAGGGCGGGAGACCCCGGGAGCGGCAGGCTCACTCGTCTAACGGCCGTCCCCTCATGGTCGAGGCGCGCGAGGTGAGTAAGAGCTACCAGGCCGAGGCGTTGACCGTCCACGCGCTAAAGGACGTCAGCCTGCGCATAGAGAAGGGCGCTCTGGTCGCCGTGATGGGACCTTCGGGGTGCGGTAAGACCACGTTGCTGAACGTACTCTCCGGCCTCGACGAGATCGACGTTGGTGAGATCTTTATAGCCGGTGAACCGCTACACTTTATGGGCGACGCGGACCGTACCGGGTACCGCGCCCGAAGCATGGGCTTCGTCTTCCAGGGCTTCAACCTCATGCCCGTTCTCTCCGCCGTCGAGAACGTCGAGCTGCCCCTGCTCGTCAGCGGCGCCGGCGTGAAAGTCGCCCGGGGACGAGCGCTCGAAGTTCTCGAACAGGTCAGCCTCGCCGACAGGGCTCACCACCGCCCCAGCCAACTCTCCGGCGGCCAGCAGCAGCGCGTCGCGATAGCCCGGGCTCTCGTTAACGAGCCCGCTATAGTCTGGGCCGACGAGCCGACCGGCAACCTCGACTCCGATACCTCCAAGGAGGTCCTCGACCTCCTGTTACAGTTAAACGAGGAGAACGATCAGACCTTCGTCGTCGTTACCCACGATCCCGGCGTAGGCTCGCTGATGGACCGCGTGATCCAGATGCGTGACGGCCGGATCGTCGGGACGGCAGGGGACCCGGAGGAGGCGGTCTCCGGGACCTGATACCCACCGAATCACCAACTACAACAGCTAGAAATCCTTCGAAAAAAGGCCTCCGGCTTACGCTCGCTGGTAGAGTTCCAGATCTGCCTTGACGACGCCCTCTTCGGGGTCGCGGTGCAGGTGGAAGCCCAGCTTCCGGCTGAGGTTCTGCATGCCGCGATTCTCCGGGAGTATGGTGGCGGTTATCCGACTCAAGCCCTCTTCGCGACCGATCTTTATCAGCTTGTCGAGCAGGGCGGTTCCGAGCCCCCGGCGCTGGAAGCGGTCGTTTATGAGCATCGAAAACTCGGCCTCGTCGGGGACGGGATGGTTCCTGCTGAGGCGGCCCACACCCAGGATCTCCGTCTCCCCGGTCTCGGGGTTCTGACCTTCGGCGACGAGAGCCATCTCCCGGTCGTAGTCGATAAAGCAGATTCGCGTAAGGCGATCGTGGGCGGTTCGGCGGTCTAGCTTGATCGCGTGGAAGTAGCGATAGTAGACGCTCCGCTCACTAAGAGACTCGTGAAACTTGACCATCAGCGGCTCGTCTTCGGGGCGGATCGGGCGCAGAGCTACTGGCGTGCCGCCTTCTATCTCCGTCTCGCTCACGTACTGGATCGGGTAAGGCCGGATAGCGGGCCGGGGCAAGTGCTCTTCTTCCACATCCGGGTCGTGCAGAACTACGCGGGCGTCGAGCGCTATCAGCCCGTCGCCGGACGCCAGAAGCGGGTTTATGTCCAACTCCTTGACGAGCGGTTGCTCGACGACGAGCTGCGAGAAGCATACGAGCAGCCTCTCCACGGCTTCGACATCTACCGGCGCCCGACCACGTACGCCCTTGAGCGCCTCGTAGACGCGAGTCTGCTCAATCATGCGCCTAGCGAGCGTGGTGTTGAGCGGCGGGAGGGCGAGCGCCCTGTCCTTGTAAACCTCGACGAGCTGGCCGCCCGAACCGAAGAGCAGAACGGGTCCGAACTGCGAGTCCACGCTGCTCCCGACGATCAGCTCATAGCCGTCGGTGGAGACCATCGGCTGCACCGTCACGCCGTCGAAGTGCCCCGCACCCGCTTTCGCGTTCACGGATTCTTCTATGCGGCGGTAGGCCTCGCGCACGGCGTCCGCGTCTGGCAGGTTTAGCTCGACGCCGCCGACGTCGGTCTTGTGGGTTATGGTCTCGGAGTACAACTTGAGGACGACCGGGTAGCCGATCTCGTCCGCGTGCCGGACGGCCTCCCCGAGACCGCGAGCGGTCCTGGTCTCGACTATTGGGATGCCGTAAGCTGCGAGAAGCTGCTTGGACTCGGATTCGGTGAGGATGGTGCGGCCCTCGTCCCGAGCGGACTCTATCAGTTCCTGGGCGGCGTCGCGGTCGGGGTCGCCGGCGGCGAGCGCGGGCGTCTCGTAGATACCGCGCAGGTTGTAGGTATAGCGCCACATGTAGTCGAAGACGCGGGCGGCGGTATCCGGATAGTCGAAGGTGGGGATGCCGGCCTTATTGAGTATGTCCTCGCCTTCGGCCACGCTCTTGCCGCCCATCCAGCTTGCGAGCACGGGCTTGCGGCGCGATTTCGCGTAGGGGACGAGAGCCTCGGCGGTCGCCGTCGGGTCGGTCATGTCCTGCGGGGTGAGGACGACGAGCAGACCGTCGCTGCCGGGGTCGTCACGCAAGACTTCCAGGGTGTCCGCGTACCGCTCGGGGGTCGCGTCGCCGAGAACGTCGACCGGGTTGGCGTGGCTCCAGGGTGCGGGGAGAAAACCGTTCAGCTTCTCCATCGAATCCGGCGAGAGCTCGGCGAGCTCACCGCCGCCGGTTATGAGCGCGTCGGTGGCGAGAACGCCGGGGCCGCCGGCGTTGGTGACGACGGTGAGGCGCGGACCCTTGGGACGCGGCTGCTTGCCCAGCGTCTCGGCCATGGAGAAGAGGTCTGAGATGCTGTCGACCCTTATTACCCCGCTCCTGCGAAAGGCGGCGTTCAAGACCTCGTCGCTGCCGGTAAGGGAGCCGGTGTGGGAGGCGGCAGCGTGGGCGGCCGCCTCGGTACGGCCGGCCTTTATTACTATGATCGGCTTGGTGAGGGCTACCTCGCGGGCGGCGGAGAGGAACGAGCGTGCCTCGCCGATAGACTCCATGTAAACGATTATGCTCTTCGTCTTTGGGTCGTCGCCGAGGTAGTAGATCAGGTCCCCCCAATCCACGTCCAACATGCTACCGACCGAGACGAAGGCCGAAAACCCTATGTTCTGCTCGAAGCTCTGATCGAGGATCGCCGTGCACAGCGCCCCGCTCTGGCTCAGAAACGCCACGTTGCCGGGCTGGGCCATCGCTCCCGCGAAGGTGGCGTTGAGGCCCGTGGTCGGGCTCATCACCCCGAGGGTGTTCGGGCCGATAATGCGCATCCGGCCGCGCCTGCCTTCCTCTAGCACCCTCTCCTCGAGCTCGCGCCCCTCTTCGCCGACCTCTTTGAAGCCGGCCGAGATGATGATAGCGCCTCCGACTCTGGCGTCGGCGCACTCCGCGATGATGCCGGGCACCGACCGGGCGGGCGCTACTATTACCGCGAGGTCGACCCGCGCCGGCACCTCCGCGATGCTGGGGTAGGCCTTGATACCGAGCACGCTGGCCTTGTTCGGGTTGACCGGAAAGACCGTCCCCCCGAAGGGATTGCTAACCAGGTTCCACGTGACCGTGCGCCCGACGCTCCCAGCCTTCTCCGTCGCTCCGACAACGGCGACCGTCTTGGGCTTGAAGATAGCGTCCAGGGGCTGCTGCTCGTACTTGAGCACGTCGTGTGCCGGATCAGCCACCGGCGATTTTGTGTTCGTCACTAGCCGCACCTCCTCGATACCGCTGCCCCGACCCTGCCGGAGCAAACGTGTATGTGCGAATTGCATATAGATTATACACCGGGGGTGCCAGCGGTATGTAAAAGAGCACCCAGGCTGTTCTCTGCCAGCCTCTGTTAGCATCATCAGGATGATGCCGGAACCCGTGATCCTGGATGTAGACCCCGGTTACGACGATGCGATCGCCATGATGCTCGCCTGCAGCGCTCCCGAGTTGGACGTCCGCGCGGTAACGACCGTCGCCGGGAACGTAGCTCTCGAAAAGACGACACGTAACGCGCTCAAGATACTCTCTTTCACAAAGCGTGCGAAGATCCCCGTCGGCGCGGGTGCGGCGTCCCCGCTCGTGCGGACGTTGCGCACGTCGGAGCACATCCACGGGGAGAGCGGGCTCGACGGGGCCGACTTCCCCGAGCCGGCCTTCGGGCCGGACGGTAGGGACGCCGTACGGCTTATGGCGGACGTCGTGAGGGAGGCTTCGGAGCCTGTAACCATTATCCCCCTCGGTCCCCTCACTAACGTGGCGACTTTCTTGGAGGAGCATCCGTGCCTGACACAGAACATACGGCGCATCGTGCTGATGGGCGGGAGCGTCGGTGCCGGAAACGTTACGCCCGCCGCCGAGTTCAACGTCTACGTGGACCCGGAGGCCGCGAGGATCGTCCTCGAGAGCGGGTTGCCCCTGACGATGCTCGGCCTCGACGTCACCCGCGAGGCGACGGTCGGGCCTGAAGAGGTAGAGAGGCTCCGGTCCGTAGGTCGGGCCGGAGAGGCCGTCGCTGGGCTGGCGACCTACCATTACGCCGGGGCCTACCGGAGGACCTACGGCCTCGCGGCGCCGCCTATCCACGACCCCGTAGCCGTCGCGGCGGTCGTGGAACCGGCTATCCTCGAAACTCGCTCTCTACGCGTGGACGTAGAGTGTGAGGGCGAACTGACGAGGGGCGAGACCGTCTGCGACCTCTATGGCGTTACCGGTAGGCCGCCCAACGCGGAGGTCGGCATGGGGCTCGACAGGAGCGCTTTCTTCGAGATCCTGATCCGCTCGTTAGAGGGGTTGGGGATCTAGCCTGCCTTCTTCCTGACCACGCCCTCTAGAAGGGTACGGTTCGGGACGCGGTAGAGGTAGCCGTCTTCAGAGCGGAGGACCACGGCGGCGTGTCCAAGCTCCTCGACGGTACCCTCGATACCGTTGATGGAGATCTCATCCCCCAAAGCGATACCTTCCTGAACGTAGCGGCCGGCCGCGATGTTACCGGAGAGGGGGACGAGGCCCTGGCCCAGGGCGAGGGCGGTGAGGAGGCCGATGGTGGCGAGTATGATCACCCCGAGGATCAAGAGGACCGAGGTTTCGAGGCCGAGCTGGCCGGCGGCTATGAGGGCGGCGACGGCTATGACCGTCACGAAGACCGCGCGCCTAAAGATGCCTCCGCCGCGTAGACCGGCGCTCTCGGACTCGCGGGCGACCAACTCCGCCAGCCACCCGGCGCTCATCACGCCTGCCATCATTATTACGAGCGCTACCAGCGCCCGTCCGGAGAGGTTGACTATCTGGTCCATCGTCTGCTCCAGCGACGAGAGCCCGAGTACGCTCAGAGAGCCCGCCACGCCGGTGAGGAGCACGCCCCAGAAGAGGGCGAGCCCGAGGAGGCGCGAGGGGCCTGCGTCGTAGCCGAGCTGCTGTAGGGAGCTCGCGCCGCCGGTACGCTCGAAGAGCTCGTCCAGCCCTATGGCCTCGAAGAACCGGGCTGACAGGCGCTGTAAAACGAGCGCGACGAGGATCGCGACGAGCATCACAAAGACGGCGCCCACCAGCCTGGGCAAGAACTCCGCCGCCGCGGTCAAGAGGTCAGCCAGTACGGTATTCAGAGCATCCACGATGCTGCCTCCTTAAAAGGTCGTTCATTGCGCCGTTCCCGGACGTTTGAGGCCAAGATAATAGACAAAAGCAGCGAGGTAGGCTCGCCCGAGGCCGCCGAAGAACTCCTCCGCCTGCCGCACGAAGGCCGAGGCGTACGCCCTCCGTAGGGCATGGTTTATGATCGCCTCGGGCACTTCCGGTGTCTCTTTACCGATGGCGCCGAGCAGGGCCAGCATCCGTACGTAGGAGGCGGCCAGGCGTTGTCCCTCCGGGTCTTCGAGGATGAATCGTTCGACCTCGCGCGCCTCCTCGCCGGAGAGCTCGCCCGCGGCGAACGCCCCTATCCTCTCCAACATCTCCCAGCGGTCCGCCCCGGTCACGGCGCGCCTCCCGTGCCGGCTCGGCTCTCGTCGCCCCGACCCCCGTTTGAGAGGGCGACGAGCAGCGCGGCCCGGCCCCTACTGACCCAGCCCTTGACCGTACCATCGGGCACGTCGAGGATCTGGGCGACCTCCCGGTAACTCAGCCCCTCCATGTGACGCAGCACCAGCGCCGCCCGATGCTCGGCTCGCACGTGTTCTAGGGCGTGGAAGATCTCCGCGCGCCGCTCCTCGTTGAGGGCGGCGGTCTCCGGATCGTACTCGTCGCCGGGTGGTATGGGGATCGTCAGGTAGGGGAACTCGTCGTCGAACTCTCGCGCCTCGCGGGTCTGCTCTCGCCTGCGCGCGTTCAGGCAGGTGTTTACCGTTATCTTGTACAGCCACGTGCTGAAGGCGCTATCTCCCCTGAACCTCTTCAAGTTCCGCCAGACCCGGATCCAGACCTCCTGACTGGCGTCCTGAGCCTCTTGGGGACCTAGTACCCGCATCGCAACTCTATACACAAGTCCCGAGTAGTTTCGTACCAGATGCGCGAAAGCTTCGACGTCGCCCCTCGCGGCCTTCTGCACCAGGTTGTTGTCCGAAGAGGTCATTAGATCATCTCTCCATCACGCCGCGATCTGAACCGCTTATCGACGCGATTCTCGCCTTAAGATAACAGACCTCGCATACTGCAAGAATTGCCACCCGCGCATTTTGACAAACTTTGGTGATGACTGTAACGGGGACACCCGCAGTGGGGTCGAAGTGGATGAGAGGTGAGAAACGGCGGTTTACGGGACCACGTAAGGGGTGATCAGGTGTATGGTATAGAAGTGCGGGAGCGGGGCGAGGAAGGTATGGTAGTCGAGCTAGAGGGCGAGTTCGATCAGCATAACCTCGCGGAGATGCAGGAGACCTTGAGCAACGTCGTCTCGCTGAGGCGGCCGATATCCGTAGATCTCTCCAGAGTAACCTTTCTCGACGTGGGAGCGACCCGCGAGCTGACGATATGTTCCCGCCTCTACGCTCATCACCTGACCCTGTGCAACCCTTCGTGGCAGGTGCGCAAGAGCGTAGCCGCGTGCGGGTTCGAGGAGTGGATAGACTTTAGCTGCCGGCATTCGCGCCGTGATCGACCAGAGCGGGAAGCAGGCGAAACATCCCCCGATGAAGAGGCTCTGCCAGCCTCCAAGGCCATAAAGCCGTAGCCGCTAAGGGAACGGCTCGGAAGCCGTAGGCTACGTAAGAAGGCGGGAGAGAACGCCGCGCGGCTTGGCCGTGGAACTCTCGATCACGCTGGAGACTGCGATGGCGCCCGCGAGAAGGGCGAGGGAGGAGGTGCCGGTCAGCGCGACGAGACGCTGCGAGGTCGCCGCCTCCTGAGGGGTCTCCGGCGCGGGCTGGGTGCCCGACTCGACCGGCGTATCGCCCTGGGAGGACTGGCTCGCGATCCTGGCCCCGAGTATGCCGGAGGCGATCCCGTTTACCGCCGCCCCGCCGAGGAGCAAGTCCTTGACCCGCTCCAGAACGGGCGCCCGCAGCTCCGCGTCATCCTTCAAATCTCCTAGCCTCCACGTAAGCACCGTCGCGCCGATAGCCGCGAAGTTGACCGCGTTGAAGCGGCCCCAGGCCTCGTTCAAGACGCGCCCGCGCTCCCTTTTGTCGCTGATGCGGCTCACGGTCGGGTTCAGCGCGATCTGTCCGAAGAGCGCGCCGCCAAACCACGTGGCTAGGCCGAGGTTGTGAACGATCTTTGCCTTGTTGGATGCTCTCATCATGGCTCCTCTCGGTTGCCTGTGGCCGTAGCGGGCGGCATGTTCGTACTTTCCCACGCTCCAGGCCCGCCAAACTCCCGCCCCTTACTCATAGAGAATGCATAGTGCAGTATCACCCTTACAGGTCACTCCGGTTATCGTGTCGTGGCACACGTTTGGTCTCGCTCATGCTTGTCATGCAGGCTGAGTTAAAGCAAACAGCCTTTGTCTTGACGGCGTTGTTCAACTCCCCTGCGCAGGCGCAAACCGTCATCAGTGGAGACAACAACAACGTCGACGATCGAGACCAGGCCAACGTCTGCAGAAACGTGGTCAACATCTTCGTCGAGAATGTCCAAAACCCCACCGTCGACAACTCCCGAACCGGCGGCGACGTGAATGTTGACAATGATCAGGTGGTTTCGGGCGACGGTAACAGTAACGAGCAGGTGGTGTTGGTCAGCAACGAGCAGGTAGTGGACATCGCCCAGGAACTGAATATCTCCCCGGTGATCGTACAGCAGTGCATCCAGCAGAACGCTGGCAGGGACATAATCGTTGTTAGCGACAGCAACGACGATAACGATAACGACAATAGCGTTAACGATGTGGATGATGAAGATCCTATAGAAAAGCCGAGCGACGTTCTAGACGAGATCACCACCAACGACCTTCCCAACACAGGCGGATCCTCCTTTTTCGCTCGCGGCTCTACGCTGGTTATGGTCTTCTTCGGCATGGCCTTATTGGCGCTACCGCTGATAGGAGCCCGGCGTGAGAGAGAGTAGAAACCGACGAAACGCCGCTTCCTCAGGATGGTAGAGACCTTTGCGCTCCTGCCTTTGCACCCGGCTTCTAACGGCTAGAGATTGAGAGGGGGAAATGCTTCTCAAGGTAGGAACAGCCTCGATGCTCGTCACGCTTGCGTTCGCGACCGTAGTTACGGTCGTGGTGAGCTTCTCGGGTACCGAAGAGCCAGCTCAGCCGGTCGCCTCTGTAGAGCCTCAGGCTTCCGAGACGCCGGTGCAGGAGAGAGCGCCTAACAGCGGCAGCAAGAAGATAAGAGACAAGCCTCGCGAGGAGCCTCAGTCAAAGTCTTCTCGGGAGGCTCAGTCACAGCCCTCCCCGCAGGAGCCTCAGTCGCAGCCCTCCCCCCAGGAGTCTCAGGCGAAGCCTCGCGAGGAGTCCCAGGCGAAGGAACGCGAGAAACGCAAATCAGAGCCATTGCCCATCTCTTCCCAAAACTGGCCTCGGCCTTCGGAAGCCGAGCTAGCTATCGCAAATGGATCTCGCTACTACCCGCCGCGGGCAGACGCAGAGTTGACCCTGACGATAGAGGCCTTAGGCGTTTACGACGCGCCGGTTATCAACTCGACCAGCGAGGAGGCTTTGAACAACGGTGTGGTTCATATCCCTGAGACTCCTATGCCTTGGGATCAGCGTCAGCAGAAGAACGTGTACCTTGCCGGGCACCGGGTAGGCTACGACGACTCGGGTAGCCGGCTAATTTTCTACAACCTCGACAAACTCTCTGATGGCGACTCTATAATTCTCAAGGACCGTTCGGGAAACGCCTACAAGTACAGCGTGAGCGAGGCATTCGTCGTTGAACCTGATGCTGGATGGGTGTTGGACCCCGTGCGCGACCGCGACATGCTTACCCTGCAAACATGTACGTATCCCACCTTCGAGAACCGTCTTATTGTTAGGGCCGACCGCGTATAAGCCGCCTCGGTGAGGCGAGATGCGCGTCTGACCTTCGGGAGACCTTCAGGCGTAGTGCTCGTTCAGGTACTCGATGATATCGTCTGACTCGTGCATCATCACGCCTCTCTCGGCATCCACGAGGAACGGTATCTTCTGGTCGCCGCTGATCTTCTGCAGTACTTCGGTGGACTTCGTGCCCTGCTCGGCGGAGTGGGCGATCCAACTGAGCCCCAGCTCGCTCAAGCGCGCACGGACCTTCCTGCTGTAGGGGCACGACTCCTTCTGGTAGAGCTCTAACATCCTCTTATGCTCCTTATTCTCCTGGAACGGCTCGCCCGTTGCGCTCGCGCTGCGCGGGGTACCCGTCGCGGTGGCGATGAGGAGTACCCCGCTGCGGACCGAACGTTCGACACTACGCGGCCTGCTCGTTCTCCATGTCCTCGGAGTAGCTGCCGGAGCGGGCGGCGCTGTTCATCCTGGCGCGGTGGCGGAAGATCCTCTGCGCCTCCTCGGCGTTTGCGGCGTCTCCTCCCCAGGTCTTCATCGGCCCCTCCTGCAGCGCGCGGGCGTAGGAGAAGCTGAGCTCCCAGGGCAGGTCCGTGTAGAGCTGGTTCATGGCGTTCAGGTTGGCGCTCGCCTGCACGTCGGTCTGGCCGCCCGAGAGGAAGACGATGCCCGGCACCGCCGCCGGAACGCTCCGGAGCAGGTTCTCGACGGTGTAGCGGGCGACCTCCTCGAAGCCGGACTGGTGCGGGGCTTCCTTGCCGGAGATAACCATGTTCGGCTTGAGGAGCATGCCCTTGAGGTGGACCTTGTGCTCGCGCAGGGCGTCGAAGGTCGTCCTGAGCGTCCATTCCGTCACCTCGTCGCAGCGCTCGATGGAGTGGTCACCGTCTATCAGGACCTCGGGCTCGACTATCGGCACGAGACCGGCGTTCTGGCAGAACGCCGCGTAGAGGGCCAGGGCGCGGGCGTTCGACTCGACGCACGCCCGCGTCGGGATACCGTCGCCGATCGTGATAACGGCGCGCCACTTGGTGAAGCGCGCGCCCATCTCCCGGTACTCTTCGAGACGATCGCCGAGGCCGTCGAGGCCCTGGGTGTACTTCTCACCCGGGGAGAGGGGCAGGTCTACGGTGCTCCTGTCCACCTTGATTCCGGGGACGATGCCCTGGTCTTCGAGGACCTGCGGCAGCAGCCTGCCGTCGGAGGCCTTCTGGCGGATGGTCTCGTCGAAGAGGATCACACCTGACAGGTACTCGCCGATCTCCGAGGTCGTGAAGAGCATCTCCCGGTACGCGCGGCGGTTCTCCTCGTTGGCCTCGATGCCGACCGCCTCGAACCGCTTGCCTATGGTCCCGAAGCTCTCGTCGGCGGCGAGGATACCCTTGCCCTCGACGACGAGCTCCTTAGCGGTGCTCTCCAGCCGCTGTGTATCTATCGACTCCTGTACGTCCATGCTTATCCCCTTTCCTGATCTGATCTCTGAAGGATAACAAACCCGCTGTGTTCCGCTCCCCGTTCCAGCAAAAAGCCCCGGGGCCTAAACACCGGGGCTTGTACATCTGACTGTTGGGCTACTTAACTCCTTACCAGGACTCTGTCTCTGTCGCCGGACTCCTTCTTCTCCGCCCGACGAGCTTCAGTCTCCTGCCGCCTGCGTAGCTCTTCGTCCCGCTGCTTGCGGGCTTCCTCTTCCTTGCGACGATCTCTGTAGGTGTAGCACATGAGCTACCGCCTCCTTCCAGAGCTTTCTCTATCCTGAGTTAGCGTACCCGGACGGCTAGGGCCGTAAACGCCGGCAGCCTACGTACTCTAGCCGACACGCGGTCCGCCGCCGGGCGGTCCGTCACCCTGATCGGGAGGCATGCCTCCCGCCATGTCCCCGGGAGACATGCCCCCTGCGGCCCCTTCCGGCGGGACCTCCTCCTGCGGCATGCCGCCCGAGATAGCGTCCGGCGGAACGCCGCCCGGAGCCCGGTTTTCGGGGATGCCGAGAAGTCCTTTCGCCCGGTCGGCGATCTGAACGTGCATCACCTGTGCCTCGCGGAAAAAGGCGGCGAGCCGCTCGTCGCCGGAAGTCTCGGCGTCGAAGATATACACCTCCAGGTGGTCCGCCCCTTGCAGTGAGTGGTAGAGAACGCTGACTAGATTGAAGTACTCGTCGCGCGTGCCCGTCGTCCGCTCGCCGGAGTCCATAAATGCTCCTCTCTCTCTCTCTCTCTCTCTCTCTCTCTCTCTCTCTCTCTCTCTCC
>CADCVD010000021.1 GCA_902806055.1 uncultured Rubrobacteraceae bacterium
AAGATAAGAAGCATGGCGGTAGCAGGGGTGCCGCCGAGGGTGATGGGGATAGGACCCGCGCCCGCAACGAAGAAGGCGTTGGAGAGGGCGGGGCTCTCTCTGGACGAGGTAGGGCTCATCGAGGTAAACGAGGCCTTCGCCGCCCAGGTCCTGGCCGTTCTTTACGAGTGGGGGATGGACCCGGAAGACGAGAGGCTGAACCCCAACGGCGGGGCCATCGCCCTCGGACATCCCCTGGGGGCTTCGGGAGCCAGGATACTCACCACCCTTGTACACGAGATGGGGCGTAGGGACGAGGTTCAGTTCGGTCTGGCTACCATGTGCATCGGGGTCGGACAGGGTATCGCGATGGTAGTCGAGAAGGCCGCCTAAGAGAGAAGGGAGAGAGAATGAGTCAGCAACCCCTCAGGGGGGATATCGATACCAGTCCAGAAGACTCCGGGCAGCCGCCGTATCTCTACCCGGACTACGTATCGACGCGCCTTAGAGCTCCGAGCAAACCGCTCATTATCCTCCCGAAGACCCTATCGGATACGACCGGGCCCGCCTACGAGCGCGACTCGATAGGAGAGCTTGACAACGATCTGACCCGCCAGCATAAAGGCGAGCCTTTAGGGGAAAGGATCATCGTCACAGGGCATGTCCTCGACGGCGCCGGTCGACCGGCTAGAAACAGCCTGATCGAGATCTGGCAAGCCAACGCCGCCGGGCGCTACACTCACCAGGGAGACCAACATCCGGCGCCGCTGGACCCGAACTTCAGCGGCGCCGGCCGGTGCCTTACGGACGATGAGGGTCGTTATAGGTTCGTCACGGTCAAGCCGGGGGCGTACCCGTGGAAGAACCACCACAACGCCTGGCGTCCGGCTCATATACACCTCTCGCTCTTCGGCCCGGCCTTCAGGAGCAGGCTCATAACCCAGATGTACTTCCCCGGCGACCCGCTCTTCGGTCACGACCCGATCTTCCAGTCGGTACGTGATCTCAAGGCTCAGCAACGCATGATCTCGACCTTCGACCTCGAGACGACCGAGCCGGAGTGGGCCCTGGGCTACAAGTTCGACATCGTGCTTGAGGGAAGAGACGCGACCCCGATGGACGATCACAGATGACGCCGGAGGCTAAGCTAGAGCTCACACCCTCCCAGACTGTGGGACCTTTCTTCCACGACGCGCTCCTTGCCGAGGATCGCTCCAAGCTTGTACCGCCGGAGCACCCCGAGTCCATTAGGATCGAGGGCACGATCTGCGACGGGGTGGGGGAGGTCGTACCCGACGCGATGGTCGAGATCTGGCAGGCCAACCGGGCAGGCCGGTACAACGATCCTGCTGATGACCGGGAAGACCTGCCGCTCGACGAGAACTTCTCCGGCTTCGGCCGTTCCAAGACCGTGGACGGGGGCCGGTTCTCCTTTACGACGGTCAAGCCCGGCCCCGTGCCCGGCCCCGATGGCCGGATGCAGGCCCCGCACATAATGCTCTCGGTCTTCGCGCGCGGCCTCTTGAAGCGCGTCGTGACTCGCATCTACTTCCCGGACGAAGGAGAGGCGAATGCCGCCGACCCTCTCCTCTCGTCGATCGAGGACCCGGAGCTGCGGGAGACTCTGATCGCCCACGACGAGGGAGGCATCTTGCGCTTCGACATCCATCTTCAGGGCGAGAAACAGACCGCCTTCTTTGAGTTCCAGCGATGAGCCAGGAGCTGTTCAGGCCGATCTTCGTCCCGGATGAGTTGCGCGATGCGGTGTCGGGGAGGGCGTGGCTCCAGGCGATGCTCGACGCGGAGAGGGCTCTTGCCGTCGCGGAGGCGCGGGCGGGATTGATCTCCCAGGAGGCGGCGGAGGCTATCGCCTCCCGCTGCGATGCAAGTCGCGAAGCAGGCCTTTTCGATCCCGAGGAGATCGGCCACAAGGCGCGCGCGACCGGCAACCCCGTTCCGCCGCTCTCGCGCGCACTCACCGAGGCCGTCGCCGAGATCTCCGAGGACGCCGCCCGGTACGTGCACAAGGGCGCGACGAGCCAGGACATCACGGACACCGCCGCGATGCTCGTCTGCCGGCGCGCTCTTAACCTGATACTCGCCGAGCTCGACGGCATCGTGGCGGCCTGCGCACGGCTTGCCGAGAGTTACCGGGACACCCTCATGCCCGCCCGGACGTTACTACAGCAAGCCCTGCCGACCACCTTCGGCCTCAAGGTCGCAGGGTGGCTCGTCTCGGCCCTGGAGGCCCGGCGCGGTCTCCTAGAGGTGCGCGCCTCCAGGCTCGCCGCGCAGCTCGGCGGCGCGGCCGGGACGCTGGCCTCGCTCGGAGACTCTGGCGTCACGGTTCTCGGGGAGTTTGCGCGGGAGTTGGATCTCGCCGAGCCCGCTGTACCTTGGCACACTGATCGGACCCGTATCTCGGAGGTCGGCGGCGCTCTCTCGCTCGTCGCGGGCGTCCTCGGCAAGATCTCCTACGATGTGATCCTGATGGCCCAGACGGAGGTCGGGGAGGTTGCCGAGCCTGCGGGCGAGGGGCGTGGCGGGTCCTCGACGCTGCCCCACAAGCGGAACCCGATCCTCTGTGTGACCGCCGCCGCGAACGTGCGCCGGGTACAGGAGCTCTCGCGAACGCTCCAGGGCTCGATGGTGCAAGAGCACGAGCGTGCCGCGAGCGCGTGGCATTCCGAATGGGAAGTCCTCTCCGACGCGCTCGCCCTTACGGGCGGAGCCGCCGCTACGATCCACGAGGTTACAGAGGGATTAGAAGTCTACCCCGAGAGGATGCGAGAGAATCTCGACGCCACGCGAGGCTTGCTACTCGCCGAGAACGTCACCACGGTAGCCGCCAAACGTCTCGGACGGCTGAAGGCTCACGACGTCGTCGAGGCGGCCTGCCACCGGGCGCTCGACGAAGGCGAGACTTTGCGCGAAGAGCTTCTAAAAGACCCGGAGATCAGTGAAGTCCTCTCCACGGAGGAGATAGATGCCGCGCTCGACCCGGCGCGCTATCTCGGATCCACAGGAACGTTCGTGGACCGGGCTCTGGAACTCTACCGCAGGGAGGTACTCGCGTGACGACAGATACCGTGGAGTTGCACCACGTGCTCGAAGGGCCCGAGGATGCACCGGTTCTCGTGCTATCAAACTCGCTCGGTACCACCCTGGACATGTGGGACGAACAGGCGCCCGCGCTGCGCGAGAGGTTCCGCCTTTTACGCTACGACCACCGCGGTCACGGAGGCTCGCCCGTCCCGCCCGGCCCGTACACCATCGGGGAGCTCGGGGGCGACGTTTTGGCTTTACTAGATACTTTAGGAGCCGAGCGCTTCTCCTTCTGTGGCCTCTCAATCGGAGGGTTGGTCGGAATATGGCTCGCCAGCCAGGTTCCGCAGCGCTTAGAAGGTTTGGCGCTGTGCTGCACCTCGGCGCGGTTCGAACCTCTCGAGGCGTTCGACTCTCGCGCCCGGGCGGTCCGGGCGGAGGGCGTCGGCGCTATCGCCGACGCGGTAGTGGAGCGCTGGTTTACGCCGGAGTTTCGCGCCAGCCACCCGGAGATCGTCGAGTGGTGCGGGAGCATGCTGCGAACTACGCCCGCCGAGGGATACGCGGGCTGCTGTGAGGCGGTACGGGATGCGGATTTGCGGGATAGGCTCGGCGCGATAACCGCTCCGACGCTCGTGATCGCCGGCGCCGAAGACCCTGCGGCGCCCGTCGACCAGGCGGAGGTGATACGCGACTCAATCCACAACGCCCGCCTTCTAGCGGTTAAAGAGGCGGCGCATCTGGCCAACGTCGAGCAGCCCAAGGAGGTTACCCGGGCGATTCTAGAGCACCTTGAAGCGGCGGATGGGAGGAGGAATGCCGGATGAGCGAAGATTCAGTATATGAGCGCGGTATGAAGACGAGGCGCGAGGTGCTCGGTAACGACCACGTAGACGCCGCCGTCGAGCGCACGACCGACCTCACCGCAGACTTCCAGGACTTCATCACCCGCTACGCGTGGGGTGAGATCTGGACTCGCCCCGAGCTGAATCGCAAGACGCGTAGCTGCATTACCCTGGCCGTGCTGGTTGCTCTGGGCAAGCTAGAGGAGCTTGAGATGCATGTCCGCGCGGCGCGGCGCAACGGCCTCACGGAGGACGAGATAGGAGAGGTGTTGCTCCATAGCGCCATCTACTGCGGGCTACCGGCTGCCAACGCTGCCTTCGCCGTCGCCCAGCGAGTGCTCGCCGATAACAACGGACCTACAGGATCGCGAGGCGACGAAAGAGAATGACTCCGTTTGACCCGCACGCGCCCAAGGCGCAGACACCGGAACAAAAAGCGTCGAATATCCGGTGTCCCGATTTCCCGGCCGGGAACGCCTCTCATGAGAAGCTGGCGTTCTCTATGACCAATCAACACGGTACCTCCATGGGGGAGGTTACGCGATTGTGGAAAGATAAGCTCAGCAGGGTCGGAGGCGGCTCGTAGACCGGAGCATGTACGAACAAGCTCTTGGGGAAGAGCAAAAGGAGGAAACCGTGAGCCACAACGTTCAGCAAGACGCCGGTTACCCAGTAAACCCGGACTTTGATCCTCTCGACCCAGACTACCTTGCGGACCCGTACCCGTACTTCGCGAGGTTTCGGCGAGAGGCTCCGGTCTTCTACGCCCCGAAGATCGATTTCTGGATCGTCAGCCGCTACGAGGACATCCAGAACATCGTCAAGGACCCGGAGACCTTCTCGAACGCTAGAGTGCAGGAGCCGCTCTATCCGCTGACAGAAGAAGCGCTCGCGAGGCTCAAGGAAGGCGTGCGCGTGACTCCTACGACCTCGACCGCCGATCCGCCGTTGCACCGGCGCACGCGCAAGCACGCCGCGAGGGCGTTCTCGGCCAAGCGCGTCGCCGGGCTCGAAGGGCGAATCCGCCAGATAGCGAACGGCCTGATCGACGAGATGATCTCCGAAGGACGCGCTGATATGGTCAATCGGTTCGCGTTCCCGCTGCCGGCGTCCGTAGTGTTCAGCCTGATCGGCTACCCCGAGGAAGACACCGAGATGCTAAAGAGCTGGTGCTTCGATCGGCTAAAGATCACCTGGGGATGTCCTCTGCCGGAAGAACAGCTGGAAGCGGTCGAGAAGATGGCCTCCTTCTTCGACTACATAGAGAACTTCGTTCACGAACGCGCTCGTGACCTCCAGGACGACTACACCAGCGACCTGCTGAAGATTCGAGCCGAAGATAAGGATAACCTGAGCCTCGAAGAGGTTGTTAGCATCGACTACAGCCTCTCCTTCGCGGGCCACGAGACGACGACGAACCTGATCCTCAACGGCCTCCGTCAATTGCTCTCTCGTCCCGGACTCTGGGACGAACTGCGAGAGGATCCCTCCCTGATCGAGAACACCGTGGAGGAGATAATTCGACGTGACACCTCGGTCCCCGCGTGGCGCCGCTCGACGACCCGGTCCGTCGAGATAGCCGGGGTCGAGGTCCCCGAAGACGCGAGGCTCATGCTGCTTTTGGCCTCCGCCAACCGCGACGAGAGTGTCTTTGAGGACCCGGACGAGTTCGACATCCGCCGCGAGAACGCAGGTAAGCACATAGCGTTCAGTCACGGCATCCACTTCTGCCTCGGCGCGCCGCTGGCCCGTCTTGAGGCTCGCATCGCCTTCGAGCTGCTAACACAGAGGCTGCCCGACCTGCGGCTCTCTCCGCCTGACCAGGAGTTCGAGTTCGACCCGAACATGTCTTTTCGCGGTCCGAAGGCGATGTGGGCGGAGTGGACGACCGTCGAGGCGACGTCCGGCGCAACCAGCGGCTAGCCGGAGATCGGGAGGCCGTTCGAGCGAAACGCACGAAGAAAGCGAGGAGCAATGCATACACAGGTAGGCATCGTTGGAGGTGGACCAGCGGGAATGCTGCTCTCGCATCTGCTGCACCTCCAGGGCATCGACTCTGTCGTGCTCGAACTCCGAAGCCGCGAGGACGTGGAGACTACGGTCCGGGCGGGCGTGCTCGAGGACGGGACGGCGACGTTGCTCAAGGAGACGGGCGTCGGGGAGCGCATGGAGAAGGAGGGGGCGGTCCACCACGGCATCGAGCTGCGCTTCGGCGGCGGTGGCCGCCGCATCGACATGACCGGACTAACCGGCGGGCGCACGATCACGGTGTACGGCCAGCATGAGGTCGTCAAGGACCTCTACCGCACGCGGCTGGAGGCGGGCGGGCAGATCATCTTCGAGGCCGCCGCCGTTAGCCTGCATAATCTCGATATCTCGAAACCGAAGATTCGCTTTCGCAGGGGCGCGGAGCTCGACCTCGACGCTAGGGCCGTCCGTTTTCAAGGGGGTACGGAGGAAGAGGAGATCACCTGCGACTTCGTCGCCGGCTGCGACGGCTTCTTCGGGGTGTCGAGGCTCTCGATCCCGGAAGACATCCGTAGGGAGTATACGCGCACCTACCCGTTTGGCTGGTTCGGCATCCTCGTAGAGGGACCTCCATCTTCGGAGGAGTTGATCTATGCGCTCCACGAACGTGGCTTCTCGCTGGTCAGCACGCGATCTCCCGAGATACAACGCCTCTACTTTCAGTGCGACCCGAACGACAAGACCGAGAACTGGCCCGACGATCGGATCTGGGAGGAGCTCAGAACACGGCTCGCCACCCGCGACGGCTGGACGCTTCAAGAAGGCAACATCTTCCAGAAGGATATCGTGGGGATGCGCAGTTTCGTTACCGAGCCTATGCAGCACGGTCGCCTCTTTCTGGCCGGCGACGCCGCCCACATCGTCCCGCCCACAGGTGCGAAGGGCATGAACCTCGCCGTCGCCGACGTCCGCGTTCTCTCTCGTGCCCTAACCGAGTTCTACTCGACCGGACAGACCATCCTTTTGGATGCTTACTCCGAGACGTGTCTGCGCCGCGTGTGGAACGCGCAGCGGTTCTCCTGGTGGATGACGTCCATGCTGCACCGCTTCCACGACGGAGACGATTATCAGTACCGCTTGCAGAAGGCCGAGCTCGACTACGTGACGTCTTCCCGGGCTGCGGCGACCTCCCTGGCAGAGAACTACGTGGGCCTACCCCTGCATGAGACCACCGGAGCTACGTCGGCTGGTTGAGCCAAAGCAGAGGGTGCGTCGCGTACCCTGCGAGGGAGGACCGAACGGGCGAGCCAGACTGCTTTCTGGGATGCTTCTTACGCAGGACATACAACATAGGGTGTCGCTAATATATGTAACCTCTACATTTAGGTATAAGGTGAGATGCACGCCAACGTTAGACAACTAGTTAGTCTAGCGTTAAGCACAACCCCATTCGGGTTGTTTCTCGTATACACGGCTACTCTTTTCGAACACGGTGTAGAGCGGGCGTGCAAAGAGATCCCGCAGACTCCGGTCCAGGCCTTTGGATGCTCTCGACGTTTCAGGCCTCTTGAAGGTAGCCTTTTGATGAGCCGCGTGTCCTTGCCTACTGCCTGATCATTTTGAGATCCGTAGAAGTCTAACGGTGTAGTCAAAGTAAGTAGAGTCTACTTTGAATGCAGCTGTCAGATATGGGTCTAGCTCAAGTACCCTGTAGTAGAGTCGACTTGACCTTGTGTAGGGTGTGGAAGGCTGTGTAACCTGTGATCCTTAAGGGCCGGACACCATAAAAAGGGGCTGCATCTGGTACATGTTCCCCGTCTCTTCCTTTAGGCCGGCCCTTACTTTACTCCTCAGGGCCGAACTATACAGTCCGTGTACTTCTCACGCCGGTTCTCTTTGGTGCGGGGTGAGTTGCCTGTAGCGTATTTTCGTGGTTGTTTGGAACAAGATTCTCTGGCTCGCCAAAGGACGACTGCAATAGGTACGCGCGGCTTCCGAACACTCTAACCCCTCTACCTTGTCCTGCATCACGCCCGTCCTGCGCTCTCAGAGAGCCTGCGAGGTTCTACGACTCAGGAAGCGGTTGGGAGCGAGCTGCGAGGGGAGAGGCGATTGCGCTTGTTGGAGAGTAACAGTCTGCTACTTCCTCGCCCAACGACCGCTCCATCTGGTTTGCTAAGTGACGCTACCGGCCGATAGTCAGGCTCTGGCACAGGACTCAAAAAACGGGCTCAGAGTGCTTCTCGTACTTCCGCATGCGGCCCCGCACTTCTTCCGACCACGGCGTAGAGCGGGTCGCTGAACAGACGCCTCGAACTACGGTCGAGGCTACTTATGTCGCTCCAGTTTCCCGCTTCATGAAGGTAACGCTCGACAAGCTGCATACGGCCTCGGTCGTCCAAACGGTGCCAAATCGATACAGCTTTATCAGGAAAACAACGGTTGGAGAACGAAATGATGAGCGGGCTACCGACCTTCAAGACGCGTCCGACCTCTCGCAGTACCTCCACGGGCCGGGTCAGGTAGTCGATAGAGACGCAGATCCCAGCCCCGTCAAACTCCTCGTTCCCGAAGGGCAGGCGCAGTTCCCGATTGAGGTTCTGCACGACGCAAGAGTCGAGCCTCTCGTTGCGACGCAGCTCCTCCTCGTTCATGCCCAGGCCCACAACGCGGCGGTATCCGATCTCTGGCGGCAGATGACTGATCCAACTACTCATGAGGTCCAGGATGACGCCGTCTGGTGGGAAGTACTCCCTGTAGAGTTGGGTCACGGCGGCTATAGCTCGCTCGTCTATGTGGGTGACGAGCCGAGGCATCCGGTAGAACTCCTCGTCAGGCGACTCGTCTTGCCGTCTGAAAGCCTCTTCTGGTAGCCACGGCATATAGGGCTCCTCCACGATGGGACATCTCACACGGGAGTATGGCGCGCCATGCGGTCTTCGACTCTGCTATGCGTACCCGCGCCGTTTCGCTACTCAGGTTGGAGACTGATCTCCGCCGCCCCGTGGATCAGGAGGAGTTCGTCGTCTACTATCAGCCCATCGTGAGGCTGGCGAGCGGCCGGATCGTTGGCTTTGAAGCCCTGGCGCGCTGGCAACATCCCGAGAGGGGGCTCCTTTGTCCCGAGGAGTTTATCCCGCTAGCCGAGGAAACGGATCTGATCTTCCACATAGATCGGTTCGTGCTCGAGGAAGCCTGCCGTCAGACTACCCTTTGGCAAAAGCGGTTCCCGGATCATTTACCGCTCGGCATCAGCATCAACGTCTCGGCCGCTCAACTCGCTCGCCCCGATCTTGCCGAGAGCACCTTTGCGGTTCTCGGACGAACCAGCCTCGACGGGCGCGATTTGTCACTCGAGGTAACCGAGAGCACCTTTATGCGCGACGAAGCGGCTACGGTCGCCACTCTCGCGAGTTTGAAGGATTTGGGCATCAGATTTGGGCATCAGGGTACTCTTGGATGACTTCGGCACAGGCTACTCCTCCCTGGGGCTTCTGCATCGCAACCCTGTGGATGTCCTGAAGATTGACCGCTCCTTCGTAAACGCGATGGGTGAGAAGGCCGAGATCGTACAGACTATATCGACCCTGGCACACCAACTCGGGATGGACGTAGTAGCCGAGGGCGTTGAGACCCCGGATCAGCTTGAGCGGCTGCGAGAGGTTGGATGCGGCTTCGGTCAAGAATACCGTTTCTCTAGACCACTAACTGCAGAAGAAGTAGAGTCGCTCCTCATCGCGGCACCAAGCTGAGCTCGAGCACGGCATCGGCCATCGGTTCATCGTCGCCGAAACATCCGCGCCCTCCAGGATCGCGAGCAAGCGCCTGTCCAAACTCGAAAGTTCGCCAGGGCTCCTCCCGACTTCAGTGCCTTCGTCTCGCTGGTCGTCCCGGAAGAACAGCCAGGAGTACCAGTCGGATATCAGGCTGAGCTCTTCGAGACCGAGGTGCGGATAAGTCCTGGCGGCGAGATGCCTCATGGCGGCGGCTCGGAAGGTGCGGACCGATCTCTCGTCCGGCAAGAGGCCGAAAGAGAAGGCCCACTGTACGGTGCCTTCTCCTTCGGCCTCCGCATGCTCGTTGATAGCCGGGGTGAACGGGCAGTAGAGATCGGGCATGGCGAACTGTTTCATCAGCAGCACTCCCCTTCTTGTACTCCCCCCGATGAACAAAGGATTAATATCTTCGGGTCTGTACTGGATGTCAACACCTTGGCGTGAAGGAGCGCCGCGTTGCCTTATATCTCGTCACTCGACGTTTGCCCATTGCCTGGGAAGGAGCAGAAGCCTCTCTACCGCGGTCGGATGTTCAGAGAGCGACTTCGCAACTCGCACTAACTCTTAATCCAGACGGGTCCTCGCGCAGGTAGCCGGATGCACACACAATTCGGCGCACGAGCTCGATGAGGGAGGAGACCTCCATCTGACATATCAGCCAAGCCCGCTGTCAGGCTAGTGTAAAGGCCGAAAGCCCCGATGCGAAGCCCGAGGGCATCGAGAACTCAATGCGGTTCTATCCGCCTACCGAGGGGCGATAGAGTATCATAGAGAGCCTCAAGAGCTCGAACATATGCTCGAGACGGCAAAGGCAGAAGACGCTGTAAGAACGATCTCTGGATGCGTAGTTGTCGTTCAGCTCCGTAGCGCTCTCCGGACCAGGCACTCAGGTGGAGTAGTTGCGACTTCGGTGCCGTAACGGCTATACGCAGAGTAGCTGCACAGCGATAGCTTGAGGTCTTGAGCGTCTCGAAACAGCGTCCTCCCACGGCGAGCTCCGGGCGACGTAGGGCAACGAACGGCTCTGAGGCTGCAGCGTCAGGTTCTCCTGCGTGTACACAGGCCCTATCGCTCAGGGGTCAGAGCAGTCACGGCGATAGCCGCAATTGGGACAGACGAGCTTGCAGTGCAGGCCGAACATCTCCGTCCCGCACACCTCGCATACCTCGCCCGAGATCACATGAGCCTGTGGGAGAGGTATCTCTTCCGAGCCTGTCTCTTCATTCATACTGCCAGTATACGAGTGTGCCAAAGTATGAGCACCACCAGGTTTCTAGCGAACGATCTCAGGAACGCGTAGTCTCGGCCTCAGCGCCAAGGATGGCGGCGCTGAGGCCCGTCTTAAGACGAATCATCCGGAGCTTCGGCGAAAGGCTTGGTGAGTGAGGATTTGAGGGCGGTAGAAGAGAGTGCTTTCTGGGCCTGTCGGAGAGAGCTACCCAGGGTGTTAGAGAGGATCCGGAGCGTGGCGAGGTTTTGTTGCAGTTCACGGATATGGATCGGCAGAGCCTGTGCGCGAGCGTCGAGGGTGGTGAGGTTTTTCTCGACCTCGGAGGTGCGTTGCGTGAGCCGGGTCACCTCGGCATAAAGGTACGCTCGTAGTCCGAGATAGGTGCGTCGGAGTTTCAACCCGGCCCTGAGCGCAAAGACCCCGGAGATGAGGGCCAAGAGCCCGCTCGCGAGCGTCAGGATCGTCAGAACCGTAACCATGCCCGCTTAAAGTAGCATGGGGAGGCGTGCCTTTACAAACTAGGGCGGCATGCTATAAATACCTCTGCGACGCGGGGTGGAGCAGCCAGGTAGCTCGTCGGGCTCATAACCCGAAGGTCACAGGTTCAAATCCTGTCCCCGCTACTAAAGGCCCCGGCTCATACTGGGGCCTTTGTTTTTCGCGGCAGACCACCACAAGCGCTATCGCTCCATTCCAGGCTGCCCTGACACGTACTCACGCTCGGGACCGTCGGGAGAGCCAGAGGTATCGCTGTACGAGTCACGCCCTAATACCTCTCGCGACAGAAACGGTGCAGAGGTTTTTGCGAGGAGACCGGGTCGGCCTTGAATATAAATTACAAGAGCCACAAGAAGTAGTGGCTAGTTCAGAATCGAGCTACCATATCTACGCAATACCCCAACTTTTGGTGCAAAGCCGAACAAGCCTTTGGTTTCCATTAAGCAGTTGCCCCTCGTTCAAGCGTCCGCTATATTCCTTCAGGTTGAGAAGATCGGGCTCGCGGCGCCGTGGAGGCGTGTGCCGGTGTGCCATGTCCGGAGGCGGCAAGAAAACCGGGGGAGGGGGCAGGAGGAAGCCTTATGCAGGGAGACGAAGACTCCCGATCTGGAAAAAAGGTATACGTGGCGAGGAGAGTCATTGCGGTTCTCGTCGTTCTGGCTCTGCTCGCCCTGCTCGCCCCCAGAGCGTGTCAGGCTTTTTTCGGGCCTGGAGGCGATCTCAGCTCTTCAGGGGCTCCGGATTCGGTCGACTCAAGCAGCGGCACCGCCGGAGATGAAGAAGAGGCGGGCTCCGCTGAAGAAGACGTCTCCAGCAATGAGGAAGACTCTGAGAGTAGTTCTGAGGGTGACGACGCTTTAAGAGATGACGACGACTCGGAGAGGGTCGGTACAGCGGCGGTGATCGAAGACGCTGGCGGCGGGAGTGCTCCGGACGTGATGGATCTTCCGGTACCGGTCGTGGGCCTCGAGACGCCCTTGGGAGAAGTAACGACTGCGGTATTGCCCGACGTAGTAGCGGTGGACCCGGGCTTCTTACCTGCCGAGCCTATACTGCCGTTGCCTCTCGAGGCTACCTCAGCTGATGCGACCGCACCGGTACCGCCCGTTACACCTCTACAACCGTCTCCACTTCCCATACCACTGGCCATCCCGATCGCGCCTCTGCAGACATCTCCAGCTCCCGTACCGCTAGCCGGACCGGCCGCTCCCGTGGAGCCGAACGTCGCGCCGGCTGCTCTCTTGGAGCCGAACGTCGCGCCGGCTGCTCTCTTGGAGCCGAACGTCGCGCCGGCTGCTCTCTTGGAGCCGAACGTCGCGCCGGCTGCTCTCTTGGAGCCAGCCGTTGTTCCCGCTGAGCTTGCAGTCGCCGAGGTACAGACTCCAATCCTTCCCGATGAGGAGTTCCTCGTCCTAGAGCAAGAACCGGTAGCTGTTGAGCAGGAGCCCGCTACATCGGAGGGGAGCGGAGAAGAGCTTGTCGTCGTCGCTTCTGGTGGTGCCACGGCGGTCGCTGGTGGTGCCACGGCGGTCGCTGGTGGCGGAGAGGCTACGGCTGTAGTCGGCGGTGCCGTTGCAGTTAGTTAACAGCCGCTCTTCTTAGACTGCGCGAGGAGAGCGGGGAACGCTACCCTTACGTCTCTTGCAGAGCCACGAGCCGTTCGAGAAGTCCTGGATCTGACGCGGGTCCTCTACAATGGGCTTATGCAGCCTGTCGATCTACTCACCATCATGAAGCGAACTGCTCGGCGCTTCGGTATGGACCTCTCGCGTCCGTTGGCGATGGTCTCAGGCGGACCGGACTCGGTTGCGCTACTGCACGCGCTTTTAGAGCTTGGAGGGCGGCCGGTGGTGTTACACGTTGACCACGGGCTGCGCGGCGAGGAGTCTCGTGAGGACGCGCTGTTCGTCCGTGAGATGTGCGAGAGGCTGGAGGTTCCGTGTGTAGGGCTGACTATCGAGCTTAGCGGCGGAAACGTTCAGGAGGAGGCCCGAAACGAGCGGTACCGTCTCGCGGAGGAGGTCTCGGACGAGGAAGGACTTTCTACTATCGCAACGGGGCATACCGCCGATGATGTGGCCGAGACGGTCATGCTGAACCTGGCGCGCGGATCTGGGGTGCGGGGGCTCTCCGGTATACCGCCGGTGCGCGGGCGGGTGGTGAGACCCCTGATAGAGAACCGAAGGGCCGATGTACTGACCTACCTGAGCCTCCTGGGGCAACCGTACCGGATGGACTCGACGAACCTCACTCCCAAGTACGCTCGCAACCGGGTGCGGCTGGAGGCCTTGCCAGTCTTAGAGGAGCTCTATCCGGGGGCAGGCGGCAACATAGCCCGCGCCGCCTCCCTCTTGCGCGAGGACCTCGAAGCCCTCGAAGACCTCGTCACTGGGCTGATCCGTCGGCGAGGTGAGGAGGTCGTCGTGCCGCTCGGCGAGCTCTGGAAGATGTCGCCCGCGCTCAGGCGTCACGCGGTACGGCGAGCTTACGCTACGCTGACCTCTGACGAGGGCTTTCTCGACTCGTTCGCAGTAGAGAACGTTCTGGAGATAGCCGGAAGAGAGGGTGGAACGCGGGTTGTCAACCTTCCGGGGAGCGTGATAGCCGCGTGCCGGATCGGGGAGGAGATCGCCTTTTACCACAGGACGGAGCCGTCCTCCTGCCAGAAGGAACTCAGGCCGGGCGAGGAGCTCGAGTTCGCCGGCTGGCGCCTGGAGGTGCGAGAGGTTCGGGGTTACGACCCTGAGGATGCCGCCCGGCAGGAGGTCGCGTATCTCGACTCCTCTTGGGGGCCGTACCGGGTGCGTATGACGCAGGAGGGGGATACTATCCGGCAGATGGGCCTCGGGGGGGCGAAGAAAGTCTACAAGGCGATGAAGGATCGAAAGGTGCCGAAGGATCTCCGGCATCGGATGCCGTTGTTGGTCGACAGGCAGGGGAGGGTGGCCTGGATCTTTCTGGGGGAGCTGGGGGAAGAGTTTGGGGTAGAAACGGAGACGACGAGGACGCTGCGGGTGGAGGTGGAGAGAATCCAGTGAAGATGAGCAGTATGATGGGCGACGTGTCCGAGGTTCTCATATCCAGCGAGCAGATAACGGAGAAGGTGCGCGAGATGGGGGAGCGCATCACCCGGGACTACACGGGGGAGAGGCTGCTGCTCGTCGGCGTCCTGCGCGGCGCCGTGGTGGTCATGGGAGACCTCATGCGGTGTATAGACCTGCCGTGCGAGATAGATTTCATGGACATAAGCTCTTACGGCTCGGGGACGAGCAGTAGCGGCGTCGTACGCATCCTAAAAGATCTCGAAGAAGACATCACCGGTCGCCACGTCCTCATCGTCGAGGACATAGTAGACACCGGCCTCACGCTCTCGTATCTCATACGTTCGCTGCTTGCGCGCAAACCGGCTTCTCTAGAGATCTGCGCGCTCCTGACCAAGCCGACGCGGCGCAGGGTGGAGCTCGACGTGAAGTACCTGGGTTTCGAGGTACCAGACGAGTTCGTAGTGGGCTACGGACTCGATTACGGGGGCGCCTACCGCAACCTCCCGGACATCTGCGTCCTTAAAGAAGAGGTCTTCGACGAAACGTCCTCCTGAAGCGTGTCGAAGCGCACACTTCCATTTGGCGGGCAGGTAGTATAATCCTCTCGTTCCTAAGAATCTCTCAGGAGAGGTAAAACAGTTGGGCAGATTCCTAAGAGGCGGCGGTCTCTACATATTAGTCCTGGCGTTCTTCGCCATACTGATCGTCAGCCTCATAAACAACGCATCCCCGAACGTCACCAAGCTCGACTCTCAGGAGTTCCAGCAGGCGGTAGACAGCCAGAGCTTCGTCACGGGCGTCCCCGAGGGCGAAACCGGCGCGCTTACGGTCAAGGATGAAGATCAGACCGTCACCGGCCAGATCCAGGAGTCCGGCGAGGACCCCTACAAGTTCGAGTTCTCTTACCCCAGGGAATACGACATAGCCGCCGTATTCAACGAGGCGGGAATACCCTTTGATACCGACCCGCAGAATACAGGGTTCTGGCTTACGATCCTCAGCACGCTCGCGCCGCTCTTTATAATCCTATTGCTCTTCTTCTTCCTGATGAGCAGCATGCAGGGAAGCGGCAACCGGGTGATGAGCTTCGGCAAGAGTCGCGCCAAGCGTATGAGCAAGGACTCTCCGAAGGTGACTTTTGCGGACGTCGCTGGGGCCAATGAGGCTGTTCAGGAGCTCACGGAGATCAAGGAGTTCCTGGAGTCCCCGCAGAAGTTCCAGAAGCTCGGCGCGCGCATCCCCAAGGGTGCTCTGCTCGTCGGACCTCCGGGAACCGGCAAGACGCTCCTGGCGCGGGCGGTAGCCGGCGAGGCCGGGGTGCCGTTCTTCAGCATCTCGGGCTCGGACTTCGTGGAGATGTTCGTCGGCGTTGGCGCGAGCCGTGTGCGCGACCTCTTCGAGCAGGCCAAGCAGAACTCCCCGTGCATCATCTTCATGGACGAGATCGACGCGGTCGGCAGGCAGCGTGGAGCGGGCCTTGGCGGCGGCCACGACGAGCGCGAGCAGACCTTGAACCAGCTCCTCGTGGAGATGGACGGGTTCGATGCCAAGAGCGGGATCATCATGCTCGCCGCGACCAACCGTCCGGACATCCTCGACCCGGCTCTCCTGAGGCCCGGCCGTTTCGACCGCCAGATCGTCGTGGACCGCCCCGACTTCCCCGGTCGCGAGAAGATCCTGCGCGTTCACAGCCGAGGCAAGCCGCTCGGCCCGGACGTGGACATACCGACCCTGGCCCGCTCGACGCCCGGCTTCACCGGCGCCGACCTTGCGAACCTCGTCAACGAGGCGGCTCTTCTGGCTGCGCGTCACGACAAGGA
>CADCVD010000022.1 GCA_902806055.1 uncultured Rubrobacteraceae bacterium
CAGGAGCAGGAGGAGATGGTGCTTAGTAGAGGAGGCGCGTCAACTATTGGCATCTTGGTGAATAGCGTCTGCAAGCAACTGCACGTAGCAACCCATGCAACACCAAGTATGGGCAATTGTCCTATTTCTCAAACTATCCAATGTGCGTCATAGTCGGGGTGTACATATGGGGGCGGGTTCCTAGTCCTTTCCCGCCCCCACTAAGAAAGGACTAGAAAAATAATGACTAGAACGACGAAGCATTTCTTCGGGACGCTAACAGCGGTGTTGATGGCGGTAAGCCTGGCAGCTTTGATCCTAGTGGCGATCGCGACATCGGCGGCAGAGGCGCAATCCTCAGAGGAGGAGCAATCCTCAAAAGAGGAGCAATCCTCGGAGGGGCTGCAGCCCGCCCAGGCGGAGAATTCGGTAACCAACCCCTTGAAGTTCGTGATGGCGAACTCGACGGCAGACAACGGCAAATCAGGCACCTACAAGGCCGTAGCGCAATGCCCCGACTTTTACCAGGCCATAAGCGGGGGGTTCGACCTCCATCGCCCGATCAGCAAGTGGAGCATCCGCGCCAGCCGCCCGGCCACCCCCGAGGAAGCGGGCTCCGAGACGGCCTGGGTCGTGGAGGCCATGAAAGCAGGGTCAGCCAAATTTGCTCCTTTCACGGCCTACGCGGTGTGCGCCCCCGAGTCGTTGGTGCCCCGCGGCGTCGATAGTCTCTACCATACCTCCTCCAACGGAAGTCTCCCCTCGTACTGGGAGGTGGAGCTCACGCCCCCTTGCGCAGCCACCGATATGGCCATAGGGGGCGGCTTCGCCTTCGTCGGCAGCGAGCCATGGCTGATCGACCTCACCCGCAGCCAACCCAATCCGGGGGGTCGGTTCGGCTCTTGGATCATCAAGCTTGAAAACCATGATACTGGTGTTCCTAAGAGACCCGCCCAAGACGTGCGCGGCTACTCGGTATGCATTCGGAGAGACCTGGTGAAAGACCTGGCGTTCCAACAGGACACGGAGTGGGGCAAGAACGTGATCAACTCCAACACCTCACGCTGCCCGGAAAACACCTATCTCCTCTCGGGGGGAGCAGGGACGTCCAATGACAATTCGAACAACATACTCTGGTCTCACATCCGCCCCGGCGGGGGCAGCGAGGCGGACCCGCCCAAGACCTGGTCGGCGGGCGCAGAGGACTTTCGGATCTTCCAGGTGTCCAAGATCCCGCTCACCGCACACGCCATGTGCGGCAGGTTCGCCGATCAGCCGGGAGGCGGGGGCGGCAAGCTCTCTGGCAAGAACCGCGGCTGGGGCGACGGAGAGGGGGGCGGCCGAGCCAAGGAGGAGGACGCATCCGGCGGGCGGTAGGTAAGTTACAGCTAGTTGCAACCCATCGGAGGTTGCAAGGAGAGTAGAGGAGGTAGTTTCGAATGAAACGGCTAAAGATGCTGCTTATAGTAGTTGGCGCTACGGTAATGCTGGCGATGGCTACATCCTCCGCTATCGCTAGTCCCTTAAGCAGCACAGGCGTTTACCAAGCCCACTTTGTTATGGATCATCGGCCCTGCCCCTCATGGGTGCCGTCCAATGTGTGTGCCATGTTTAACGAGGAAGGTCCGGTCGACTTCGGTGTACAAGGTCCTGTCGACTTCGGTGCGCAGGGGCAGCCGCCAGACTGCCCGTCATATATTCCGTCCAACGTGTGTGCCATGCAAGAGAGGCCGCTGGCAGGGCCGCCGCCGTTTGCGTAGGGGCCGCCGCCAGGTACGGTAACGATATTGCGTGCGGCGGGAGTGGGGTCGATGTCATAACGCCAACCGGGGAGACTCTTGGGGCTTGCGGTGCTATGCATTCGCCAGAATCTTGAATGAGGTAGTGCAGAGCCGGGGTCTAACAGCCTCGGCTCTTTTTTTGCCTTCGTAGCTTCTTGGTTTCCGAGAATTTCTGTCACCGGAAGCTCAGTTTCCCGAGAAAACGTCTTAGCGGCGATCTGGTGAATAGAGGCACGTAGCAGGACCGGAGTCCCGATAAGTAACCTATCCCAGTCAGCTCGGGAGCTCTGGTAACACCTAAGGGCTAACATACGCCCGCCGGCCAGTCTTAGAATACCGAGCGCGGTGGCTACGGTTATCCCGGGGGCACGAAGAGCCACCCCGCTAGACGAAGACCCCCAGCTGGGTGCTACCGTCCTCTCTGAGCGTAGCGCGGACGACGAGTCCCGGCGGGAACTATCTCGCGGAAGGAAGCACGACACTGGAGGTCGTGGCGAGCGGCCTCTAGGAACGGGCTAAAGGTGTTCGTCCGGTGTGCCGATAATGACGCAGATGAACGGCAAGAAGCCCAAACCCGGACCATCCCGAAGGATCACCGAAGAAGAGGTATGCCTGGCTTGCGCCGCCTTCCTCATAACCCACGAAGGCTGCGGGCAGGACGTAAAGCTGGCGAAGCTGGCCGATACAATCGTGTGTTACTGCGACCTCTGTAACGACACGCGGATCTTCTGGGTGACAGTGAGGACGGACCCCCTATATAAAGTATACCTCCAGCGTAACCGGACGGCCGTCCCGCAGAGCTGCCCATGTCGCGCGTTATGCATCGCCTATACTAGCTCCACCCGCACGGGCGGGGGTGTTTTACCGCGCGTACATGCTCTCTCGCAGACGGAGATCGGAAAACGTCTCGGTCTCCCTCAACGGAAGGTCTCCCGCATCATCGCCTCCTCCGTCAAGTCCCTTAAAGAGACGCTGGGAGGCCAGTAAGCCCGCTTTCTGTACAATAGCCACCTTCAAAGCGTAAAGCGCCAACCTGAATAGAAAGGTACGGGCCCTTGGGGTTTTTTAGCAACGTGGGGGATAGAGTGGTCGGGGCTCCATCTATCCTCGCAGCGGACTTCGCCAACCTCGCGGAGGAGGTACGAAGGGCGGAGGCTGGTGGTGCCGAGCTCGTCCACTTCGACGTTATGGACAACCATTTCGTGCCTAACCTGACGGTGGGGCCGGACGTCGCCGCCGCGCTCGTGCGCGCCACGAGCCTACCGGTGGACGCACACTTGCAGGTGATGAGGCCGGACTCGCTAATACCGGCCTTCGTCGCGGCCGGCGTCGTCAGCATCTCGGTCCAGCCGGAGGTGACTCTGCACCTTCATCGTACGCTTGGCGCGATCCGGGCTGCTGGTCTCGAAGCTGGTTGCGCCTTGAATCCCACTACCCCTCCTGAGATGCTCGAATGGGCGTTCCCGCATCTGGACTATGTGAACGTGATGAGCGTCAACCCCGGGTTCGGAGGCCAGGCTTTCATCCCGGAGATGGCCGAGAAGGTGCGGAGACTCCGGGAGATGACGGACGTGCCTATTCAGGTGGACGGAGGCATTACCGCCGAGACTGCTCCCTTGATGGTGGCGGCAGGGGCGCGGGTGCTCGTCGCGGGTTCGGCAGTGTACCGGGGAGATCCTGCCAGCGAGATGCGCAAGATAATCGAGGCCGGGAGGCGGGCTGCCGGAGAGGCGTAGAAGCATTACGAACTGCTTCCTTGTCCGCTTGATCTCCATATGGTAGCTTATTCTCGGTAGCTTTCGGGGGCGGGTGAAATTCCCGCACCGGCGGTGAACCCGCGGAGGCCGTGAGCTTCCCGGGCAGCCCGCGAACCCCCGGCGAGAGCTTTGGGGGTTGAGCCGGTGAAGACCTCTGGGTCGTAGTCCGGCGCCGACGGTGATAGTCCGGATGGGAGAAAGGAACTCGTGGTTCGGGATGTTCTCATGCGACGCGCCCGCGAGCTTGCGGAGCACGGACGGTATACGGCTGCGCCCAACCCTCTAGTGGGGGCGGTTGTGGCACGCGACGGCTCGGTTATCGGCGAGGGCTGGCACGCTCGCGCGGGAGGAGAGCATGCCGAGATTGTTGCGCTGAGCGGTTCTGGGTCCGCCGCTCGCGGGGGCGAACTCTACGTGACTCTGGAGCCCTGCAATCATCAGGGCAAGACTCCTCCTTGCACTGATGCGATCCTCCGTGCCGGCGTGAGGCGCGTTGTGGCCGGATGCCTCGACCCCAACCCAAAGATGCGGGGGCGCAGCGTGGACCTTTTGCGCGAGGCTGGGGTGGAGGTGGAGGTGCTGGACGACGGCCTCTTCGAGAAACAGAACGAGCAGTTCTTGCACTTGATGGTAACGGGGCGGCCCTTTGTCCACGTCAAGCTTGCGACGACTTTAGACGGCAGGATCGCGGCATCAGGCGGCGAGAGCAAGTGGATTACGGGCGAGGCCGCCAGAGAGAGGGCACACCTGCTGCGCGCCGAGGCCGGAGCAGTGCTCGTCGGGGCCGGTACCGTACACGCCGACGCCCCGCTCCTCACCCCGCGCGGTCTACCAGATGAGCCACCATCCGTCACCCGGGTGATCCTGGACCCCCGCCTGACTATCCCGACTGATGCTCGGCTCGTCCGCACGGTGGATGAGAATCCGGTTGTAATCTTCGTTAGCGAGGACGCCAGGGCCGACCGGGCCGACGAGTTTCGCTCTTTAGGCGTCGAGGTCGTGCCGGCGCCCTTGGTGAGCGGGGAGTTAGACCTTGTCTTTGTGCTTGAGGAGTTAGGGAGAAGAGGCCTTCGAGGCTTGCTCGTCGAGGGGGGCGGGGAGACTGTTGGCCGCTTCGTATCTCGGGGCCTCGTCAACAAGATGACGTTGTTCTATGCACCGAAAGTGCTGGGAGAGGGAGGAATCTCGCTCATGGGATCGCTAAAGGTCGCGGGTATGAATGAGGCTCCTGAATTCCGCGTGGAGGCTGTGGAGCAAGTTGGGGAGGACGTCGCCGTGACGCTCTACCCGCTAGAGTCGGAGGAGGATCTTGTTCACCGGGCTGGTTGAAGGTATAGGACGTATCGTCTTCATGGAGGAGGGTGGCATGTCGCGGATCAGCGTCTCCGCCGCTGATCTTGCTGAAGATGCGGAGATAGGTGACTCCATCTCGGTCAATGGTGTTTGTCTCACCGTCAGCGAGGTAGCCGGAGAGACGCTTGTCTTCTACGCGATGCAGGAGACGCTGAGGCGGACGGCTCTCGGCGATCTCGAAGAAGGATATCTCGTTAACCTAGAGCGGGCGATGACGCTGGGTAGCAGGTTCGGCGGCCACATCGTGCAGGGGCACGTGGACGGGGTAGGAGAGATCCTGAAGGTTTCGCCGGAGGGAGACGCAGAGATCTGGGAGTTCTCCGCGCCCGTAGAAGTACTTAAGTATGCTGTGGAGAAGGGGAGCGTGTGCGTGGATGGGATCAGCCTCACCCTCGTCTCCCTTGGGTCTCGCTCGTTTACAGTCTCCATCTTGCCTCAGACCAGGGATGCGACGAACCTAAAAGTTCTCGCCCCTGGTGACCGAGTGAACCTGGAGGCCGACGTCATAGGTAAGTACGTGGAGCGGTTGTTAGAGCCGCGGTTAAGCAAAGGTTTACAAACATCCGAGAGGAGAGTGGAAGATGCCGTTTAGTCCCATAGAGGAGATCATCGAAGACATAAAGAACGGTAAGATGGTCATCGTCTGTGACGATGAGGATCGAGAGAACGAGGGTGACCTTACGATGGCCGCCGAGCTCGTAACCGCCGACGACATAAACTTTATGGCTACTCATGCGCGCGGTCTGATCTGTTTGCCGATGGCTGGCGAGATCATTGACCGCCTGGAGATCCCAGAGATGGTGCAGCACAACGCCTCGCGTATGGGAACTGCCTTCACGGCCTCTATCGAGGCGAAAGACGGCATTACGACCGGCATCTCGGCCGCAGACCGCGCTCACAGCTGTCTGGTCGCCGTGGACGATGCTACGGGGCCGGACGACCTGGTGATGCCTGGTCACGTCTTCCCTTTGCGCGCGCGTCCCGGCGGCGTCTTGCAGCGGGCCGGCCAGACCGAGGCGGCGGTGGATCTTGCGCGTCTGGCTGGCTTCAAGCCTGCGGGGGTTATCTGCGAGGTCATGAAAGAGGACGGTACGATGGCGCGCGTCCCGGACCTCGAAAAGTTTTCGAAGGAGCACGACGTTAAGATGGTAACGGTTGCTCAGATTATTGAGTACCGTCGCCGCTACGAGCGGCATGTCAAGTTCGCTGTAGAGACCCGGCTGCCGACCAAGTTTGGTGAGTTCCGCCTTCGGGCCTACGAGAACGACGTGGACGATATGACGCACCTCGCACTGGTGATGGGTGAGCCCGAAGGCAAGGAAGACGTCCTCGTGCGTGTCCACTCGGCCTGTCTTACCGGTGACGCCTTGCATTCCTTGCGCTGCGACTGCGGAGGGCAGCTAGAGATAGCGATGACCCGTATCGCCGAGGAGGGTGAGGGGATCCTCATTTACATGCAGCAGGAAGGGCGAGGTATCGGGCTCTTGAACAAGATGAAGGCTTATCATCTCCAGGACGAAGGGCTCGACACCGTCGAGGCCAACCAGAGGCTCGGCTTCGCCCCGGACCTTCGCGATTACGGTATTGGTGCCCTGATACTCAAGGACCTCGGACTCTCCAGCATCCGCTTTATGACCAACAATCTCACCAAGGTCGTGGGGCTCCAAGGCTTCGGGCTGGAGATCACCGAGCGGATACCGCTGGAGATCGAGCCGAACGGCGAGAACAAACGCTACCTCCAGACCAAGAAGGACAAGCTCAACCACGTCTTCGAGAAGTACTAGGAGGCGGAGCCTTGGAGAGGGAGAAGAGGCCTAATCTCATCGAGGGTGATCTGAGCGCTGCCGGCCGCCGTTTCGGCATCGTGGCGTCGCGGTTCAACGACTTCATCGTCCGTCCGCTCCTCGACGGCGCGCTCGATGCGATTAAACGCCACGGAGGGGACCTCTCCTCCGTGGACGTCGTCTGGGTGCCGGGCTCCTACGAGATACCGCTCGCTGCCAAGAAGCTAGCCCTCTCGGGGCAGTATGACGCCGTGATGTGCCTGGGAGCGGTGATACGGGGCGCGACAGCCCACTTCGACTACGTGGCGGGCGGGGTAGCCTCAGGCATCTCTTCGGTGGCGCTTGAGACGAACCTGCCGGTCGTCTTCGGCGTCATCACCACTGATACCATCGAGCAGGCTATAGAACGCGCCGGCACCAAGGCGGGTAACAAGGGATTCGAGGCAGCCGCGACCGCGATCGAGATGGCTTCCCTCATGCAACGGCTGGAGGACAGAGGCTCACGCTCCGAAGCAGCACTGCCGCAGGACCCCGAGCTGGGGAGGGTCTAGCATGAACCGCGCGGGCCAGCCTTGTCCCGCATGAGCGAGCGCCGGCGGTCGCGCGGTCATGCATATACTTCGGAGCTTCCGCCAGAGCAAGTCGAGCGGATCCGGCGATGGCACGAGGAGGGAATGCGCGCGGCGTGAGGAGGGTAGCACCGACGGACAAACCTTCGATTACCTGAACCTCACGCTTTGTGTGCCGCCTCAGGTACAACCGATCTACAGCATGTCCGCCTGCTCGATATGGGTACCGGTTGCGGCATAAACGGCATTCTAGCGGCGCGCGGCGGAACTGACGTGGTGGCGCTAGACATTAACCCTGAGGCCGTACGGGCGGCCCGGGACGACGCCCGTCGCAACGGAGTCGACAACCGGTTCGAGGTCCGGCTCAGCGATGTCTTCGATGCAGTTGACCCGACGGCAGACGGACCGTTCGACGTCATGGTGTTCGACCCGCCCTTCCGCTGGTTCCTGCCGCGCGCCTTGCTCGAGATGGCGACGGCAGACCCCGGCTACCGGGCGCTTACCAGGTTCATGCGTGAGGCACGACTGCACCTGTCAGACCGCGGACGGCTGCTGGTGTTCTTCGGTAGCTCCGGCGACTTGGGCTATTTGCAACGACTGGTCGCCGCGGAGGGGTTTGAGACCGAGGTGCTCTCCCACAAGGCGCGGGTAGACGCTGGTTGGCAGGTCGAGTACATCACCTACCGTCTTAGACCTCGAAAGGCGTGAGAGCCTGCAATAGCAGTGAGGATAAGTTTGAACAACGTCTAGGCTTATGCTCTCGCGTATGCCTGATCATCGATGACACAGGGGAGCGACGGTGCCGGCAGGGTGAACAAGTGCCTCATTCGCTGCCTGGTCACAACGAGGGGTGTTTCAGACTAGTAGGCTCTAAGCAGTCGTGCTCTCGGGGGCGGCGACGCGGGGAGTAGCCTTCTGAACCTTGAAGGCCTTCAGGCAAGAGGTGCACACGTAAACCCGCTTGGTAGCAGTACCTTCCTGTACGCGTATCTTCTGTAAATTCGGATTCCAGCGGCGACGCGTGGCGCGCAAGGAGTGGCTCCGCGCGTTGCCGAAGCTTGGGTGCTTTCCGCAGGAATAACATACTTTCGCCACTTTAAAACTCCTGTGCTAGGATACCGACCAGCGTGTAGTGTATGCTCGGAGGCAGCGTCGAAACGCCTACTCTCAAGCTCCGGGCGGAGATTGTACCAGATCGCCATGGGGCACAGCTTGTTGCAAAAGAAAAAGTTCCGGTCGCTTCAGAGCGGCCATCGTCGAGATGCCAGGGACGGGTGATGGAAGGGACGGCCGAGAAAAGCCAGGGCGAGCACCAGAGCGCTGGAGCGCGAGTAGACCTGAAGGCCGTTATCGAGGCCGCATACGCTGCCCTTACAGCCAGCGCCGCCAGGATAGACGAGCTGAATGTCTACCCGGTCCCGGATGGGGATACCGGTACGAACATGTTGCTGACGCTCCGCTCGGTGCTCGAAAGCGTCTCGAAATCGCCGAACCTCTCTGGCGAAGCGGCGGCTAGAGCCGTCTCGCGGGCCGCGCTCATGGGCGCACGCGGCAACTCAGGAGTAATACTCTCCCAGATCCTGCGCGGAGCCTGCGACGTGTTGGGCGAGGCGACCTCCTGCGACGCGAAAACTATCGCGGCAGCTCTCTCTGGCGCGAAGGAGAGGGCTTACGCGGCGGTTGGAGAGCCTGTAGAGGGCACTATGCTCTCAGTGATAAAGGATGCTTCCGAGGCGGCCCGCCTCGCCGTGGAACGGGGCGAGAACGATCCGGTCGAAGTTCTTCGCGCCGCGGCCGGAGAGGCACACGCGTCAGTGAAGCGAACCCCCGAACTGCTGCGAGTGCTCAGAGAGGCGGGCGTCGTGGATGCTGGAGGGACGGGCGTAGCGGTCATTCTCGATGGCCTTCTGGTAGCCCTCGGCGGCGAGGACTCCACGCCCGTGAGTTTCGGAGAGGAACCTGCGAGCGGCGGCGACCGGTTGCGGGAAGCGGTGGCGCACTCCACGGAGGAGGCCTGGGGCTACTGTACGGAATTCATCGTTGATGGATTCTGTGGCGACGAGAGACAGTTCGGTAAGAGTATCCACGAGATGGGCAAGAGCGTTCTCGTCATTCCGGACAGAGATATCGTCAAGGTCCACTTGCACACTCAAGACCCCGGCGGCGCCCTCACTTATGCGGGGAGATTCGGCCGGCTCTCGGGGGTCAAGGTGGACGATATGGAGGCTCAGACGCGGGCGCGGGCGGAGGACGCTTCCGCTCCTTCACGCCCGCCTATGAGGCTCGGGATCGTGGCCGCGAGCCGGGGTGCTGGCAACCGCGAGCTCTTCGAGTCCGCCGGCGCGATAGTCGTCGAAGGCGGGCAAGGGGCGAACCCGAGCACGGAGGACTTCGTTCGAGCCGTGGAGAACCTTGGGGTGTCGGGCGTGGTCCTGCTCCCCAACAATAAGAACGTGGTGCCGGCGGCACGCAGCGTAGGAGAGTTGGTACAGGAGGCGGAGGTTTACGTGGTGCCTACCAAGAGCATCGCGGGCGGGCTTGCAGTCCTGGTTGGCTACGACGCCGAAGAGGAGCCAGAGGACGTCGTCGAAGAGATGCGCGAGATAGAGGAGGCTCTGCGGTACGCGGAGGTCACGAGGGCCGTGCGGGACGCGCGGGTGGACGGGCGCGAGGTGCGGGAAGGGGAGTATATCGGGCTTTTGGACGGAGAACTCCGCGCGGTTGGGGGGACGGTTCGCGAAGTGGCGCGCTCCCTGGCCGGAGATATAGTCGAGGGAGGTTCGGACTTCGTGACGCTGCTTCGAGGAGAGGACTTCGGAGAGGCGGAGGTAGAGGAGATATCGGGGTATATCCAGAGCCTGGATAGCGACGTCGTGGTGGAAGTTAGAGAGGGCGGACAGCCGCTATACCCGTTGCAGATGGTCGCCGAGTAGTGACGACGGCTATCGTCACGGACTCTACTACGAGCCTGCCCGAAGGAATACGGGAGCGTCCTGAGGTGCGGGTTGTTCCTCTGAGCTTCTCCTTCGGGCCGGAGGAGACCTATACGGATAAAGTAGATCTCGCGAACGCGCAGTTTTACGAGAAATTGCGCAGCTCGCCGGTCTTCCCGACCACCTCCCAGCCGCCGGCCGGGGCGTTCGTCGAGGCTTACGAGTCCTTGAGCGCCTACGACGATGTACTGGTGCTTACCCTCTCGCGCAAGCTAAGCGGGACGTACGACTCAGCGGTTACGGCGGCTGGGATGGTAGGTCGTCCTGTCGAGGTCGTGGACATGAAGACCGCGGAGATGGGGTCAGGGCTCATACTGTTGGAGGCGCTGCGCGTGGTCGACGAGGGCGGCTCCTTTGAGGAGGTTCGCCAAGCGGTGGAGGCGGCGGTTCGGCGTTGCAACATCTTGTTCGCGGTCGGGACGCTCGAGTATTTGCAGAAGAGCGGGCGCATCGGACGCGCCCAGCGGCTTCTCGGAACCGCGCTCGACATACGTCCGGTGTTGAGCGTGGAGAACGGTGAGGTGGTGCCGTACAAACGGACTCGGGGGCGCAAGCGTCAGATGGCGGCCATACTGGAAGAGGCCAAGCCCGCCGCCGAAGCCCGACGCACGCTCGCCTTCGGCCACGTCGATGCCCCGGAGCCGCTCGCCGAACTCAGGGAGGCGCTGCGGGTAGAGGGCCGTTTCGTGGCGGAGATCGGCGGCGTGGTCGGCTCCCATGTCGGACCGGGAGCATATGGCGTGGCCTACATATAGAGAGGAGGTCCGGGCGGGCGGCCCCGCGGCGGGGGATACCGTCCTGGGTCTCTCGCTCAGGACGACCCTACCGGAACTGCGCTCGATCCCGGTCACAGATCTACCCGGCGTCGGGCCTAGGATCGCAGCCGCTCTAAATGACCTCGGCGTAACCTCTCTCGCTGACCTCGTCTCACACTACCCCTCTCGTCACGAAGACCTCTCGAACGTCAAAAAGATCTCCGATCTCCGGGTTGGAGAGAAGGCGACGGTCGTGGGGAGGGTGGTAAACGTACGCGGGGTAGGCCGACCGGTACGGGGAAGAACGCCGGGGCTCTCGGTGCAACTGTACGACGGGACGGGCTATATACCGGCGACAGTGTGGGGTCGCGGGTGGCTTCTCACGCAACTGGTGCCCGATACTTGCGTAGTCGTCTCCGGCGAAGTGCAGAGTAAGTACGGTATCCAAATCTCGGCCAAGAGCATCGAAGTCGTCGAGGATGCAGAGACTCTAGGAGAGAACGCTCATGCTGGGCGGTTCGTACCGGTCTATCCGGTCAACAAAGGTATAAACGCGCGCCGGATGCGCACTCTCGTGCGCCGCGCGCTCGACGAGGCCGGGCATGTTCTAGATCCTCTTCCCGCGGAGATACTCGCGCGTCATCATCTGCCGAACCTGCAAGACGCGATATGCGAGATCCACTTTCCCGCCGACAGAGAGCATCTGAAATCCGCTACGCGCCGGCTCGTGTTTCACGAACTCTTCCTCATACAGACAGGGCTGGCGGCCCGCAAGGCGCGTCTGGAGAAGACCGAGTCCGGCCGGAGCCACCGGGGCGACGGGCATCTCCTCAACCCGTTTCTCAAGGGTTTGTCATTCGGCCTCACCGGGGCGCAAGAGCGCGTGATCGGGGAAGTGTTAGAAGGAATGCGCTTGAAGAGGCCGATGCGGCGGCTGCTGCAGGGAGACGTCGGTAGCGGCAAGACCGTGGTCGCCGTCGCCGCCCTCCTCTCCGCGGTCGAGTCCGGGGGACAGGGAGCGATCATGGCCCCAACTGAAGTCTTGGCCGAGCAGCACTACATCTCCATCTCGGCGTCACTTAAGGATCTCCCCGTAAACGTCGTTCTCCTCACCGGCTCGCAGAGCACGCAAGAGCGGCGAGTAGCTCTGGAGAAGGTCAAGGGTGGCGAGGCGCATATCGTGGTCGGTACGCACGCCCTTATTCAGAGAGGCGTAGAGTTCGACGATCTCTCGCTCGTGGTCGTGGACGAGCAGCACCGTTTCGGGGTCGGGCAGCGAACCGTCTTCAAGGAGAAGGGAGCTACGCCGGACACGCTTGTCATGACGGCCACCCCGATTCCGCGTACGCTCTCCCTCACGCTCTACGGCGACCTTGAGGTCTCGGTCCTGGACGAACTGCCGCCCGGGCGCAAGCCCGTGGAGACGCGGATGATCGAGGTCGCGGAGAGAGAGGAGGCGTACGAGACGATCCGGGCGGAGCTGGAGGCGGGGCGGCAGGCATACGCTATCTGCCCGCTCGTCGAGGAATCCGAGGCGCTCGAAGATGTCCGGGCGGCGGAGGAGCTCTACGGGGAGCTAGCCGAGGAAATCTTCCCCGACCGGCGCGTCGGGCTCTTACACGGCCGGATGAAGGCCGTCGAGAAGCGTGAGGTGATGGCTGCTTTCCGCGCCAGGGAGATAGAGGTGCTCGTAGCCACGGTCGTCGTCGAGGTTGGGGTGGACGTACCGAACGCGAGCGCGATCGTGATCGAGGGGGCCGAGCGCTTCGGTCTCTCTCAACTGCACCAGCTACGCGGACGAGTCTGCCGCGGCCTCCACCCTCCGAAATGCTTTCTAGTCGGCGATCCGAAGACGGACGACTCACGCGAGCGGCTCGAAGCCCTGTGCGAGCACCAGGACGGCTTCAGGCTCTCGGAGGTAGACCTGCGGATACGGGGCGAGGGGACGCTCTTCGGGAGCCGGCAGAGCGGGATGCCGGACCTAAAGGTAGCGAAGCTCCTGCGCGACATCGAGGTGCTCGTCGAGGCTCGGCGGGCGGCCTTCGAGCTCGTTGCCTCGGACCCGACGCTGCGCAAGCCTCAGCACCGGCCTTTGAGGCGCGAGGTGAAGGAGTTACTCGGGGCGGACGTCGAGTGGCTCTTCCGCGAGTAGGTATCGTTTGAGGGTCATCGCGGGTTCAGCGCGCGGCATTCGGCTCGGGCCGGTGCCGGAGGGCGTCCGGCCGACCTCAGACCGGGTGCGGGAGGCTATCTTTAACTCCCTGGGACAGTTCTTTGACGGTGGTCTGGTCTTGGACCTTTACGCGGGTACGGGCGCCATGGGCATCGAGGCTCTGAGCCGAGGATGCGAAGGCGCGGTGTTCGTCGAGAGAAGCGGGAGGACGGCGCGTACGATCCGGGAGAACCTCGCTCGCGCGGGTCTCCGTGAGAGAGGAGAGGTAGTTCGGGGGGACGTTGGGGAGGTTGTGGAGCGGTTGATCGAGGGCGGGCGTACGTTCCGTTTGATCTTCGCTGACCCGCCATATAGAATTCCGCCGAGGGAGATCGGGAGCATCTTGCAGCGTCTTGAGGTCCTGCTCACCCCCTGCGGGCGACTCGTGGTCGAGGGCAGTAATCCTCCCGTATACAACGCCGAGAGTTTGAAAGGGGCCAGCCGTTCCTACGGCGGTACAGTCGTTACTTTCCTTGAGAGATTGCAGGACACAATGAAGATCGCTATCTGTCCGGGCAGCTTCGACCCGGTAACCGCCGGACACGTCGACATCATTCGCCGCGCGGCGGCGATCTATGATCACGTGGTAGTCGCCGTTGGAGCGAACCTCAAGAAAAAGCCGCGGCTCTCCGCCGAGGATCGGGCGCGGTTGATCGAGAAGGTGATGTCGGATCTCGAGAACGTCTCGGTGGAGGTGATGGAGGGACTGCTCGTCAACTTTGCGCGGGAACAGGGCGCGAGGGTCGTCGTCAAGGGATTGAGGGCAGGATCGGACTTCGAATCTGAGTTTCAGCAAGCGCAGCTCAACCGGAGGCTTTACCCGGAGTTCGAGACGGTGTTTATCATGGCGGCGGCGGAGCACAGCTTCCTCTCGTCGAGCGCTGTTCGCGAGATCGCCAATTACGGCGGGAGCGTGCGCGGGTTGGTCCCCGAGGAGATACTGGAGATCGTGCAGCGGTTGTACGTGCGCGAAGACGCGCGGGCTGCGGTAAGCGGCGACAAAGGGTAGAATGACGTTATGGACGTACTGGTGCTTATAGACAGGTTAGAGGAGTTGGTCGAGGAGGCGAGGAGCTTCCCCGGCTTCGGCAACACGGCGATGATAGATCGTGACGCCACCTTCGACGTTATAGACCAGATGCGCCAGACGATCCCCGAGGAGCTCAAGCAGGCGCGTTGGATCGTCAAGGAGCGCCAGGCGATGCTCGACGAGGCGCGCAGCGAGAGCGACCGTATAATCCGCGGCGCCCAGGAAGAGGCCGAGAAGATCACCTCTGAAGAAGAGGTTTTAAAGCGGGCGGAGAAGCGAAGCTCGGAGATTATGGAAGACTCTCGCCGCCGCGAGCGTGAGATACGTCTGGGTGCTGAAGACTATGCTGACGAGGTTCTCGCGAATCTTGAAGACAACCTCGCCCGGTTGCTGGAAGCCGTACAGCGCGGTCGCTCCAAGCTGCAAGGCGTCCCGGACGAGTAGCGAACGAGCCGTAGTAGAATAAAGTCATGGATAAGCTGATCAAAGTGAAACGCCCGGGCCTGGGCGTGGGAGATACTCACGAGCGGACGGCCTCCTTCGAATTGCCGTCCTTCGACCTCTACGGCCGCCGCCACGATGTCACCGAGGCCGAGGCGCGCGTGCAAGTCACGCAGCTCGCCGAGGGTCTGCACCTCGACTTCGAGGTTCTCTGCGAGATCTCGACCTCCTGTGACCGGACGCTGGAGCCTCTAGAGCTCGCGCTACGGTTCGGCGAGTCAGAGTTTCTTTCGGGGCCCAACGACCCTGAGCTGTACGTGGAGGACTGGGAGCTGAACCTCTCGCGCTATGCGATGGAAGCGCTTCCAAGCGAGATCCCCATGCAGGTCTTCTGTCCGGGCACCGAACCGGCAAAGCCGGAGTCGAAAGGTGATGAGATCGACCCGCGCTGGCAAGGACTCGGCGATCTCTTCGCCTCTGGCTTCTAGCTTTGCAGCCAGGCAATCCGAATACTAACTTAGGGAGGTAACTCATGGCGGTACCGAAGAAGAAGACGTCACAGGCCAGGCGTGACCAGAGACGGGCGCATCATGCCATAAAGGGGCCGAGCCTTGTGTCGTGTCCGAACTGTGGCGAGCCGCACGTGTCGCATCGGGTCTGCCGCAACTGTGGGTACTACAAGGGACGCACCGTGGTCTCTGTGGAAGTGACTGAGTAGCGGAGACGTCCCGCAGCTCGTCGCGGAGCCTCGGTTGTGCGCATAGCGGTTGACGCCCTCGGCGGGGACAACGCGCCTGATGAGATTGTAGCCGGGGTCCTGGCGGCCTCTCGGAGGCTACCCGGTGACGAGTTTATTCTCGTCGGGGAAGGCGAAGTGTTGAGGTCGAGGCTGAGAGACAAGCCGGGCAACATCTCGGTGCGTGAGGCCAGCGGCGTTATAGGGATGGGTGAAGATCCCGCCGTATGTCTGCGCACGCGGCCGAACTCTACCGTGGCCGTCGCGGCGCGAATGGTGAGAGAGGGAGAGGCGGAGGCTCTGTTTTCGGCGGGGAGTACGGGGGCGTCTGTGGCGGCCGCGCTGCTCCTGATCGGGCGCCTCAGAGGCTGCCGGAGACCGGCGATCGCCACGATGCTGCCCTTCGACGCTCCCGTGTTGCTGCTGGATGTCGGGGCTACCGTCTCGTGCAGGCCGCAAGACCTTCTGAATTTCGCTATCCTTGGCGGCGTGTTCGCGCGAAAGTATCTCGACATAAGAGACCCCGGAG
>CADCVD010000023.1:0-15454 GCA_902806055.1 uncultured Rubrobacteraceae bacterium
GGCGGCCCCGGTGCGCCGCCGCTGCCTCGACCCGGCTGCTGGGCAGTCTCGTCTCACCGGCGGTCGTGACCGCCGTTGCGGCCGCCTATGATTGGCGGGTAGCGCTTCTCACCTCCTCGGGCTTTGTCTTGGTGGGTGCCATCGCCCTCACGCTACTAGTACCTGAGGACCCACAGCCAGCGGACAACACCGCCACGCTCGCTGCCCCCATCCTGCATCCTGGCGGACGTCGCAACATCCTGCTCTGCACCGCCTGGTCGGTCGCGCTGGTTGCGTGGCTCATCTTCGTAAGCCAGGGTGCGGGACCGCTCCTTCGAGCATGGCTAGATCTCGGCGTGGCGGAGGCCGGCAGCTTGCTGAGTCTATTCGGCGTCGGTACCTGGTTGGCGACGCTTATCGTGCCTTTAGCCTCCGACCGCCTCGGTCGACGGATGGCGCTCGCGGCCTCCTCGCTGATTGGTGGCGCAGCCGGTCTAGGGGTGGCGATCGCAGCCAACGACTCGGCCGGAGGCACGCTGATCGCGGCCGCGCTGATGATCTTGTGGGGTGTGGCGATGGGAGGCCTGCCGCTGGTCATCTCGATCATCCCCGCCGAAGCCATTGCCTCAGGTGACGTAGGCCAAGCCGTTACGGCTCCTATCGTAGGAGCCGAGCTCCTAGGCGGTGCGATGCTGCCCGCCGTTGCCTTTACTGCTGCTGGGCAGGTCGGGTTGCCCGCCATCCTTGGAGCCGCGGCCGTCCTGTTACTGCTCGTCGCCGCCTCAAGCTTTGGGCTGCGTCCTCCGCCTCACACCCACCGACTGTGATGACGCCGAGCCTGTCGTCCACGGCCGCCCGGTTTCGACATCTAATTCGCCCGCTGGCTAGCTAAGCTTGCGTTTTAACTGCGCTGGTGGCAAGGGATGCGGAAGGCTCGCGGTGAGCGCATGATGGGCGCATCATGGAACCTCCCGATGCTATTCGCGCCTTCCGCCGCTCGCTCTACGAATGCCTCCACCGCAGGAAAGACGCCTTCTTCGAGCTTGCAGACGCCATCCTCGCCGCGGACGGCGCCGTTCCTTCCCCCGCCCACCTGAGCCTCCAGGCGTCGCATCGCCGTGGCTGGGGCAGCCTCTACGCCTCGTTGGATTGAGGGCAGATAGACGCCGATGCTATGCGGGGACTGCTCGTCGGCCATCCACTTGCTGGAAGCGGAACAACAACGCCCGTCTACGCTGTGGACGTGAGCGTGTGGGACTGCTGCGACGCCGAGACGAGCCCTGAACGCGGTTTCTACTACCATCCCTCCCGCCACTCCGCTGGCCGGCCCATCGTCGCCGGATGGGCCTACCAGTTCGTCGCCGAGCTCAACTTCGTGCGTGAGAGTTGGACCGCTCCCGGGGACGTGGAGCGCGTCCGGCCCGACCAGGACGCCAACGAGGTCGCCGCCGAGCAGATCGGGGCATTGCTGGGTCGGTTCGAAGAAGGAGAGGCCCTCCCCCTATTCGTCTTCGATGCGGGATACGATCCCGTCAAGGTGCAGCTAGCACTGGAGGGGAGTGCGTGCCAGATTCTTGTCCGCTTGGGGGCGGGGCGCCGCTTCTACGGTGACCCTGGCCTCTGCGACCCGCCGGAGCACATCGGACGCCCTCGTCGCCATGGGCCGAAGATGAAGTGCAACGACCCGAGCACTTGGCCCGAACCCTCTACGGAGTACACATGCGAGGACGCCGGTTACGGATTCGTGTGCGCGCGGGCCTGGGCGAGGATGCACCCGAAGGTCCACAACCACGCAGGAAGGGGCAGTCGGAGGCCCCTGCCCATCGCGGTCGGGGCGCTCATCCTTGTGGAGGTCGAGCTGCTGCCGCGCGGCGAGAGGAGGCGGGAGCCGAAGCTCTTGTGGCTGTGGTGGCACGGGCCAGAGGGGACGGCCCCGGACCTCGGTCTCATCTGGCGCTCGTACGTGAGGCGCTTCGACCTGGAGCACACCCTCCGCTTCTTCAAGCAGGGCATGGGTTGGACGACGCCCAGGGTTCGCCACCCCGAGCAGGCCGACGACCGATGGAGTTGGCTGGTGGTGGCCGCGTACACGCAGTTGAGGTTGGCGCGCGCCCGCGTCTCCGACCTGCGGCTGCCGTGGGAGCGACGCTACGATGCGGGCCGGATGACGCCGGTTCGGATCCACCGAGCAGTTTCGTCGCTTTTGATGCACCTGGGCACGCCGGCGAAGGCGCCGAAACCCTGCGGTAGGTCGCCCGGGAGGCCCAAAGGCAGTCTCTCCGGCCGAGCGAAGCGCTACCCGGCCCTCAAGAGGAGCGCCTGAGCCCACGAAGACGACGAGAGGGAGGGTTTTGCGATGGAGATAAAGCCCATCGCAAAACCCTCCTGGTTAAAACGCAAGCTAAGGAGTCGCCACTTATCGGCATCGGTGTAGAGACCGCCGGCATAGAGGGCCAACCGTATCGCGCGAGTGCTGGTCGAGGATATGGGTTTGGTGCCGGGCAATCGGGTGCTGTTGCGTGCGGCCAACACGCCGAGGTTGAGCGCAGCGTGGTTCGGTGGTCTCAAGGCCGGTGGCGTTGTGGTTGCGACTATGCCGCTGCTTCGCGCCCCCGAGCTCACCACCATCATCGATAAAGCTCAGATCAGCCACGCGCTGACCGACGCCCGCCTGACCGACGAGCTTGAGAATGCTCGAGACAGGCAACCGATCCTCTCCAACGTCATAACCTTCGGTCCGGGTGGTGAGCTCGAAGCGCACATGGAGAAGGTGCAGCCTGACTTCGAGACGGTCGAGACCGCGGCCGGGGATGTGGCGCTCATCGCTTTTACGTCGGGTACGACCGGCAACCCCAAGGGGTGCATGCACTCTCACTGCGACGTCCTCGCGGTGTGCGACACGTTCGGGCGCCACCTGCTCGACCCCCAACCGGACGAAGTCTTCACCGGGACGCCGCCCCTCGCCTTCACCTACGGCCTAGGTGGACTAGTGCTGTTCCCGTTGCGTTTTGGCGCCTCGACCGTGCCGATCGAACAGCCGGGACCGGAGGCGCTCTTGAGCGCCATCGAGACCCACCGGGTGACCACTATGTTCACTGCGCCTACCGCCTACCGCGGATTGCTGGGCATGGTCGGCGAGGTAGATCTCTCCTCGCTCAGGAAATGCGTGTCGGCTGGCGAAAGCCTACCCCGCGCTACGTCTGACGCCTGGTTTGAACGCACCGGCATCAGGATCGTCGACGGCATCGGCTCTACAGAGATGCTGCACATCTTCATCTCGGCAGCCGGAGAGGACATCCGTCCGGGCTCGACCGGCAAGCCGGTGCCGGGCTATGAGGCTATCGTTGCTGGTGACGACATGGAGCCGCTCCCGCCTGGCGAGCTCGGTCGGCTCGCGGTGCGGGGGCCGACCGGTTGCCGCTACCTTGCAGACCCGCGGCAGGCCGACTACGTCGTGGATGGCTGGAATGTTACGGGCGACGCGTACAAGATGGATGAGGACGGATACTTCTGGTTCCAGGCGCGCACCGACGACATGATCGTATCCTCAGGCTACAACATATCCGGGCCCGAAGTCGAGGCGGCACTGGTGGAGCATGCTGCCGTTGGTGAGTGCGCCGTCGTTGCTGCTCCCGACGAGGAGCGCGGCAACATAGTCAAGGCGTTCGTAGTGCCCCGCGAGGAGGTGACGGGCAGCGCGGAGTTGATAAAGGAGCTGCAGAACTTTGTGAAGAGCCGGATCGCCCCCTACAAGTACCCGCGTGCCATCGAGTTTACCGACTCGCTGCCAAAGACAGAGACCGGCAAGATTAAGCGCTTCAAACTGCGCGAACGAGAGCTCGAAGGAGCCGGCACGCAAGGGAGTACTTCCTGAACCTCGGTCCACAATCAAACAACGTCCGGAAAGAGGGCGCGCTGGCGTGGTTTGAGGACGAGATCATTGTAAGGTTTGCCCATGTCGATCGAGCTGGGATCGTGTTCTACCCGCGCTACTTCGAGATGATTAACCAGGTGGTCGAAGACTGGTTCGCTGGCCCGCTTGGCCAGGACTTCAGGAGTCTGCACGAAGAGCTCAATACCGGCGTACCGACGGTCAGCATCGAGTGCGAGTTCACGCGCCCGAGCCGTCTCGGCGACCGTCTGACCTTCAGGCTCGGCGTCGAACGGCTCGGAGGGAGCAGTTTCACCCTCGACATCGTAGCCGACCACGATGGCGAGCAGCGCGTGAAGGCCCGGCTGGTGCTGGTGTGCGTCGACCTGGAGACCATACGCGTCAGACCGATCCCGGACCAGATTCGCGCCCGAATGTCCGCATTCGAGTTGCATCCGACCGTGTAGCGCCGAACCGTCGTGCTGTTGTATCGATCTCTAGAGAGGACAAGATGCAGAAGCTGCAACCACCAGGTTGGACGAAGCCGAAAGGCTACGCCAACGGGATCGTCGCGGAGGGACGGCTGGTGTTCATCGCTGGCCAGATCGGCTGGGATGAGACTGAGACCTTCCGGTCGAACGATTTCGTCGACCAAGTGCGCCAGTGTTTGGTGAACACCCTCGCAGTGCTGGCCGAGGCTGGCGCGGGTCCAGAACATGTTGCCCGTATGACCTGGTACATCACTGACCGCGAGGAATACCTGGGCAACCTGGAAGGTATGGGAGAGGTCTATCGCGAGCTGATGGGACAGCATTTCCCGGCCATGGCTATGGTCGAGGTTGCGGCACTCATCGAGTCTGAGGCAAAGGTCGAGGTTGAGACCACCGCCGTGGTCCCGGTCGAGCCGTGTTGAACATTGGACACGGGTGGGCTGCGCCGGTCTCACCTCGCGAGGCGTTTTGGACTTATACTTAAATCAGGTAGGCGCGACCAAGGTCCTAAGGAGGAGACAGGTATGGCCACCAAGGAGGTAAGCGACTCTCGGAAGAGCCGTCCCGAGGCAACGGACTTTTTAGAGTTGGACACTCTGCTCACGGACGAGGAGCGTACGGTACGCGAAGAGGTTAACGGGTTCGTTCAGGAGAAGATAAAGCCCTACATCCAGGACTGGTGGGAGAAGGCGATCTTCCCCAGAGAGATAGTGCCGCAGATGGGAGCGCAGGGATTGCTAGGTATGCACCTCTCAGGATACGGGTGCGCCGGCAAGAGCGCTGTAGAGTACGGGCTTGCCTGCATGGAGCTGGAGGCCGGCGACTCTGGCTTGAGGACCTTCGTCTCCGTACAAGGGTCGCTTGCGATGAGCGCGATCCACAAGTTCGGCTCCGAGGAGCAAAAGCAAGAGTGGCTGCCCCGGATGGCAAAGGGCGAGGCGATAGGGTGCTTCGGGCTAACCGAGCCCGAGGCGGGCAGCGACCCTGCGAGCATGAAGACCTTCGCTCGCCGGGACGGGGACGATTGGATACTGAGCGGCCGGAAACGCTGGATCGGGATGGGTACCATCGCCGATGTGGCAGTGGTGTGGGCAAGGACAGACGAGGAGGGAGAGCCGGTACGCGGCTTTCTGGTCCCCACGGACACCTCAGGCTTCTCCGCCAAGGACATCATCCATAAGCTCTCCATGCGCGCCTCCGTGCAAAGCGAGCTGCACCTCCAAGAGTGTCGGCTCCCCTCCGACGCGATTCTCCCGGCGGCCAAAGGCTTAGGTGGGCCGTTCGCCTGCTTGAACGAAGCTCGTTACGGGATTATCTGGGGAGCGATGGGAGCGGCGAGGGATTGCTATGAGTGCGCGCTGGAGTACTCGAAGAACCGCATCCAGTTCGGCAAGCCCATCGCCTCTTTCCAACTCACCCAGCAGAAGCTAGTCGAGATGATGCTGGAGATCCAGAAGGGGATTATGGTTGCGCTGCACATAGGGAGGATGAAGGACGAGGGTACTCTACGCCCCGAGCAGATATCTTTCGGCAAGCTCAACAACGTGCGGGAGGCCATAGAGATAGCACGCGAGGCGCGCACCATACTCGGCGGGAACGGGATAACGTTAGAGTACCCCGTGATAAGACACGCTAACAACCTGGAGAGCGTGAGGACCTACGAGGGCACAGACGAGGTACATACCCTCGTGCTGGGACAGGCGATCACCGGCATCCCTGCCTTCCACTAACAGATGACTACCTCCGACGGAAGGCCACAGCCGCGTACGGTGAGCGAAGGAGTCCCTCCTTCCTCCCTCGGCACCCAGCCTATTGGCGGGATCTTACCCATTATCGAGGGTGTTTACCAGCTCAAGCTGCCGGTTCCTTTCCCGTTGAAGTTCATCGCGTCTTACCTCTTGCCCGGTGCGGGCGGGTGGACTGTCATAGATCCCGGCTTCGACTACCCACCGGCGCGGGAGGCGTGGGAGGCAGGCGCCGCCGAGGTCGGGCTCAACCTGGAGAGCGACATCGCCCAGATTGTAGTGACTCACCTTCACCCGGATCACATCGGGCTCGCCCGCTGGCTGGAGGAGCGCTCCGGGGCGCCGGTACGGATGCTCTCCGGGGAGATCGAGAACGCCCAACATGTGTGGGATCCGTCACGCGGTACGGAGTTCTTCGTGGAATTCCTGATCCAGAACGGTATGGACAAGGAAACCGCAGAGGCGACGGCCGGTACCACGAGGCTCGGGGTGCGCCTCCCCGAACAGATCGAGGCCCTGCATCCCGGAGACGTGATTTTGCTGGGAGACCATGAGACGCGCGTGATCCACACGCCCGGTCACTCTGACTACCACTTCATCCTGCACGACGAGCGTCGGAGGGTCCTCTTTGCGGGCGACCAGGTACTGCTCCACATCACCCCAAACATAGGGCTCTGGACTTATACGGCCCCGCACCCTCTCGAACGCTACTTGGCCTCTCTTGAAGGGCTGAAGGGGCTCGGCGTCGATGTGGTGCTCCCGGGCCACGGCCCGCTCTTTCACGACCTCGACGGGCGCATAGATGAGCTCTTGGCTCACCACCAGGAGCGGCTCTCGGTGATGCGCTCCGCGCTCGACGGCGGACAGGCAACCCCCTACGAGGTGGCGCGCCTGGTCTTCCCCGAAGACCTCAGCGACCACCAGCTCCGTTTCGCGCTCGCCGAGACGCTCGCCCACCTCGAGCACCTCGTCGACGAGGGGAGGGCCGAGCGCCTGGAGGACGGCGACGTGGCGAGCTACCGGGCCTCCTAGACCATGCTGGCCGGCCCCGAGGAACACGCGAAGCTAATCGAGACGGCGCGAGGCGAGCGGCCCGCGGAGCTCTTCGTGCGCGGCGGCACGATAGCGAACGTCTACTCTGGCGAGTTACACAGGGGCAACGTCGCCGTCACCGGGGGGCGTATAGCCTACGTCGGGGAGGGTGAGCGGGCCCTCGGGCCCGATACGCAGGTAGTCGATGCGAGCGGCTTGATCGTCTCTCCGGGATACATAGAGGCGCACTTTCACCCGTGGGTTCTCTACAACCCCGTAAGCCTTGTCGAGGGCGTACTCCCTCTGGGCACGACCACGGTCCTCGCCGACAACCTGTTCTTCTTCATGCAGATGGGCCCGGAGGGGCTCCGGGCGATGATGGACGACCTCAAGGAGTTGCCGCTCTCCTTCTTGTGGATGGCCCGCCTGGTCTCCCAGGCGAAGTTCCCCGGCGAGGAGGAGATGTTCGCGCTGGAGAAGGTCGAGCCGCTCCTCCGGCGCGACGACGTCATCGGGACGGCCGAGGTCACGCGCTGGCCCGCCCTGGCCGCCGGGGACCCGGCCCTGATCTCCGGCATCCGCGCGGCGAAGGCTTTAGGCAAGATCGTCGATGGGCATACCGGGGGAGCCTCGGAGGCGCGCCTGCAACCGGTAGCGGCTGCGGGCGTAGATGCGGACCACGAGGCCATAACGAGAAATGAGGTCCTCAACCGTCTTAGGCTCGGGATCTGGACGATGCTCCGAAACAGCTCCCTGCGCCCCGACCTGCCGGAGCTCCTGCGCGCGGTAACTGAAGACGGCGTCAGCACGCAACGTCTCATCATGACGACCGACGGTCCCGCCCCTGAATTCATCGCCGAGAACGGGCTCGTGGACGGGATGCTCCGTGTAGCGGTCGAGAACGGCGTGCCACCGATACAGGCGCTCCAGATGGTGACGATCAACCCGGCCACGCTGTTCCGGATCGACGGGCAGGTGGGCGGCATAGGGATAGGTCGCCAGGCGGACCTCCTGCTCCTGCCTGACCTGACCTCGTTCCGCCCGGAGAAGGTCATCACTCGCGGGCGTACGGTCGCCGAAAACAGCAAGCTCACCGCCTCGCTGCCGCACCTCGACTGGGGACGTTACGGGAGCCGGCCGAGCTTCGACGGCGGACTTGAGCTCTCCGACCCTTCGCTCTACCCGCTCAGGGCATCCACTGTACCGGAGTCTGAGGTGCCGACGATACATCTGAAGTCCGCCGTGATCACCGAGCGGAGGGACGTGCGGGTCGGGGCAGAGAGCGGGCTCGTTACGCTGGATGGACAGAGCGGGATGTTGCACGCCGCGCTCGTGGATCGGGCGGGTGGGTGGATCTCACGCGCCCTCGTCTCCGGGTTCGCCGCGGATCTGGAGGGCCTTGCCAGCACGTACAATACCACCACACACCTGCTCGTCATTGGCCGTCGGACAGAGGCTATGGCCCAGTCAGCCCGGCGGGTCAGGGAGCTCGACGGGGGAATCGTGGTTGTGCGAGGAGGCGTCATCTCCTACGAGCTTGCCCTTCCTATCACCGGCATGATGTCCGATCTTCGATTCTCGGAGGTGGTCCTGCAGAACCAACGACTCTCCTCCGCGATAGCTGCAGAGGGATACGAGCACCACGACATCCTCTACACCCTCCTGTTCCTTACGTGTGACTTCCTGCCCGCCCTACGCCTGACACCGCTCGGTCTGTTGGACGTAAAGACTTCCAGTGTCCTGGTGCCGTCCGAGCGTCTTACAGGACCGCCCGAACAGTAACGGTACGCGAGCTCCCTTGTCTAAATATCGGTCCCCAATGTTGTTCTCTTTCCTGAATGTTGTCGCGGTGCAGAAGCATGCCATATGCCCCGGCTCAGGACGACCAGCAGCCTTGGCGGACCGACGAGCAGGGGTTCGAAGCTTGACAGTAAACGAAGGCTAGAAGCCCCGTCGCCAGCCTGCCCAGGAGCGTCGCCATGTCCGCCCACATGATGACGATGATCGTGCGGTGCCCGAACTTGTCGCCCAGGTATCCGCCCGGGAACTGCGTAAGCATGTATCCCGCAAAGAACAGGCTACCGATCAAACCGCCCAAAGAGTAGGGGCTGGCCGCATTCTGGATAAAAGAAAGGTCGTTGTCGATCATGTAGGAGACGACCGGTCCGGTGACTGTGCGGTCGGCGTACTTGCGATCCATCCCAAAAGCAGCCAAATCCATAGCCTGGTCTGGCTACGCTGCTAGCTTCCATCTAACCCTCCCCGTCTCCAGAAGTACGCAGTATGGATCCTCTGGCGGCCTTCCCTCAAGCTACTCATTTGCATGCTCGTTGGATTTGGAGCAAGTCTTGAACCAATTATCGCCAGACCTCCGCCACCAACCGTTCGGCAAGGTCGGATGAATCTGTCCCTTCTGCGCTCGTCAGCTCGCGAGTGTACGCTAGGACATGCGAAGGACCGGCTTGAGCGTACTCCCTTCCTCCGAATCCTCGGCGGCCTTGTTGATGTCGTCCAGGTCGTAATGTTTTATAAGGCGGTCGAAGGGGAAACGTCCCTTGTCGTACAGCTCGATCAGGCGCGGGATAAAGACGTCCGGGACGGCATCGCCTTCGACGATACCGCGCACGGTCTTTCCGGGGATAAGGAGGCCGTTCATGTCCAGGCTTGCCTCGGTCCCCAAAGGGGCGGCCCCGATCAGGCCGCACGCCCCGAGCGGCGCCAGCGCGTCGACCGCCTGGCGAAAAACCCCTGGCACCGCGGTCGTCTCGACAGTGTAGGCGGCGCCGCCGCTGGTAATGTTGCCTATCTCCTCTACCGCCTCGGTCTCCGAGCCGTTGATCGTGTGCGTGGCCCCTAGCTCCCGCGCCAGCTCCAGACGGCTCGGCTTTATGTCCACAGCAATAATCGTGGCGCATCCGGCGACCGCCGCCGCCATGATCGCGCTCATGCCGACCGCTCCCGCGCCGAACACGGCTATGCTGGCGCCGGCTTCGGGCTTCAGGACGTTCAAAACTCCTCCCGCGCCTGTCTGTATCCCGCAGCCTAGAGGACCGAGCAGTTCGAGCGGTACGTCCTCCCGCACCTTGACTAAGCTACGCTCGGAGGCAAGCGCGTAGGTGGCAAACGAAGATTGGCCGAAGAAGTACCCGTGTACGGTCTCGCCGTTCTTGTGCAGACCGTTCGAGCCGTCGGGCCGCGCGCCGCCGAAGTTCAGCCCAAAGAAGTTCAAGCAGTACGCTGGATTCCCCCGTACGCAGTTGTTGCACTCTCCACAGGAGTTGAAGCTGAGGACCACATGGTCTCCGGGCCGCACCTTGCTGATGCCTTCGCCGACCCTCTCCACGACCCCCGCGCCCTCGTGTCCGAGCACCGAAGGAAGGGGCACAGGGTACCACTGGTCCCGCACGATCAGGTCGGTATGGCAGACTCCCGTGGCGGCTACGCGCACCAGTACCTCGTCCGCTCGCGGCTTTCCTAGCTCCAGCTTCTCGACGGAGAAGGGCTGCTCCTTCTCGCGTGCTACCGCGGCGGTAATCTCCATCATCTACCTCTCCTCAGTCCTCTTGCCTGCGCCCCTACGGTAACGACGTAGCTCGCCTGAGGCAACTCTTCTGAAAGATTATCTCCCGGGAGGGACTAACAGGACATGTCAAAGGCTCTCGTATTCTCCCGGTCGCTGGTTCATAATCTTTGGGAGAGGCATCAGTAAGTCCCAAAGACATACTGTATCTGAACACTCTTCCCGGCATACTTCCCGACACGGCTATATAAAGTGACGTAGAAGGCGGCTTTGGGGAGGTTGATCGGAGAGATGAGGTTCTGTGCGAACGTCTCGATCTTATTCAAGGAGGCGCCGTTTCTGGAGCGGTTTGGAAGGGTCCGGGAGGCGGGGTTCTCCGCGGTTGAGTTCTGGTGGCCCGCCGGGGAGGACCTCGGGGAGGTCGAGCGGGCGGTAAAGGATGCGAACCTCACGGTCGCGCTCTTCAACTTCGACGCCGGGGACATGCCGAACGGTGACAGGGGCCTGACCGCCGACCCGGAGCGAGAGGAGCAGTTCCGGGAGAACGTGCCGGTGGCGTTAAACCTCGCGAAGAAGCTGGGTTGCGGGAGGCTAAACGCCCTCGTAGGGCAAGAGATCCCGGGAATGAGCCGTGAAGAGCAGTTGGAGTTGGCCCGAAAGAACGTGGCCTGGGCCGCCGACAGAGCGGGAGCGCAGGGCGCCAGGGTGATGGTCGAGGCGGTAAACACTTTCGAGAACGGCCCTTACCTGCTCTCCACGACCGCGCAGGCGGCTGAATTCGTAAGGAGCATTGGACGCGCTAACGTCATGCTCCAGTACGACGTTTATCATATGCAGCGGATGGAGGGGAACCTGGTGGCGAACATGCGGGAGCACCTCGGGGAGATAGGGCACGTGCAGATCGCGGACTCGCCCGGGAGGGGGGAACCGGGGACCGGTGAGATCCGTCACCCTTACGTTCTCGCAGCCCTCGAAGACCTTGGCTACGATGGTTATGTCGGCCTGGAGTACAACCCGACCACGGAGCAGACCGAAGAGAGCTTAGCGTGGCTGCCAAGAGAATCACGCGGCGGCGACGCGAGCGTCAGAGACTTGAACCTGTAGGAGGAGCAGATGGCTGAGAAGGTAGGGTTTATAGGGCTTGGGATCATGGGCAAGCCCATGGCGAAGAACCTCATGCAGGCGGGATACGAGCTCGTCGTAAACAACCGTAGCCCGGAGAAGGCGGAGGAACTGGAGAGAGAAGGCGCTACCGCCGCCAAAAGCCCAAGAGAGGTCGCCGGGCAGAGCGACATAATCATCACCATGCTACCCGACTCGCCCGACGTGCGGGAGGCCCTCACCGGGGAGAACGGGGTCCTCGAAGGGATCGAAGAGGGCGCGCTCGTCGTTGACATGAGCACCATCTCTCCGGTGGTCACCGAGGAGCTCGCCGCCGTGATCGGAGAGAAGGGCGCGAGCATGCTCGACGCGCCGGTCAGCGGCGGTGACGTGGGGGCCGTCGAAGGAACCCTCTCTATTATGGTCGGCGGATTGGAGGGAGATTTCGAGCGGTCTAAACCCCTCTTCGAGGTAATGGGGAAGACCGTCACCCACGTCGGGCCGACCGGCGCTGGGCAGGTGACGAAGGCGTGCAACCAGATCGTGGCGGCGTTGACCATCGAGGCCGTCTCGGAGGCGCTAGTGCTTGGCTCGAAGGGAGGGGTCGCACCGGAGAAGATCCTGGACGTCCTCTCCGGCGGCCTGGCTTACAACAAGATAATGGAGGTCAAACGAGAGAAGCTCCTCTCGCACACCTTCGATCCCGGTTTCCGCGCGGAGCTTCACCACAAGGACCTGGGCATCGCGCTGGCGGCGGGACGGGAGTATGGGGTGGCGCTGCCGGTGACGGCGATAGTGGACCAGATGCTGCTCTCGATGAAGAGGAAGGGCTGGGGCGGCGAGGACCACTCAGCACTCTTGAAGGTCATCGAGGATCTCTCGCAGCACGAGACGGGGAGCTAGAGCTCGTGCGAGTAAGGCACTAGAAGCGCTGCCGTACTCCACGCTTGAAAGGCTCGTCCGGTGTCACGCTAGTCGGAGCCTCAGGGAGGCACTTTATCCTGATGTGTTGCGCGGCATGATAGATTCGTCCGGGTCGTTGTTTTCGAGGTGAGGAGTTGAAGGATGACGGAGAGCAGCACTACGGTGGCCGTTCTCGGGACCGGGATCATGGGCGCGGCGATGGCGCGAAACCTTCTCGCGGCTGGCATGCAGTTACGCGTCTGGAATCGCTCCCGGGAGAAGGCGGAGCCGCTCGTGGAGGACGGAGCGACGGTGACCGAAAGCCCCGCCGAAGCAGCCGAGGGGGCCGGGTTCGTGCTGACGATGCTCCCGGACGCTGGCGTTATAGAAGAGGTCGCCGGCGGCGAGGAGGGTGCCCTCTCGACGCTCTCCGGCGGCGTCTGGTTGCAGATGAGCACGGTCGGGACAGAGGGTCACGAACGTCTCGCTGCCCTCGCACAAGAGCGCGGTATCTCTTACGTCGATGCTCCGGTGCTCGGGACAAAAGAACCGGCGGAGAGTGGACAGTTGATCGTGCTCGCCTCCGGCCCCGAGGAGGTCCGGGAGCGGTGCGAGCCCGTCTTCGACGCGGTGGGGAGCAAGACGCTCTGGCTGGGAGAGGCGGGAGCGGGCAGCCGCCTCAAGCTGGTCACGAACAACTGGATCGTGGGCCTGCTGGGCGTGCTGGCCGAGACGATCTCGCTCGCCGAGGCGACTAGCGTCGACCCCGCACGCTTTCTGGAGGTTATCGAGGGTGGACCTCTGGGCCTGCCGTACGCGCAGATGAAGGGGGAGATGATGATCCAGGAAGACTTCCCGACGAGCTTCGCCCTGGAGCTGGCCCGCAAGGACGCGGGGCTCGTGCTCGATGCCGCCGAGGCCCAGAACCTTCGCCTTACGGTCGCCGAGGCGGTCGCCGCCCGCTTCGACGAGGCGATAAACGCCGGGCACGGCGAGGAGGACATGGCCGCCGTCTACGAGGCGGCGAAGCCGAGGCACGGTTAGCCTCGTAACCGCGTCGTGCGCGCACCGCCGAAGCCCTGCATAATGGGATAAAGAGAAGGCCCAGGCAGGTTGTCTGCTGTCTGAAGATTACGCCGGGCGCGTAAGGGGAACTCTGTAAGGAGCAGGCGAGACCGATCAGGTAGGGGAGAGTGGGAGAGATGAGCGAGCAGGACCAGCAGCAGTCCCGCAGCCCGCTGCAGAGCGACCGCGGCGTTACGACCATCAAAGACAGCGTCGTCCAGAGGCTGGTGGGCATGGCGGCCGGGGAGATAGAGGGCGTCCACATGGGAGGCGGCGCCGCCCGAGCGGCGGGCGGAGTCATGGAGAGCATAACCGGCTCCCAGAGTCAGAGACGCGGGGTGTCGGTCGAGATCGGACAGGTCGAGGCCGCGATAGACCTCAGCATGAGCATCGAGTACGGCAAGAACATTCTCCAGGCTACCAACAGGGTGCGCGAGAGGATTACCCAACGCGTCGAGGGCCTTACGGGTCTCCGCGTGACGGAGCTAAACATCACCATCAACGACGTCATCTTCCCCGATAGAGACCAAGAAGGGGGAGAGGAAGGCGGACGCCGCCAACGGCAGAGCGGCCCGCTCGCCGAGGACCAGACCCAGGCTCTCTCCGGGCAAGAGACCCGCACGGGAGGCGCCGAGTCTGAGACCGCCAGCTCCGAGAGCGCTGCAGGCTCCTCATCTACGAGGAGCCGTGAGCGGGATCGCGAGCGGGACACCGGGGATCGGGAGGAAGTTCGTGTGGAGGGGACCCCGCTAGGGGAAGACGAGACCAGGGAGCTGAACTTCGGGAGAGAAGCGGACCAGAGGGGCTCGCGAGGCGGAGAGGGTGGCACCAGACGCGATAGGGACCGCGACGAGTAACGGTCCTCCAAGGCCGGAAACCGGCCCTCGGCAGGGGACGCGAAGACTCGCCTTTAATACTCGCGTATGGCCCTAGACCTGCTCCGCCCGGGCTTAAAGCTCGTCTTCTGCGGCTACAATCCGTCACTCACCTCCGGAATGAGCGGGCATCACTACGCTCACCCCGGCAATCGTTTTTGGCGTGTCCTTCACGCCTCTGGTATCACCGACCGCCTCTATAAGCCTGAGGAGGATGAGAGGCTCCTTGGCTTGGGGATTGGTTTTACGAACCTGTGTTCCAGGCCGACCCGGAGGGCTGATGAGCTAACGAAGGGGGAGATCCGTGCCGGCGCCCAAGAGTTGCGTTCGAAGCTCGAGGGTTATAAGCCTCGAGCCGTCGCCTACACTGGCATCGGCGTCTATAAGTGGTTCCGCGCGACCTCGAAGGTGGGGTGGGGCGTGCAGGAGGATCCGGCGGTCCCGGGCGTGACCGACGTGGTCGTGCCGTCACCGTCGGGCCTCAACCGGATGCGCTTCGAGGAGCTGGTCGAGCACTACCGTGTTCTCGCGCCTTTCCTAATTCTAGCCTAGAGACCCGGTCGGAGAGACCCACGAGCGACCAGGAGAGCGTACCGGGATAGCCGTAGACACCCCGCCCGGTACTCCGGTACTGATCACCGAGCTACGTTAGACTTTGTTGTTCCCGTACCTCGCCGGCCCGACTAGGATAGGGTCCTAATCAGGACTCCGGCCCTCCTTCTTGTCCTCATTCATCGGATCCCTTAGAGAGACTGTCTGGAAAGTCGCCCGGCGGCCTCTGGAGCGTAAGGGTTGGAGGCGCAACGCTGCAGAAACAGGCCTTCTGTGGCCCGTTTCAGCAGTTCCTAAGGTATTCGGCTAGGGATTCGAGA
>CADCVD010000023.1:15464-15770 GCA_902806055.1 uncultured Rubrobacteraceae bacterium
GTCGGTAACTCAGGGTACATTAAGGTAAACAGTTAGGGCGCTAAAAATAGCGTCGGGGCACATACTAGCCCCGACCCTTGTCTTCTCAACCTTGACTCTGGTGATCCCGCCACCACCACATTGGGGCTTCTTGTGGTGGAGGTGCTTATTGCGTTGGTCGTGCCTGCTTTGCCTGCTTTTGCAACTCGTAGGCGCCCACGTCGCAAGCTTTCCCTTGTGGCCTCTTAACCCCCCGCTGGTCCGTCTTTACGGTGGTGTTGCAGCCGCTCTGGCCCTTTGGGATGTAGTTGATGGCAGGGGAGCCTT
>CADCVD010000024.1 GCA_902806055.1 uncultured Rubrobacteraceae bacterium
GGAGCTTGGGGCCGCAGACTCCGGCGATGCCTTTCTCGACCCTCCGAGCGGCGTGGGCACCGCCCCCGGCGCCGCGAGCGCTGACTCTTCCGGCGAGAGCACGGCCTAACACACACCGGACGCGACCGAGCCTTGATCCTCTTCGCGGTCGGACCGGGGAGCGGCGCGCTTCAGACGCCGGAGATCGTCCGGGACCTCGTCTCCTCCGGCCACGACGTCGAGGTGATGCTCGAACAGGAGGCTGAGCGCTTCATCGGTCCTGCGGCGTTCGCAGGTCTCGCGCCTGTAGTCGAAGAGCCTGCCGATAAGCCTGAAGCCCTGATCTTTGCCCCCGCGACGGCCGGCACCATCGCCCGCCTCGCGCGCGGCCTGAATGGAAGACCTGCCGAACGGTCCTACGCCTCCGGTGCTAGGCCGGTCGTCATCGTCCCTGAGCTAGACGAGGCTACTGTGGCGCATCCTGCGGTGCGTGAGAACTTGGAACTCTTGTGGAGAGACGGCTGTCGGGTGCTGGAGCATGAGGAGAAGCAGGCTGTTTCGCCGGCGAAGGTTGCGGGGGCGGTTCTTAACTTTTTAGGCGGTCCGCTCTCAGGTATGCGCGTGTTGGTCACGGCTGGGGGGACGCGGGAGCCGGTAGACAAGGTACGGTTCATCGGCAACCGCTCGTCCGGGAAGATGGGGCGGGCCATCGCGAGAGAGGCGTATAGGCGCGGGGCAGAGGTCATGGTCGTCGCCGCAAACGTCGAGGTAAGAGAGCCTGGCGTGCGGTGGGTAGACGTCGAGACCTATGCGGAGATGGAGGAGGCGACGGCGAGGCTCGCCGCGTCCTCTGATGCGCTCATCATGGCGGCTGCTGTCTCGGATTTTACGCCGGCGGAGGTAGTGGAAGGCAAGATCCGCCGGGGCAACACAAAGGAACTGGAGCTAAAGCTCGTGGCGACCGGAGACATACTTAAGAATGTACGTGAGTCAAATCCAAAGCTCTTTGTGGTAGGATTCGCCGCAACGTTCGGAGATCCCGTGGCAGATGCTCGGGAGAAGCTAGAGACCAAGGATGTCGACATTGTGGTCGGCAACGATGTCTCGTTGGCGGGTTCGGGCTTTAGCTCGGAGGAGAACGAGGTCCACATCGTGGGCAGGACCGGGGAGAACTTTGTGCCCCGCTCTACCAAGAAGGAGGTGGCCGGGGCGATCCTGGACGCCGTGGCTATGGAGATAAGTAAGGAGAGGCAGGGGAAGCATGGCTGAAAGCACTGTATCTAGGTCGGCGTTGGGCGAGGAGTTGGATGCGGGGTCAAAGACCACGCATCTGTTTACCTCTGAGTCGGTTACCGAGGGGCATCCAGACAAGATAGCCGATCAGATCTCGGATACCATCCTCGACGCGGCCCTCACGAAAGACCCGAGGAGCCGGGTCGCTTGCGAGACGCTGGTTACGACCGGGCTCGTGGTGGTGGCCGGTGAGATCACTACGGAGACCTATGTGGACATCCCGACTCTGGTCCGGGAGAAGGTCTCGGAGATCGGCTACACGCGGGCTAAGTTCGGCTTCGACGCCGAGACGTGCGGCGTAATAGTCTCGATAGATCCCCAGTCGGCGGATATTGCGCAGGGCGTCGACCGTGCCGCAGACGCCCAGGTCGGCAGCGGCTCCGAGATGACCGAGGCCGAGATCGAGGAGGTCGGCGCGGGCGACCAGGGGATGATGTTCGGCTTCGCCTGCCGGGAGACGGACGAGTTGATGCCTATGCCTATCTCGCTCGCCCACGCCCTTACACGTCGTCTTACCGAGGTTCGCAAGAGCGGAGATCTCGGCTATCTCAGGCCAGACGGCAAGAGCCAAGTCACGGTTCGCTACGAGGGCAACCGCCCCGTCGGAATAGAGACGGTGCTCATAAGCGCCCAGCACCAAGACGGTACAGAGCAGAGAATAAAGAACGACCTCTTGGAGGCTGTGATCGAGCCGGTCATGCCCGAGGACTTGTTCGACAAGGCGAGCACGGGCGTTTTGATCAACCCCACCGGCCGATTCGTTACGGGCGGTCCGCAGGGCGACTGCGGTCTTACCGGGCGAAAGATTATCGTCGATACTTACGGCGGAGCCGCCCCTCACGGCGGCGGAGCATTCTCGGGCAAGGACCCGACGAAGGTCGACCGCTCCGGCGCTTACGCCGCCCGATGGGTCGCCAAGAACGTCGTCGCCGCGGGCCTCGCGGAGCGGTGCGTGGTCCAGTTGGCCTACGCGATTGGCGTCGCCCGTCCCGTAAGCATCATGGTCGACACCTTCGGCACCGAGACCGTCGATCCCACAACCTTGAGCGCGCTGATTGAGGAGCACTTCGACCTGCGGCCAGGGGCGATCATCCGCGACCTCGAGCTCCGGCAGCCGATCTACGCGGCGACCGCCGCCTACGGGCACTTCGGCCGTGAAGAGCCGGGCTTCGCCTGGGAGCGGACCGACCGCGCCGACGCCCTACGCCGCGCTGCTGGCGTGTAATTGACCGGCCGCGTAACCGGCCGTACCACCCTTACTAACCAGGAACCGCGCAGCCCGGGTAGTCCCCGGGCTGCGCGTGTAAGCCTGCTTATACCTTCACACGCTCTCCCTTCGCTTAGCTACTTGGTGCCCGGACAACTCGCCGAAGAGGTAGGGATCGGGACGGCGGTAGTGGCTCCTCTCTCTGGTTACGGGCGCCTCGGCCTAGTCGTCGGTTTCGAGAAGGCAGGCGAACGGCGCCTCAAAGAGATACGAGCCGTTTCTAGAGAGCTCTCCCTGCCTGAAAGCATCGTCGAATTCTCCGGCTGGCTCGCCGGATGCACGGCTCTACCCTTGCAAGCCGTGCTCCGGATGGCGCTCCCGCCGGGCCTGAGCACCTCCGTATACATGGTCCTCCGTCCGGCTTCGGACTGGCCCTGGCGGCAGGGAGCTGAAGTGAGCCGCGCCGAACTGCGCCGCCTTCTGGGCGGGGATGGTCTGAAAGATGCCGAGAGAGTAGGAAGAATCACCTTATCCCCCACGATGCCAAAACAACGGACCGTCGAGTGGGCTACGCTGCATGATGGCGCAGCACCTCTCTCGCGGCGAGCACACCGGCAGCGCTCGATCTTGAGCGCTCTGGAGGGCCATAGCCAGGGTCTCGCTGCCACTGAGCTACTGCGGGAGTCCGGCGCAAGCAGAGAGGCATTGCGGCGTCTCGTCGAGCGCGGGGCGGTTCGGCTTGAGAAGAGACCTGAACCGTTGCCGGTTTCGTACACGAGAGGTTCCGGCAAGGAACTGACGGCATATCACGAGGAGGCGGAGCGAGGGCTTCGGCGGGGCGGAGCATGGGTCTGGCGGATGCCTGACGCGGAGAGTGTTTCGGCAGCGGCCGCCCTTGCGAGGGCAGCCGTAAAACGCGGGTACCAGGCTCTGGTGCTCGCACCGGAGATCGAGACCGTCAAGCACTTCGTACGCGCTTTCGAGAGGCTGCTGCCTGCTGGGCTTACGGTAGCGTCATACCACAGCGATTTGGGGCAGGCCCGATGCGCGATCTATGAGGCCGCACGCCGGGGGGAGGTGGACGTGCTGGTGGGGACCCGCGCAGCGGCGCTCGTGCCGCTAGAGCGGCCCGGAGCTATTTCCGTGGTGGACGAGCCGAACGAGTCGCATCGAGGCTCCCCCGGCTATGAGGGTTTGCCGATACACGTTCGAGACGCTGCGACGGCGCGGGGCCGGATCGAAGGCTCCGCCGTCTGCTTCTTCTCGCCCACTCCCTCACTGCGGCTCTACGCCCCGGAGAGCGGTGCCCGGCGTCTGCCGCCTCTTGAGCCCGCTAAATGGCCGTCGGTGAGCGTCGTGGACATGAGGGGCACGGGGGCTAAGTTGAGCCCGACCCTCCTGAATGCGTGCAGCCAAGCGGCTCAAGGCGCAGGACGCGTCGGGGTCGTGGTGAACCGGCTCGGGCACGCCTCGATGCTTTCGTGCAGCCGGTGCGGCTCCGTGCGGTCCTGCCCGAGATGCGACTTGCCTCTCGCCCTCCATGGTTCGGACTCCCTCTTCTGCCGACGCTGCGGACGCGGAGAAAGTGTTCCGGAAGAGTGCCCGGAGTGCGGCTCGGATCGGCTCGACGGTACCGGTTACGGCGTCGAGCGGGTAAGAGCTGAGCTTGCGAACTCCCTCGGCGTCCAGGTCGGGCTCCTGACTGCGGACCTTCGGGAAGACGAGACGGCACCGATCATAGTGGGCACGGCTCACTGCGTGCTGAACGAGGAGTGGGATATGGTCGCGGTTCCAGACGCGGACTCTCTACTCTTCGGCAGCGCGGGCTCGGTGGAGAAAGGCTTCCGGCTCTTGTACAGGTCGGCGGCGGTGAGCAGGGACCGCCTGGTCGTCCAGACTCGCTCTCCTGAGCATCACGCGCTGGTAGCGGCACTACGAGGAGACTACGAAGCCTTCGCCGCCGAAGAGCTTCCGAAGCGCCGGAGCTTGGGATACCCGCCACACGCCTTTCTGGCGGAGATCGTCTTTGACGGGGCCGTGGAGACGGTGCGTAGTGCGGTAGAATCGGATCTAAAGCCGGTCCTCCGGAACGGAGTAGAGATGCTCGACCCCGCATCGTTCCCGGGGGAGGGGAGCCGCTCTCTCTGGCGAGTTCTCTTGAGGAGCCGCAAGCAGGGCCCCCTGGTGAAGACTGCAGCGCTCTTAGCGAAGCAGATGGCCGAGAACAACGGCCGGGGTCGCAAACCCAAGGCGTGGATAAACATGGATCCCGAGGAGGCGTGAGTTGGAGCACGATATCAGGACGTTTGGAGACCCGGTGCTGACATCACGGGCTACCGCGGTAAAAGACTTCGACGAGTCGCTTGAACGTCTCGCCGAGGACATGACAAGGATCATGCGCGAGCATGACGGTGTGGGTCTGGCAGCGAACCAGATAGGCCGCCTCAAGCGTATCTTCGTCGCTGCATACGAGGACGAGGAGTACGCGCTCGTCAATCCTGTAATCGAGGCTCGCTCCGAGACCACCGAGAAGGATGTCGAGGGTTGCCTCTCCATCCCGGGGACTCGGGTCGAGGTCGAGCGCCCGCTGGCGATTACTGTGGTCGGCCAGGACCCGTCGGGTACGCCCGTACGCGTTGAGGCTGAGGGGCTACTCGCGCGGATCTTTCAGCACGAGATAGATCACCTCGACGGCATCTTAATCCTGGACCGCACCGACCGCGAGTCGCGCAAAGGGGCCATGCGCGAGATTCGCGAGCGCCTGCTGGCCAGCAAGTAGCCTCCAGCGAGAGCTCCTTTGAAGGTAGCCTTCGCCGGGACCCCGGCCTTCGCCGCCACCGTCTTGCGCGGCCTTCTTGACTCCGAGCACGAAGTGGGGCTGGTCATATCTCAACCCGATCGCCGTCGCGGGCGCGGGCGTAAGCTCGCCACGACCCCTGTAGCCGAACTCGCGCTGGACGCCGGCCTCCCCCTCCGCCAGCCCGTCCGGATCGGCGAGGCGGCGGCAGAGATCTCTACCCACGATGCCCTCGTCGTCGCGGCATACGGCCAGATCCTACGCCCCGACACCCTCTATGCCGCTAGATATGGAGCCTGGAACGTACATGCCTCCCTTCTCCCCGCCTACCGTGGCGCCGCACCGATAGAGCGCGCCATAATGAACGGAGAAACCGAGTCAGGGGTCTCGATAATGCGCATGGATGAGGGCCTCGATACAGGTCCCGTCGCTCTCCAAAGAACTATCCCTATCCTTCCCGATATGACCGGCGGAGCACTCACTCAAGCCCTCGCAGTTCTCGGGTCTAACGCTATAGTAGAGGTTTTAGTTGAGCTGCAAGCCAACTCTCTAACCTTGACCGATCAGAATAGTCTTTATGCTACTTATGCTGCTAAAGTAGAGGATGAGGAAAGGTTGATAAGGTGGTCTGACGGAGTGGAAAAAGTGAACGATCTGGTCCGAGCCCTTACACCACATATAGGTGCCCGGACCTTCCACTCTGAGTTTTCTGGACCTATTAAAGTGCTCTGCTCGACCGTCCACGAAAAAAAAGAAAACCGCATATCTTCTAGACTTCCAGGTGCAATTTTACCTGCAAACGAACGTATTTTCGTTTCCTGTAAAGGAGGTGTTTTAGAGATATTGAAGCTGCAAGTACCGGGGGGCAAGGTGCTGTCGGCGGCTGATTTCCTGCGAGGGAGGAGTTTGAGTGGGGTTTTCTTGAGTTGAAGAGGCACTACCTGTAGTGGAGCCATTGTCACGCTTCGCAGGATGTAGGGATTGGCGCAAGGTGTTGGTTACGGTGTTAGAATCCCACGCATGCGGACAGAGGAGAACATCGGAAGGGGAGCGCCATAACGGAGCGTGAGACAACTTCTCACACGTCTGAACCACAAGTTCAGGTAGAGGAAAATCCCTTAGACGACGTTGTTAGGGTAGTAATCGTGGGGGCGGGCGGATACGGGCGTCTCGCGCTGGATGTCCTTATAGCTAGCGGGCTTGAGGCTTGGGTTATTGGGTTTTACGATGACGCTCACGCTGTACTTCCGGGAAACGTCCGAGGAATTCCGGTCCTAGGAGACGTCGGTATGTTGAAGAGCATGCTCTCGGTCGAGCCGGTATACGTCATCGTGGCGATCACCGACAACAACGTGCGGCTGCGGCTCGCTAACTCGATAAGGGCTCTAGGGGCGCAGTTCTTTACGGCGGTCCATCCGGCGACGTATATGTCTTTGGAGGCGGTTGTTGGAGATGGGTCTGTGCTTGCGGCGAATGCAGTTGTGCATCCTGATGCGGCATTAGGGAGCCATTGTTACATTGGGCCTGGGGCGGTCGTTGATCGGGACGCCGTGGTTGGTGCAGGAGCATGGATCTCCTCTGGTGTTGTTGTAGGACCGGGGGCCAGGGTCGGAGCGCGGGCGGTCTTGGGCGCCAACTCGACCGTGGGGCGTAGAGCGGTCGTCGGGGAGGGGGCGAGAGTCGAGGCTCTTGCTTCTGTAGAGGAGGGGCGGCGTTGATCCCCGTAGTGGCCGGGCTGTTCGGCCTCGTATTAGGAAGCTTCCTGAACGTCTTAATACACCGCGTTCCGCTGCGGCAGTCGATCGTATGGCCTTCGTCGAGGTGCCCGAACTGCGGCGTGCAGATTAAGTCGTTCGACAACATCCCGATGATCTCTTATCTTGTGCTGCGGGGGAAGTGTCGAAATTGCAAGGTCCGCATCTCGCCGCGCTATCCCGTTGTCGAGGTGTTGACCGGGCTGCTCTTCGCGCTCGCTGCTTACAAGTTCGGGCTCTCTCTGGCGCTCCTGTCGGCGCTCGTTCTGATCTGTGCTCTCGTGGCGCTCGCCGGGACCGATCTCGAACACCGTTTGTTGCCCAACAGGATCGTCGCGCCCGCAGCGTTGGTCGGTTTCGTCCTGTCAATGGCCGGTGACCCGGGCTCATGGTGGGTCTATGCGGTCTCGGTTCTGGGGATAGCAGGGGGGCTCTTCGCGCTCGCGCTCGCCTACCCAGGCGGTATGGTGAATGGGTGACGTGAAGATGGGAGGGATGCTCGGCGCCTTCTTGGGTCCATACGCGGCGCTCGCCATCTTTCTCGGGGCGCTCATTGGGGCGCTCGTCGGCGGGGCGCTGATGGCCGCGGGGAAGGTGCAGCGGCGGAGCGCGCTGCCGTTCGGGGTGTTTCTTTCCCTAGCGGGCGTGGTTACGTTGTTCGTGGGCCAGGATATCTGGAGCTTCTACCTCCGTCTGATCGGGGGGGTGTAAGGGTTGCTCGGGAGGTTCAAGTCTCCTTCTGTGGGCCTTGATATAGACCGCGGCGCCATAAAAGCAGTACAGGTCTCGCAGGCGGGCGGAAGCTACGCGTTGCAGCACGTCGGTTACAGGAGGCTGCCCGCTGGCGCGGTGGCCGAGGGTGAGGTCGCCGATCACGACCTGCTCGTCCACGAGCTCAAGGAGTTCTGGACTTCTCACTCCTTCAAAGGCAAGTCGGTGTACCTTGGGGTGTCGAACCAGAAGGTCGTGGTGAGGCTCCTTGAGTTCCCGCGTATGAGCCAGGATGACCTCAAGGGCGCGATCGGCTACGAGGCTCAAGATCATATACCAATGCCTATGGAAGAGGCCGTCCTGGACTATATTGTGCTGGGACCCGTGGAAGAGGGGTCGGACCTCGACCGTATCCTCATCGTCGCCGCGCAGAGAGATATGGTTTCGCGCTACTCCTCAGTGTTGCGGAACGCGGGATTGAGGGCGCAGGGGATAGACGTAAAGGCGCTCTCGCTAGTTCGGGCGACGCTGCCTAATACTCTCTTCGACGATGAGGGCGCGGTACTCCTCCTCGACGTGGGAAACGAGATCACAAACCTCGTCGTGACGCAGGGCGGCAACCCGGCGCTGACCCGGTTTATACCCGGCGGCTCGGGCTATCTGGCCCAAGCCGTGGTCGAGGCCGCCGGCCTTTCAGAAGAAGAGGCCGAGAGGCAGCTAACCAACACGAGGATCAGGATCGGTCCTGAGTCCGGGGAGGAGCCTGCGGGGGCTTTCCTCTCGGAGGAGAGCGACGACTTCGACCCTGCCCTGATGTACGACATACGGCGCGGGCTAGAGGACGCGGTCCAGGTGCTCGCTGAGGATGTGCAGCGCTCTGTGGAGTATCACTACTCGCAGCCCGGGTCCAGGGAGGTTACGCAGGTCTTCATCTCCGGCGAGGGCGCTCTGGTTAACGGCCTGGATGCGTACCTTGAGGACCTGCTCGGCATAACGACGCGCCTCGGGTCGCCGCTGCAGAAGCTCTCCGGCAACAGGTCCAACGTGCCCGATGAGCAGCTCGGGATGATGGAGCCGGTCCTGGCGGTGGCTCTGGGACTCGCCCTGGAAGAAGCATGAGGAGGGTCAACCTCCTCCCGCCGGACGAGCGGGGCCGCAGGGCGGCCGTACCCACGACGACGAGGACCGGCATTATCGGCCTGCTCTTGATCTTGGGCGCTCTGTTGGTGATGGTAATGATCGGGCTCTACCTCTTCTACTTCATCCGCATAGGCGACGAAGAACAGCAGATCGCGGATTTGGACCAGGACATCACCCGCCAGCAGGCGCGCCTGGAGGAGCTTGCCCCATACAAAGATCTGCAGGCTCGTCTGGACGCCAAGAAGCCGATCGCCGACGGTATCTTTAGGACACGATTTGCATGGGATGAGTTCTTGAACGGACTCGCGTTCGTAATACCCGAGGAGACCGCTCTCGATGTCTTTACCGGTACGGCTACTCCCATCAACATAACCGCGCCGTCCGGAGGGGGAGCAGAGCTGCAGAACCTCGAGCCAACCGGGACTATCACCTTTAGCGGTTTCGCGTCGCTGCGGGGTGAGCGGCTCAACAACGACTTGAACGGTTATCAGAATGTAGCGGACTTTTTGGTCAGGATGAACAACTTGCGTTATCTCGCGAACGCGAACCTTACTACTGCCGCGCGCAACGATCAGGCCTTCGCAGCGCCCGGAGCTGTAACCTTCGAGGTCAACGCCGAGTTGGTCACGCGGGTTGGCGAGTTCGGCGATGAGATCCAGCTCTCAGGTGTCGAGGAAGGCAGCGAAGAAGAGCAGATAGAAGACAACCCGAGCGACCAGCCGCAGCCTGGCGGCGAGAAGGCAAGCCGTCCGAAGGCGGAGCGTTAATGGACCGTAACGACCGAAACATACTCATACTGGGGATTCTGATCCTGATCGTGCTCGGTGTCGGTTACTATTTCCTGCTCTTCAGCCCCTTGAGGCAAGAGTACCTGACCAAGTACAACGAGCGAACTCAGAAAGAGGCCCGGAAGGGCCAAATCGAGCAGTCGGTCGCCCGGCTTGAGGGCGTTCGGCGCGATGCCCCGAACATTGAGCGACAGATCTTGGAACTCTCCAAGCGCATACCTGAGCAGGACGAGATCCCTACCCTCCTCGTACAGATAGAGAGCGTCGCCATACAGTCTGGGGTGGAGCAGTTCGAGATCACGCCGAGTCCCCCGGAGGCCCCGCCCAACGGTGGTGGCGACTTCTCTCGCATACCGGTTACAATGACCTTTCTGGGGAACTACGAGGACCTTCAGGACTTTTTGCTCCGCATAAGGAACCTGTCGCGGCTGATGACGGTAAACCAGGTGACTTACTGTAGGTTCCCCGAGCCAATATCCCCGGAAGCGTCTTGCGGCGTAGACATCGAGTTGGCCGAGGAGGAGGGGACGACCGATATGGCGGATAGGGCAGCGCCCCCGGGCTCCCTGGAGGTCGAGATCCAGGCCGAGGTCTACGTGCAGCCCGCCGCGGGCGGAACGACCGGTGGTGGCGGAGGAGGTACGGCTCCCGCGGGCGCCGCAGCGCCTCCGCCGGAGGGTGGCGCGCCAAAGGGCGGAGGGGCGCCGAAGTGATCCGCCGGGCGCAGCTTCTAGGACCCGGAAGCCGGGCCGCAGACCGCGTGCTGGCGGCGATTGGACGCATCCGGGACGGGCTGTTGCGCGACAACAAGGTAATACCGTTGGTTCTGGCGGTACTGGCGCTCCTGATTTTCGCTTGGATTTTAGCTGGCGCCCTCATAGGAGGGGAGCCCGATGAGAAGGGGACGGGCCAGGTCGCGAGTCAGGCTTCTCAGCCCCAGGCGTCACAGGACTCGGAGAGTGGCGACCCCGAAACACCCGCCCCTGAAGCTGAGAACCGCGATATCGACTCCTACTCCGCCTTTGAGAAGAAAGACCCGTTTGGAAACATCGGTGTTGAAAAGTCCGACGATGACGGCGGCGGTAACGGTGGTGGAGGCGGCAGCACCGGCGACAACGACGGCGGTGACAACGGCAGTGGCGATAACGACGGTGGTGAAAACAGCAGTGGCGATAACGGTGATGACAACAACGGCAGTGGCAACAATGGCGGTGACAACAACGGCAACCGTAGCGACGAGCCGTCCCCAAGAGGTGCAGATATTAGAGAGAACGGTGGTAGCGGTGGAGACCGTAGCAGCGGTGACGCGGACCGTAACAGCGGAGGCAGCGGAGGCGGAGATGGTGGCCAAAGCCCTGCCGGACAGGGTGGTACGGGCCAGGGCGGCGGTGTTGGTTCAGGCGGTAGCAATAATGGTCTCTTCGATAGTGGCGGGGAGCTGGCAATCCCGTAAGGGGCTGTATACCTCTGCGGCGGGCTAGACGCGAGAGAGGTAAAGGGTCGTCCCTTCACGAATAAAGATGACCAGACGCGTTAGGTGGTTTATATTAGCTGGGCCGTCTGGAGCGACGGTGAGTAAACCGATGACTATCTAGAGAGGACGTACACACACGGTGAGGTTCGGTTTTTCTACGGCGGGTGAGTCTCATGGACCGGGCGAGGTAACCCTGGTGCACGGGGTTCCGGCAGGTCTCGAACTTGGCGCCGGAGACGTCAACGAGGACCTTGCCCGGAGGCAGAGGGGTTACGGGCGAGGCGGACGCCAGAAGATAGAGAAGGACGAGATCGAGTTCCTCGGCGGCGTACGCCACGGGTATACGTTGGGCTCTCCTATCGCGATGCTCGTCCGCAACAACGACTACGCTAACTGGGAAGATCGGATGACCCCGGACCCGCCCGAAGAGGCCCCGAAGAAAGTTACCCTGCCCCGCCCCGGCCACGCGGATCTCGCCGGGATGCAGAAGTACGCCTTTGACGACTTAAGGAACGTTCTGGAGCGTTCCAGCGCCCGCGAGACGACCGCCAGGGTCGCCGCCGGCGGCGTCGCCAGGAAGCTCCTCAACGAGTTCGGGATCACGATCCACAGCGCGGTTTACCGGATCGGGGAGGCTGCTATCGAGAAGGAGCAGGCCGCTCTTCTGGCGGCGAAGGCCGACGAGTCGGACGTTCGCTGTCCGGATCCAGAGGCCACCGATCGGATGAAGGCGGAGATCGACGCTGCTCGCTACGCGCGGGATGCCCTGGGCGGAGAGTTCGTCGTGACGGCCGAGGGGTGTCCGCCGGGCCTGGGCTCATACGTGGACTGGCGCGACAAGCTGGATGCGAAGCTGGCGCACGCGATCATGTCCATCAACGCTATAAAGGGCGTGGAGGTCGGATTAGGTTTCGGCGTGGGGAGCCGGCGCTCCAGCGAGGTGCAGGACGAGATCCTTCTTGAAAACGGCGAGTTGGTCCGCTCCAGCAACCGCTTGGGCGGCTTCGAAGGCGGCATGACCAACGGGGAACCCGTGGTCGTCGCGGCGGCGATGAAGCCTATCTCTACGATCGCGCAGGCTCTGCGTACGGTCGACCTCTCGACCTACGAGCCCGCGCGCGCCTTCAGGGAGCGGGCCGACTCGTGCGCCGTACCCGCGGCTGCCGTAGTCGGCGAGTCGATGGTCGCCGTCGTACTTGCCGAAGCCTTTCTTGAGAAGTTCGGCGCTGACAACATAACCGACATCCGGGCTGCCCATGACTCCTATCGCTCCCGCCTGCGCTTCACCGCGCGAGAGAGGCGTCCGGAGCCGAGTCACTAGCCTCTTGGAGGGCCCGTTGGCCATCGTCGGGTACATGGGCAGCGGCAAGAGCACCGTGGGGCGTATCGTAGCCCGAGAGTTGGGCTGGGACCTTGTCGACCTAGATCAGGCCGTCGCCGACACGGCGGGGCTCTCCATCCCCGAGATCTTCGAGGTCTCAGGCGAGCCCCGATTCCGCGACCTCGAACGTCAGGAACTCTCGCGCGCGCTCGACGGTCCCTCGAACGCGGTGATCTCCTGCGGCGGCGGCGTAGTTATAGACCCCCGCAACCGTGCCCGGCTCATGGAGGTGCCGACCGTGTTCCTGTGGGAAGATGCGGATGTCCTCTATCGGAGGACTAGGGGCTCTGGCCGCCCCCTGCGAGGCACGAGCTACGAGGACTTCGCGCGCCGGTACGCCGAGCGCCTCCCCTCCTACCTGGAGGTCGCCTCGCACCAGATAGAGACCAACAACCGCCCGTCATACCGGATCGCCGACGAGATCCTCGACTGGTTCCGCGCCGCGTGATGAGCAGCGTAACTGTTGAGGCGACTACTCCCTACGAGGTCTGGATAGAGGACGCCCTGGACCTCGCAGGAGTCGTCTCCGATGCGCTATCTCCCGGGACGGCCGTCGTCCTCACGGACTCGACCGTAGGTCAGTTCTACGCCCGCTCCGTAGAAGAGGCGCTAAAGTCCGCCGGATGGAATGTGATCGATACCCTGACGGTACCAGCTGGTGAGGCGTCAAAGAGCATCTTCGTCTACGAGACGGTAGTTCGCCGTCTCGCCCGGTCCGGGCTGCCGCGCGGCGGCACGCTCTTCGCGCTCGGGGGAGGGGTGGTCGGCGACCTGGGCGGCTTCGTAGCGAGCAGCTACATGCGGGGGATAGACTTTGTGCAGCTGCCCACCTCCCTGCTGGCGATGGTAGACAGTTCCGTCGGAGGTAAGGTTGGGCTGGATCTCGCCGAGGGCAAGAACCTCGTCGGCGCCTTTCTTCAGCCCCGCCTCGTTGCGGCGGACCTTGGGTGGCTCGAAACCCTCCCGCCACGAGAGGTTTCGCAGGGGCTTGCCGAGGTCGTTAAGATGGGCCTTCTCGCCGGCGGTGAATTCTTCGAAGATCTCGAGTTATTGGATGCTGCGTGCTCCGGTGAAAGAGGGGCAATGCAGACTTTGGTTCTGCACTCCGTCCGCTATAAGGCAGCCGTGGTTGCTCAGGACGAACGCGAGGCTGGCCTTCGAGCCATCTTGAATTACGGCCACACCATCGGCCACGGTCTCGAAGCCGCCGCTGGATACAACCTACCCCACGGCGAGGCAGTCGCCGCCGGAATGCTCGCCGCCGCTCACCTTGGTGACGAGAGGTTTCACACCGATCTGAGCTCGACCCATGAAGCCCTTCTCCACGCCGCCGGCCTGCCGCTCAAACTTCCCCCCGTAGACATCGAGCAGGTTCTCGAAGCGATGGGCCGCGACAAGAAGCGCCGCACCTCCGATCGAGATGGAAAGTACCGTTTCGTTCTCCTGAGAGACCCCGGCCGGCCAGAGCGGGACATATCTATCACTGTCGCGGAAGCCCGACGCGCGATAGGAGCCGTCCTTGCCCGCTGACGTCTTCGTCCTCAACGGGGTCAACCTCCGGACCCTCGGACAACGCCGCCCGGAGGTCTACGGGACCTTAACCTTAAACGACATAGAGATACTGCTCAAAGACGCGTTTCCAGCGATGGAGTTCCAGTTCAGGCAGACAGATTACGAGGGTGAGATGGTCGGTTTTATACGGGAGGCGGCGGAATCCGGAGGTCTGGTTATAAATCCCGGCGCCTGGACCCACTACTCTTACGCTCTCCATGACGCTTTGGAGGCCGTACTGGTGCCTAAGGTAGAGGTGCATCTCTCGAACGTTCACGTGAGAGAGGGCTGGCGGCGGCATTCGGTGGTGTCTCCTGCCGTGGACGCGGTCATCGCCGGGATGGGGGCGGAGGGTTACCGGGCGGCTGTTGCCTACCTGCAATCGCGGCGCCACGGTTCCTGAAGATAGGCATGCTTACGTAGTGAGGTTGCGCTGAGGGCGAGCCCTCACGCTATTTACATAACTACCGTTTCGAGTGAGGGGTAGGCAGACGAGTACTACCGCGCTGGAGGATTATAGCGGACGGTAGTATCCCAGGAGCTTACGGTGCTTCTCTGCGAACCCGTGATCTCCCCGCCGCCGTTGATGGGCCTTTGCGCCCTACGAAGAGTTAGTGAGCCGGAGAGTTGTGTGCCAGAGGAATATTCGCGGGACTTCCGAAGCGAACTTGGTTTCGGGGCCTCGACTATCTACGGCAGTTCTGCAACAGGGCGCTGTGGCACGGAGGATTATCTAATTCGTGACGCGGCTGACGGATGGTGCGGGTAGCGCGAAAGGAATCGAACCCTTCTCGCGTCTCGCCTGTTACCGAAAGCCGAACGGTTTCATATGCGATAATATCGCGGCGTTTTCAGAGCGAGACGGTATCTTCGAGGAGTAATTGCGGCGATGATCTCAACTAGCCAATTCAGGAACGGCGCGGCCATCAGGACGGACGGCAAGCGGTTCACCATAATTTACTTTCAGCACGTCAAGCCCGGCAAGGGTGGTGCGTTTGTCAGGACACGCCTAAAAAATATAGATACGGGGGCCGTGGTCGAGAAGACCTTTCGGGCCGGGGAGAAGCTTGAGAGCGTCCGCACCGAGTCGCGGCCGATGACGTTCCTCTATAAAGACGGGGACCTCTATAACTTCATGGACTCGGGGACCTACGAGCAGATCGCCATCCCGGCTGAGGTATTGGGCGATGCCGAGGGGTTTATCGTGCCAAACGGCGAGGCCAAGGTACTCTCCGCGGATGGAGAGGTCGTTAGCGTAGAGCCCCCGGCGCACGTCGACCTTGAGGTGACGGAGACGGACCCGGGGCTCAAGGGAGACACGGCGACCGGCGGTACGAAGCCCGCGACGCTTGAGACCGGCCTCGTAGTTCAGGTGCCGCTCTTTGTGAACGTCGGCGAGAGGGTGAGGGTGGATACCCGCACCAAAGAGTACCTGACGAGGGTCTAGGGCTTTTGAGCAGGCGCACAGCCCGCAAGAATGCCTTTCTCGCGCTCTACCAGAGCGACGTGAGCGGGCGCCCCGTAGCAGAGGTGCTGGAGCGCTGGCGCGAGTATCGGGGAGAGATCGACGCCTACGCCGAGAGGCTCACGCGCGGGGTCGAGGGCGAGAGAGAGTCGTTGGATGCCCTGCTCGGCGAGGTAGCTGCCGGCTGGCCCGTACATAGAATGAGCGCGATCGACCGGACCATCCTTCGCCTCGCGCTCTACGAGATGCTCTACGTCGATGACGTGCCGGCCGAGGTCGCTACGGGCGAGGCGATGGAGCTGGCAAAAGGTTTCTCCAGCGACGAGGCGCCTCAGTTCGTGGGCGGTGTCCTTCGGGGGGCCAGAGAGGCAGGTCCCGAAGGCTCGGATGCCTCGCGGGAGGGCTCGGACCGACGGGTCGAATATGGATAAGAGGCCAGGGAGGGCGAGAGATGTCGCGCGGCGCCCTCCACAGAGTGAGGCGCGCTGGGAGAATCACCGGACTCGGTTCGAGGCTTATCTCGAAGGGCTGACCTTCTCGGAGGAGCCGCGTTTGCAGAGCCTCGTCGAGGCGATGCGTTACTCGATGCTCGGCGGGGGGAAGAGGGTCAGGCCGACGCTGTGCATGGAGGTCGCGGGGGTTTTCGGGGCGGAGCCGGGGCTGGTGTTGCCGAGCGCCGCCGCGATAGAGCTTATACATACTTACTCCCTGATCCACGACGACCTGCCGGCGATGGACGATGATGATTTCCGGCGGGGCAGGCCGACCGCCCACAAGAAGTACGGCGAGGCGATGGCGATACTCGCGGGGGATGCCTTCTTCGGGGAGGCGCTAACCCTCATCACGGTACATCAAAAAGGGTCCAATGAGCAGGTCCTCGAGGTAGTGCGAGAGCTTGCAGGTTCGACGGGGGTAAACGGGATGGTCGGGGGACAGGTCATCGACATGGACCAGACCGGGAGGGGGGGCGACGCCGATACCGAGACGCTCCGCATGATCCACACGTACAAAACGGGCGCTCTTATAAAGAGCAGCGCGAGGATAGGCGCGGTCATTGCAGGTGCGGGCGAGGAAGAGCAGGCGGCGGTCTCGGAATACGCTATGGAGTTGGGGCTGTGCTTTCAGATCGTGGACGACGTTTTGAACGCTACCTCGACCCGCGAGGTCTTGGGCAAGAGCGCCGGGAGCGATGCCGAGCAGGGAAAGGCGACGTTCGTCGGGGTCTACGGCCTGGACGGCGCAAAGAGGGAGGCCGACGAGGCCGCCGGGAAGGCGATTCGTGCTCTCGAAACGGTCGAAGGAGACACTTCCGGCTTGCACGATCTGGTGCTCTTCGTCCGGCATCGGGGCCATTAGCATATCCGCCGGAGTCGAGAACAGGACGGGGGAGGCTAAGGAGATGCCTGGGAAACTCCTGCCGCGGCTCGATGCCCTGCTCGTTGAGAGAGGCCTCGCGGAGAGCCGGGCAAGAGCGCAGGCGCTGGTCCTGGCCGGCGCCGTCCGCGTCGGCGGCGAGGTAGTAACGAAGGCCGGACATCGCGTACTGCCTGATGCTGGAGTAACCGTAGACTCTCCGCGCGGCAGCGCTTTCGTATCGCGCGCGGGGGAGAAGCTCGCTCATGCCCTCGATACCTTCGGGATAAGGGTCGAAGGACGGGACTGTCTGGACGCGGGGGCTTCGACGGGCGGGTTTACGGACGTGCTCTTGCGGCGGGAGGCGCGGCGGGTCATAGCGGTAGACGTTGGTTACGGGCAGCTCGATTGGCGACTGCGAAGTGATGCGCGTGTCATGGTCATGGAGAGGACGAACGTAAGGTATCTGTCGGGCGAGGAGTTGCCGTTCGGGCCGAGCCTGCTCGTTGCGGACCTCTCTTTCATCTCGCTTTTGGTCGCGCTTGAGAACCTGCTCTCGACGACGCCTTCGATAGACGAGGCCGTGGTGCTCGTCAAGCCGCAGTTCGAGGCCGGGCCTGAGCACGTTGCGCGAGGGGGACTCGTGCGAGATCCGGAAGTGCGAGCGGCGGTGGTACGGGTAGCGGCAGAGGCGTTCGGGTCCATAGGCTTCGGGGCGGTAGACGTGGCACGCTCCCCGGTAGCCGGGAGGCGAGCGGGGAACGTCGAGTACACTCTGCACCTTCTGCGCGGAGCTGAGAGGACGCTCGATGACGGGCGCGTATTTACAGTAGCAGGGGACGGGGCTTGAACGAGGCTCGGGATAAGATACAGCGAGTCGGGATCGTGACGAACCCGAAGGTAGACGACGGGCACTCCGAGCGGCTGGTCGGAATCCTCCAGGAGCGGGGGGTTGAGGTCGAGAAGTTCTCGGAGCCGACCGGGGAGAGCCAGGGAGACGGGAGCCTGGACCTCATCTTCGTGCTCGGCGGGGACGGGACGATGCTCCGGGCGTCGCGGATGTACCCGGGCCGGGTGCTGCTAGGGGTCAACCTCGGAACGGTCGGCTTCATGAGCGGCATGCGGCCTGAGGAGCTTGAGACGGGGGTTGAGAAGGTACTCGGCGGCGGGTTGCACGTCCAGGAGTACCGGATGTTGGAGGTTCGTACCGATGGCGACGGGGAGGTTCGCGCGGCCGCCAACGACGCGGTGCTCCTAAAAGAACAGCCGCACCAGATCGTGCGCGTCGACGTCGCGGTAAACGGCGAGGAGCTAGTCTCATATCAGTGTGACGGTCTTATCTCCGCCACGCCTCTGGGTTCAACAGCCTACGCGCTCTCTGCCGGGGGACCTCTGATCTCCGGTGACGTTCCTTGTTTCATCCTCGTTCCGATCGCCCCGCATTCCCTCATAAGCCGTCCGCTGGTTCTGGGTGAGGATCAAGTCGTCGAGATGCGGATCGTTGACAGGGGGGCTCTCCTCTCTTTGGACGGCGGCGACCCGGAGGAGATCCCCGCCGGCGAGAGGATCACCGTTGGCCTCTCGCGGAAGAGCGTTAGAATAGGGAGGACCGACGAGTGGTCCTGGTGGCGCGCCGTTCGGAGGACTTTCTTGTAGTGCTCACGGAGATCTCCGTACAAAACGTGGCTCTGATCGAGGCGGCGACCCTCGAACTCACGCCTGGTTTGAACGCTATCACGGGCGAGACGGGCGCGGGCAAGACCCTGCTCGCTACCGCTCTCCAGATGCTCCTGGGCGGACGCGCCCGCGCCGAGGCGGTCCGCTCGGGTTCGAAGAAGGCAACGATAGAGGGCACCTTCGTCTTACCGGAGGGGATCGGCGAGAAGATGATGCGCGACTCTTTGGGAGATCTCGCCGAGGAGATCGAGGGTGAAGAAGAGATCGTGCTGCGCAGAACCCTCACCGAAGAGGGCCGGTCGCGTTGCTACGTGGGCGGCGTGATCGTTCCCGTCAAGGCTCTCGCGGCCCTGGGCGAACGGCTGGTCTCCTACCATGGGCAGAGGGAGCAGGCCCGTCTCGTAGAACCCGCCGAACAGCTCGGCATCCTCGACGACTTTCTGGATGAGGAGGCGCTGCGGGCGAAAGATGCTCTGGAGGAGAGGTGGAGCGAGGTCGAGAGGGACCGGCGGGAGCTTGCGGAGCTGAAATCCTCGTCGGAGGCGCGCGTGAGAGAGGTCGAGTTCCTTCGTTACCAGGTTGCGGAGCTTGAAGAGGCGGGCTACAGCGTCGCCGAGTACGAAGACCTCACGCGCGAGCGGGACCGTTTGAGGAACGTTACGGACCTCCTAGCTGCGGCGGCGGCGGCCGGGACCGCGCTCTCTGGCGAGGAGGGTAGCGCCGCGGAAGGCGTCGCGCGCGCAGAGTCGGAGCTTGACCGGGCGGCCGGCTACGACGATGGCCTCGGGGAGCTGTTGAACCGGCTGCGAGGGCTCTCGGCGGAGCTACAAGACGTCGCCTACGAACTTCGGTCCTACCTCGACGAGCTGGAAGCGGACCCGAACCGCCTGGAGGTCGTCGAGGACCGTATACAGGCCCTCCGCGCGCTGGAGCGCAAGTACGGTCCGGACGTGGAGGCGTATCTCGCAGAGGCGCAGGCGCGCCTCTCCCGTCTGGAGAACTTCGAGGAAGAGACGGCGGGGCTGGAGAGACGCATCCGGCAGGGCGAGACGGAGCTAGAAAGGCTCGGGGAGGTTCTCTCCACGGGCCGCGGGAGGGCGGCGGAGGAGCTATCGGGGAAGGTCCAGGAGAACCTCGGGGATTTGAACCTCGGGAGGACGACCTTCCGGGCGGAGTTGATCGAGGGGACCCTAGGGCCGAACGGCAAGGAGCGGGTCGAGTTCGTGATCCGGTCGAACCCGGGAGAGCCGGAGCTTCCGGTCAGGAGGTTCGCCTCGGGCGGGGAGTTGAGCAGGATCATGCTTGCCATACGCCTTGCTCAAGGCAGGGTTGAGCCGGGCGCGACCTACGTCTTCGACGAGGTGGATGCCGGGATCGGCGGCGAGACGGCTACGGCGGTCGGCGCGAAGCTGAGGGAGCTCGGCGGGCGCAACCAGGTACTCACCATAACGCACCTGCCTCAGATCGCCTCCGAAGCCGCCTCCCACGTCGTCGTCGCCAAGGCCACCGACGAAGGCCGCACCCTCACCAGCATCCGCAGGGTCGAAGGCGAGGAACGCCGCCGTGAGCTCGCCCGAATGCTCTCCGGTCGCGTCGACGAAGCCTCCCTCGCTCACGCTCGCGAGCTACTGGTCGGCGGGCGCTGAGGCTATGCGTCGTAGCCTTGACGGTGTTCTTAGTTATACTGGTCTTCCTCCCGGTTGCTCTCCTAACAGCCGCTGGGAATGTTCTCTTAGCTTACGAGCAAGGGATCAGAAACCCGCCCTTGATGGTGCTCTTACTGATGAATGCTTGGTTCTTCCTCGGTATCGACTTGTATAGAGAGTACGTTACTCCCGTCGAAAGCGAGCCCGGAAGATAAACAAACGCCTCTGGGAGTCGAGGTAGATCTACAGGAAGATCGCTATCCTAGGCATTTAGTTGGAGAGCTTCTCGTGCCGCTGGTAGCTGCGGAAGCCTTCGGGCTTTGATTTCGGCATCGAGGGGCGTATCATGCCCGGTAACATCGGTAGTGTTAGCGAACCAGAGAAGGTAGGATTTTTGCAGGGGTTCGAGTCTTTGGGATGTGGTTGATTTGGCGGAGGCGGCAACGGATACCAAGTACGTCTTCGTAACGGGCGGGGTAGTCTCGTCTATCGGTAAGGGGACCAGTGCCGCGGCCTTAGGGATGTTGCTCAAGAGCCGAGGCTACAGGGTCGTCTTGCAGAAGTTCGATCCATACATAAACGTCGATCCCGGGACCATGAACCCCTATCAGCACGGCGAGGTCTTCGTGACCGAAGACGGGGCCGAGACGGACCTCGACCTCGGACACTACGAGCGCTTCCTCGACGAGAACCTCGGCAGGCTCTCCAACGTCACGACCGGTAGCGTGTACTGGGAGGTCATCCAGCGCGAGCGGCGGGGGGATTACCTTGGGGCGACCGTGCAGGTCATCCCGCACATAACCAACGAGATCAAGAGCAGGATCGGGCGTCTCGGGCAGGAGAAAGACATCGTCATTACCGAGATCGGGGGTACGGTCGGCGACATCGAGAGTCTTCCGTTCCTCGAAGCCATAAGGCAGTTTCGCAACGACGTGGGGCGCAAGAACGTGCTCTATGTTCACGTCTCCTATGTTCCGTACATCGAGGCGGCGGGGGAGCTCAAGAGCAAACCTACCCAGCACTCCGTTCAGACGCTGCGCCAGATCGGCATCTCGCCTGACCTGATCATCTGCCGGGCGGATAGACCTATAGACGAGGATGTGCGGCGCAAGATCTCGCTGTTCTCCGATACTGAACTCGACTCGGTTATCCCCGCCGAGAACGCCCCGACGCTGTATGCGATTCCCCTGACCCTCCACGAAGAGCGGCTGGACGAGCTGGTTCTGGAGAAGTTGAGCCTGCCCGCCCCGCCCCCGGAGCTGGCCGAGTGGCAGAGGCTAGTAGACCGTATGCTCTCGGCCGAGGAGTCGGTGAGGGTCGCCATCGTCGGCAAGTACGTGAAGCTGCAGGATTCGTACCTCTCCATCGTCGAGGCCCTCGGGCACGCGGGCGGGGAGCACGGCGTGAAGGTCGAGATCGACTGGGTGGACGCCGAGGATCTGACGAACCGCGAAGCGACCGCTAACCGTCTCGCCGGTGCGGCCGGGGTTCTGGTCCTTCCCGGGTTCGGAGACCGCGGGACCGAGGGGAAGATAGAGGCGGCCCGGTATGCGAGGGAGAGCGGTACTCCGTACCTCGGGCTGTGCCTGGGGATGCAGATAGCAGTGATCGAATACGCCCGCAACGTCGCGGGCTTCGAGAAGGCAAGCTCGGCGGAGTTCGATCCCGAGAGTCCGCACAAGGTTATAGACATCATGCCGGATCAGGTAGGCGTCGAAATGGGCGGGACGATGCGTCTCGGCCGTTACCCCTGCAGATTACAGTCGGGTACGCTGGCTGGTGAGGTCTATAGCAGCGAGGGCGACGACGGTCTCGTCTACGAACGTCACCGTCACCGTTACGAGGTGAACAACAGCTACCGGGATGCCCTCTCCCTGGCTGGCATGGCCTTCTCCGGCACCTCGCCAGACGGGAGGCTCGTCGAGATCGCCGAGATCGAAGACCACCCGTTCTTTATCGGGAGTCAGTTCCACCCGGAGTTCAAGAGCCGGCCCTTGAGGCCCCATCCTCTCTTCAGGGGCTTCGTCGGCGCTTGCAGGGATGGCCGAAAGGAGGATGTGGAGGCGGCGGACCAGGAGACTAACCAACACCACATCGTCCCGTCGCCGGCCGGGGAGCGGACCGCCCGCTGAGTAGCGTTGTAAGCTCGGTACAAGAGGTATCCTCCCGCCGCGGCGTCTTGGCAGAGCATCCCGTCCTCGCGCTTCTACCCGGTGAGCCGCCGGGTAAGATCTCTACGATCAACGCAGGGGTGATCTCTTTTGAGGCTACGCTCATTTACCCTCCTGGTGGAGAGATGCCGGAGGGGCTAGGTGTCGAAGAGCTGTACCTACCGGGCGCGAAGCTCTATCGCCTTCGCCTCTCCTACGACGAGCCGGGGATGTGCCGGCTCTCCTGCGAGATACGTGCTCTCCGCACTGACCACTTAGCCGCCGCTCTAGACCTCGTTCTGCGTCGGGTGACCGAACACGCTGCCCTAGCAGAGGCCGTGCTCGAGACCCGCGCCGTCCGCCTCGCTTCTCCTGTGGCGCCCCCCGCTATCCTTCTAGAGAGGCTGGCCCGGCTTCTGTGGGAAGCTGGTCATCGCGTGAGCTTCGGTCCCTCCTGGGAGCCTCTACCGGCCGGCATCGTTATCTCGGTGGGGAGCCGCGGTCTCCATGCAGGCTCTCTTCGCGGCCCTTCCGCGTGGTAGCCGCTCCTAAGCAGCTACAATCGGGTGGATAGGAGGCTGTCTTCAGGGTAATCTTTCCGGGTATGGTACGAAATTCCTTGGAGAGGCTTATCCTTCTCTGTGCGGCGTTGAGTGAGGAGGCTGTGTGAGGATCGGGGTCGTGCGCGAGCTTAGCCCCGGAGAGAGCCGGGTTGCCCTCACGCCGCACGCGGTCCACGAGCTTACCCGAGCCGGACATAGGGTCCTTGTAGAGGCCGGCGCGGGAGCTCAGTCAGCCCTTACAAACGAGGGTTACGAGGAGGCGGGGGCGAGGCTCGTGCCCGATCCAGAGATCGTGTGGCGCGACTCTGAGCTCATTGCGAAAGTATACGGACCCGTCCCGAGCGAGTACGGGTACTTGCGAGAGGATCTCATCCTGATAGCCTTCCTCTCCTTGAGCGTAAACCACCAACTTTTGGAGGCGCTGCTCGCGTCGCGGTGCGCTGCGTTCTCGGCTGAGACCGTTCAGGATCAGCGAGGAGCTCTGCCCATCCTCAAGCCGATGAGCGAGATCGCCGGTAGCCTCGTCCCTCAGATTGGCGCACACTACCTTAAGCGGCCCGACGGAGGACGCGGCATCCTGTTGGGAGGTGTCGTCGGGGTACGTCCGGGTCGCGTCGTCATCCTCGGGGCGGGCATCGTAGGAGCCCGCGCGGCTCGTATGGCGAGCGGCTTGGGGGCGGAGGTGGTCGTGGTCGACCGGGATATCGACCGTCTCAGAAACATCGAGGAGATGCGCCTCGGCGGGGTGACGACGCTCGCGGCGAGCAGGATGGGCATAAGGGAGGTCGTGCCCCGTGCCGACCTTCTGATAGGCGCGATCCTGGTCGTAAGCTCCAGGACTCCGCACCTCGTGGATCGTAAGACCGTGGAGGAGATGAAGGCGGGTAGCGTCGTCGTGGACGTGGATGTGGACCAGGGCGGCTCGGTCGAGACCTCACGCCCCACCACGCTCGCAGAGCCTACCTTTGTCGAGGCAGGCGTGACCCACTACTGTGTAAAGAACCTCCCGGCTGCCGTCCCGGTGACCGCTACGCGGGCTCTCTCGAACGCCCTCCTGCCCTACGTTCAGAAGATAGCGGGCCGTGGGCTCGTGGACGCCCTTAACGCAGATGCCGGTCTGAGACGCGGGGCTGCCGTTGTCGAGGGCCGTACGGTGGACGCCTCTCTGGCCCGCGAACATGCAAAAGACTACCACCTCCTCCAGTCTGTCCTCCCGCTGCACCAGGAGGCCCGATGAACAAGGAGAAGAGAGACACGAGAGAACGCTCGCTCGCGTCTTTTACCATCGAGCTCGACGTGTACTCCGGCCCGTACGAGGGTCTGCTAGCCCTGATCCTCAAGGATGAGGTGGAGATCTTCGAGATACCTTTGCGTGAGCTTGTCTCCCTCTATCGGGACGCTAACCCGCCTGCCCCGATCGGCGAAGCCCCCGGCGCCCTCGAACGCGACACCGACTTCGTCGACTCCGCCGCCTCCCTGGTTCTCCTGAAAGGTCGCGCCCTCGCCCCATACTCCGCCGAGGGAGAAGGAGAGGACGGCGCTGATGCAGGCCCCTCCCCCGAAGACCTCGAAGAGCGTCTCATCACCTACCTAAAGATAAAACGCGGCGCCGAGGCTCTGCGCGAGCGAATCTCAAGAAACAACGCCTACTACTCCTCGGCTCATGCTCTAAGCCCACGCCCGGGACGTCTCCGCCTGAAGCCGGACCGCCTCGTCACGGCGGCCCGCCGGGCGTTTCTACGTACCGCCGAGCCCGGCACTGAGCATCTCGGGACTGTAACTGTAACCGTGGCAGAGCTGGCCGCCCTTATCCGGTCCTCCCTAACCAACGGACCTGTTTCCTTCGAGGATCTCGTCTCTGAGATGGATCGGCTCCGTTCGGCCGTAGCTTTCGCAGCCGCCCTCTCTCTGGCTGCGCAAGGTCGTCTGACCCTCGCCCAATCCGAACCCTTCGGTCCCCTGACCCTGGAGCCCCCGAAATGAGCGCGCAGAGAGATGAGCTCGGAAACTCCGCGCCAGGTGCTACCGCTCTCATCGAGGCAGTTCTATTGGTGAGCCCCCGTCCCGTGACCCTTTCGGACTTCATCTCGGCGACCGCTCTCCCAGAGCCCGAGGTACGCGCGGGGTTGAAAGCTCTTGAAGCACGCTACTCCCCTGAATCTTCAGGCATCGTGCTGCGCGAGGTCGCCGGCGGCTACCAATACGCGACGAACCCGTCTTGCGCCGACGCCGTTGAGCGTTTCCGCGAGGAGGCCCGCCCGGCCCCGCTCTCTGGTGCGGCCCACGAGGTACTATCCTGCGTCCTCTACCTGGGTCCGCTCACGCGCGCCGGCGTTAACGCGGCACGGGGCGTAAACTCGGACGCCGTCGTCCGCAGTCTCCTCGACCGGAACCTCCTGATCGAGGCCGGGCGAGATCAGACGAGCCCGGGTTCGCCCGCCCTCCTGGATGTCACCGAGGATTTTCTCCTCGCCTCCGGCGCCAGGAGCCGCGACGATTTCCCCGCCCTCGCGGAGATCGTCGACGAGGCGGAGATCTCACGCGTCCGGGAGCGTGTGAGCGGCACCCTCGAACCCTCCGTGGAGGCCGACAACGAGGGAGCTGTTTAACGTATGCGCCTCCAGGCCTTTTTGGCCCGAAGCGGGGCCGCCCCCTCGCGCCGCAAGGCTGAAGCGCTGATCTCTGCCGGAAGAGTGCAACTGAACGGCCGCATCGCTTCTCTGGGCGAGAGCGCCTCTCCCGCCGACCGCGTTCTCCTGGATGGCGATCCGGTCAAGCTTCCCTCTGCACATGCCTACCTCGCCTTGAACAAACCCGCCGGCTACTTGACGACCCTCAACGACGAGCGTGGACGCAAAACGGTCGCCGAGCTTGTACCTCAAAGTATCCCCGGGCTCGTCCCCATAGGCCGCCTCGACGCCGCGACCGTCGGACTCCTCCTCTTCACCAACGATGGATCGCTCGCCCACCACGTCACCCACCCCTCATCTGAGATAGAGAAGGAGTACGAGCTGGCCCTGAGAAATCCCTTCCCAGAAGAACGCCTCGCCGCTTTAGCCGCCGGTCCCCATCTCGAAGACGGCAAGATGTTTCCCCCGAGGATTACCAATCTCCGCCGTGGTCCCTCCCAGACTACCCTGAACCTGACTATACACGAGGGGCGTAACCGCATAATACGTAGAGCTTGTGAGGCTGCCGGGCTCGACCTCAAGGGGCTAAAGCGTGTACGCGTCGGCCCGGTCAGGCTCGGCTCTCTGCGCGAGGGCCGCTACCGTTCCCTTACTTCTGATGAGCTAGCAGGGCTGCGATGAGTGGTGCCTCGATGAGGCCTGTCGCGGGCGTCCCGGGCGTTGACTTCTCCATCGAAGACGTCCGCGGAGACTTCCCCGACGAGCTAGAGATAGCTCCGCTCGAACGCCCGGTCGACGCGACCGTCCGGGTACCCGGTTCCAAGAGCCTCACCAACCGCGCTCTTCTGGTCGCCGCTCTCGCCGACGGCGACTCAACCATAAAGAATCCGCTCCTAAGCGACGACTCCTACTGGCTTTTGGAGGCCCTCGTTCGCCTCGGGTTTGCAGTCGAAGCCGACCGCGCAGGGGGCGTCGCTACCATACAAGGACGAGCGGGCACAATCCCCGAGAGAGAGGTGGACCTGTTCGTGGGGAACGCAGGAACGGTTGCAAGGTTCCTGCCGCCGGCGCTTTCTCTGGGTACGGGGCCGTACCGGGTCGACGGCGTGTCCCGGATGCGGGAACGTCCCGTCGGTGACCTGGTGGAGGCGATGCGCAAGCTCGGAGCCGGGGTCGGGTACGGGGGAGAGGAGGGCCGGTTCCCCCTGATTCTTGACGGGGGAGGGTTACAGGGCGGCGACGCGAAGGTAAAGGGAAGCAAGAGCAGCCAGTTCCTCAGCGGGCTTCTCATGGCCGCCCCCTACGCTGCGGGAGAGGTAGTGCTGGAGGTGGAGGGCGGGCTCGTCTCCAAGCCGTATGTCGGTATCACGTTGGAGGTGATGAGCGAGTTCGGGGTCGAGGTCGAGGTGAGAGAGGACTACGGGCGATTCGCTGTCTCACCCGGCCTCTACAAGGCTCGTGATTACGCGATCGAACCGGACGCCTCTGGAGCCTCGTACTTTATGGCGGCGGCTGCCGTTACGGGGGGGCGGGTAGAGATACCGGGGCTCGGCGCGGGTTCGATGCAGGGAGACATGAAGTTTGCGGAAGTGCTTGCTGAGATGGGCTGCGACACGCAGACACGCGCGGAGTCCATCGCGGTACGCGGTCCGGAGCGGCTGCGGGGGGTCGAGGTGGACATGAACGCCTTCTCGGACACCATGATAACGCTGGCGGCTATAGCGCCGTTCGCCGCGGGCCCGACGATCATAAACAACGTCGAGCACACCCGCCATCAGGAGACCGACCGCATAAGCGCTGTAGTTACCGAGCTCAGGCGTCTCGGAGTACGGGCGGAGGAGTGGCGTGACGGGCTTCGAATAGAGCCTGGTCCCGCGCATCCGGCCCTCGTAAGAACGTACGGCGATCACCGCATTGCGATGGCCTTCGCGGTGACCGGACTCGTGACGCCGGGGATACGCATACAGGATCCCGGCTGCGTAACTAAGACTTTTCCCGACTACTTTTATAAGCTAGCTTCCTTGCGATAAAGCCAGCCCGGTTTCGGATATACTCAGCATATCAATGAGAGGACTTATCCTAGCTATAGACGGTCCCGCCGGGAGCGGCAAGAGTTCGGTAGCTCGGGCCGTCGCCGAACGGCTGGGGCTGGTCAACCTGAACACGGGCGCTACCTACAGGGCCGTCGCCTTGGTGGCGCTTCGAGATGAGATCTCCCTGGACGACTCTGCATCTCTGGCTTGCGTAGGCGAGCTTGTAGACCTCGCAGCGGACGGAGCCTTCTACAAAGGGGAGCCCATCCCGGACGATGCCCTCCGTTCCCCCGCAGTGGCCGCCGCCTCTTCGAAGGTAAGCGCCCACCCGCGGCTCAGAGAAGTTCTCGTCGCGAGGCAGCGGCTGGCGGCAGAGAGCGCCTCGGGCGGAGCGGTAGTCGAGGGGCGCGATATCGGGACCGTAGTCCTACCCAAGGCCGATCTCAAGGTGTTCCTCTCGGCCTCGCCCCAGGAGCGAGCTCGCCGTCGCGCCCACCAGACCGGACGCGAAGGTGAGCTGGATCGCATCCGCGAAGCGATCGACAGGCGCGACAGGCGCGACTCCGAGCGTGAAGCATCTCCCCTCATGCCTGCCCATGATGCCATCGTCCTCGATACCACGGAGCTCTCCCTTGAGGAAGCTGTCTCCCGCGTCGTAGAGCTCGCCCGCGAGCGTGGAGCTACCAGCGGCGGCAAGGCTCCGGGGATCTCCTAGATCTTTATGGAGGCCGGTAGGCTAGAGAAGGGCCTCTCTCGCGGCATGTCGTCCCGCTATCGTCTCTTCAGGCGCACGGTGATCCTGCTCGGCCGGGTGCTGTTTGGGTTTACCGTTCACGGCGCGGAGAAGGTGCCGAAAGAAGGCCCTCTTATAATCGCGTCAAACCACCGCCGGTATGCTGACCCCGTACTCGTCTCGATGGCTGTGCCTCGCAGGATACAGTGGATGGCGAAAAAGGAGCTCTTCATCTCACCCTTCGACAGGCTCTTCTTCTTTATCGGCGCCTTTCCCATAGACCGCCAGAGAGGCGCTCGCGCCGCGCTCAAGACCTCCCTCGACCTCCTGGCCGCGAACTGGGCCCTCGGCATCTTCCCCGAAGGCACCCGCCGCAAGAGCTACGATCCCGAGGATGCGCCCAAGAGCGGGATCGCTATGATCTCCGCCCGCTCGAACGCCCCGATACTCCCGGTCTTCGTCGGCGCAGTCCCCAACCCTCTCCAAAGACTCAAAAACTCCAAGCTCGAAGTATATGTCGGTGACCCGATTTTTACTCATAATACAAAAAGCCCTAGTGATGACAGGAGGGAGCGCAGGGAGGTTGCGGGGAGAATATTGCGGGAGATCTACGCTCTAGGCGAGGGATCTAAGATGGGGGAGAGATCTTGAGCCGGTTGCCGGTGGTTGCGATAGTCGGGGCGCCGAACGTTGGAAAGAGCACGTTTATGAACCGGGTTCTCGGGCGGCGGCAGGCCGTCGTTGCGGATGAGCCTGGGACAACCCGCGACCGTTCATACAACCGGGCTGAGTGGGCCGGGCGGGAGTTCCTGCTCGTGGATACGGGCGGTATGGAGCCGCTGGCACGCGGAGGGCTCGAGGCGCTCGTGACGTTACAGGCACGGGTTGCCGTCGAGGAAGCGGACGTCATCATTCACATGGCCGACGCGCGGCTCGGGGTAACGGAGGCAGACGCAGCGATAGCGCGAGAGATCAGGAAGGCACGCGCGAGGGTGGTGCTGGCCGCGAACAAGCTGGACAACCCATCCGACGACACGGCTCGCTATCCGTTCTACTCGCTGGGCGAGGGAGAGCCGTATGCTATTAGCGCCAACCACGGCATAGGCACCGGAGACCTCTTAGACGCCGTAGTCGCCTTGTTGCCTCAGACCGTCGCGGAGGAGCAGAGCAATGGCATCCCTAGCGTGGCCGTCATCGGGAGGCCGAACGTGGGCAAGAGCACGCTCCTCAACCGTTTGTTGGGCGCGGATCGGGCCGTAGTCTCCGAGGTCGCGGGGACAACCACCGACGCTGTGTCCCACGAGATAGAAGTGGCAGGGTCCGTCACCCGGTTCAATCTTCTCGACACCGCCGGGGTCAGCCGAAGTGCTCGGAGGGCGGAAGGTGTGCCGTTCTACTCGACGTTAAAGACTGAAGGGGCGATTCGCCGCTCGGACGTTTCACTATTGCTCGTGGATGCGGTTGAAGGGCTTGTAGCCGAAGACTTGAGGCTCGCGAGTAAGGTCGAGGAAGCTGGGAGTGCGTGCGGGGTGGTGATCAACAAGAGCGATCTAGTCTCGCAAGAGCGGCTGCAGGAGATCGAGGGCTCCCTCTTCGCCAGGATGACAGATCTCAAGCCTCCGGCAATCTTTATCTCCGCGCTAACCGGTGCGGGTACGGAGAACGTGATGCCGCTCGCTGCCCGTCTGCACGAGGCGTACAACCTGAGGCTAACCACGCACGAGGTCGCGGAGTTGATAAACGTTCTTACCGATCGTAACCCGCCACCGTCCAACGTGAAGATACGCTTCGCCACTCAAACGGGAGTCGCCCCGCCTCGATTTACCCTCTTCGCCACGCGCCCCAAAGATGTCCCTGACGGTTACCTGCGCTATGTAGAGAACGCCATACGCGACCGCTACGGTCTCTATGGGGTAAGCGTTCGCCTGCGACTGAAGAGCAGTCGTTAGAGCATCCCTGGTAGCGGCGCCCAACCGTGGTGCCTATGCTCACGATTCCTTATAGCGCAGCATACTTGTGCGGCGGCTTCTGTCGGTCCGGCTCGCGGCAGCGGTCGTTGACCGTGTGCACCAACCCTTTGAGAGCCTAGCGTTCCAGGGTAAGATAAAGGGTGGAATGAAACGGCGACATTGGTTCTGGTGGGAACCGCTGTAACGATCACATACAAACCTTGGTCAACCAGGGAAGCAGGAGAGATCATGTTCTACACCTTGCTTGCGCTCGTCGCGGGCGTCGTCCAGTCAGAAGGCGCTACAGGGAGTCTCTGTATGGACAGGAATTTGGAGGCAGGTCGATGAAGGCAGTAATTATGGCGGGGGGGCAGGGGACGAGGCTAAGGCCGCTTACGAGCGATCAGCCTAAACCCATGATCCCGATTGCCAACGTTCCGTGTATGGAACACATCGTTAACTTGCTGAAGAGTCACGGCATCAACGACGTCATCGTAACCCTACAGTTCATGCCGGAAGAGATCCGGGATTACTTCGGTAACGGCTCCGACCGAGGAATGAACATTAGCTACTCGGTCGAGGACGTTCCGGCGGGCACCGCTGGCTCCGTCAAGCTCGCCGAGGAACATCTCGCAGGCGAGCGGGCGCTCGTTATTAGCGGAGACGCCCTGACCGACTGTGACCTTACCAGAGTCCTTGACTTCCACGGCCAAAAGAAAGCCGAGGCGACGATGGTCTTGAAGAGCGTAGAGAACCCGCTCGACTTCGGGATCGTCATCACCGAGGAGGATGGCAGGATCTCGCGCTTCCTCGAAAAACCCGCGTGGGGTCAGGTCTTCTCCGACACCGTGAACACCGGCATCTACGTACTCGAACCGTCGGTCTTAGGAGAGATTCCGGCAGAAGGCGAGTATGATTTCTCGAAGGAACTCTTCCCTAAACTACTAGAGGCGGGCAGACCTCTCTATGGGTTCGTTACCGAGGACTACTGGGAGGACATCGGTACGCTAGAGCAGTACATGAGCGCCCAGCGCGACGTCCTCGACGGCAAGATGAGCACCGCAAGGCCGCCCGGAACCAGGCTTCGGGAGAACGTCTATGTTGGTCGACGGGCGCAGGTAGATGACGAGGAGCTAGAGGGTCCGGTCGTGATCGGGGAGAACGTCCGGGTCGATGAAGGGGCGAGTATCAGTCCATACTGCGTTATCGCGGACAACGTCGTCGTGGGCGCGGGCGCTTCCGTCGAGAGAAGCGTAATCGCCGAGGGGACCTATGTAGGCGAAGGCGCAGAGCTCATAGACACCCTCGTGGGGCGCCACTCTTACATTCAGGAGCGGGCTCGTATCCTGGAACGTAGCGCTCTGGGCGACGACGTAATAATAGGCGAGGGCGCCACCATCGCGCCTGACGTTAAGATTTTCCCGCACAAGACAGTCGAGAGCGGAGCGAACGTTACGCAGAGTTTGATCTACGAGACGATGGGCCTTCGTACAGTCTTTAAAGGCGGCGTGGTCTCCGGTAAGTTCAACGTCGACCTCACGCCCGAATTCACCATCCGCTTAGCATCCTCTTTCGGTACCGAGCTCGACCCTGGCTCGATAGTCACCCTAGGCCGCGACTCCTCCCGCTCAGCCCAGGTCGCCAAGAGGGCTATGACCAGCGCCCTGCTCGGGACCGGCGTGAACGTCCGGGACTTGCGGGCGGCGCACGCGGGCGTAGTCCGCCACGACGTCCTCGCAGGCAAGTCCGTGGCCGGGGCTCACATAAGGGCTGGGGAAGATCCGGACGATCTGGAGGTCCTCTTTTTCTCCTCTGGTGCCACTCCAATGAGTGAGGCCGGACAGCGCGCTATAGAGAAGGTTTTCGTGCGGGAGGAGTACAGGCGGGCTCACGGGGCCGACATAGGGGACCTGATCTATCCGGGCCGGGCGGTAGAGCAGTACGTCGAACGCCTTGAACGAGCTACTGATCGGGAGAAAACGAGCGGCGCAACCCTGGTAGTAGACTTCTCCGGAGGAGTAGCCGGGCTGGTTGCCAGCGGGGTCTTCTCCAGGCTCGGCGTGAATGCTGTAGTGATGGAGGGTTTCACCAACGCTAACGTCGCCGGCGGCGGACGGCTCTCTGATCCCGGCCAACACTTCACCCAGGCGCTGGACAGAGTAGGCCGCATAGTGCCGACCGTCGGAGCCTCTTTCGGCGCCGTGGTCGGGCCTACGGGCGAGGACGTGCAGTTCGTTGATGATGAAGGAGAGTTCGTACCGCCGGACTTGATGCTCGCGTGCTTTCTCTCGCGTATGCGGCCGAGAAAGGCCGTCCTCCCGATAAACCTGAGCCACCGCTATGGGCAACTGGTAGAAGATGCCGGTGGCACTCTAGAAGGGAGCCGTACGGGCCTCAACAACGTCGCTATAAAAGCAGCCGAAATGCGGGCCGATATCGCGGGGCTCGCGGATGGGCGCTACGTGTTTCCATCCTTCCTACCCGCCCCCGACTGTTTCATGACGCTCGCAATAGCCCTGGAGCTTTTCCGCGAGGAGCCACTATCCAGGGTAAGAGACCGCCTTGGAGAGGACTTTGGCAACGTTCGAAGGAGGCAGCTCGACTGTCCGTGGGCGGCGAAGGGGCGCGTGATGCGAGGCTTGGCCGAGAAGTTCGGTGGCGACCCGGATGCTATCCTTACGGACGGTGTCAAGCTCAACGTAGACAACGGCTGGGTGCTAATGCTACCGGACCCCGACAACCCCCTCTTCTACGTTTATGCCGAGCAGGAGAGCGACAACCCTGCCGAGAACGGAAGTACCAGCTCTGAGGATCTCGTTTCCGAGTATGCGCGGGTCGTCGAGAACCTTATAAACGGTGAGTAAAAAGGACACACCTAGGAGGGCGTCTAAGAGTGTACTTGAGGTTCAGGGGAGGTTATACTTCACGCCATGACGATGGATGAGGACCAGCACAGGGTCTCAGGCGAGCGAGCAGAGGGTTATGAGTGGGAGGAGGAGTCCGACCTCACCGCCATCTCAGAGGAGGAGCTCAGGACGCTTTTGAAGAAGCTAGCCGAGGAGGAGCGTGCGGTAAGTTACCGGCGTCGTGTCATACAGGGTAGGATCGACCTGATCCGCGCAGAGTTGGTCCGGCGCGGGGGGGGCTCGTTCTCCCCGGAAGAGCTCGCTCGTATACTCACGGGCGGAGAGGGACCAAGCGGGGAAAGACTTTGAACCGCTGCCCCGATTGCGGACACGAGGTATCACCAGATCAGAATTTCTGCCCGGAGTGCGGGACGCGGCTCGTACACTCGCAGTCGACGGTCTCGTATGCCCCGAGCTTTGGCGAGGAGTCGGATGCTCCAGCCCAAGCATCCTACGACGATGAACCCGAAGGAGCGGCGCTTATTGAGCTAGATCAGGTCGAAGGCACGGCTGGCAGGAGGATGCACGATATCGGTGACGAGCGGGTGACCGTCGGGCGAAGTCCACAGAGCGACATCTTCCTTGATGACGTGACCGTCAGCCGCGAGCACGCTGAGGTCTTTAAGCGTGACCAACCGGGCGAAAAAGGATTCAGGATACGCGACGCCGGTAGCCTCAACGGTACCTACGTCAACCGGGTACGTGTTGACTCCGTCGATCTAAGGAACGGCGACGAGATACAGATAGGCAAGTATCGCTTTAAATTCGTGTACACGTAGTCGCTTGTGCATGAGACTTTAAGCTAGGATGGGAGTAGCAGCTTGGATATGAGTGACAACGGCGGACAGAAAGACCATTACACCATAGGGGAGGTGGTGGAGCGGCTTCGCAAGGAGTTCCCCACTCTCAGCGTCAGCAAGGTGCGCTATCTTGAGCGTCGGCGCCTTATAAACCTGACCCGCACGCGCGGCGGTTACCGTCTCTTCTCTCCCCAGGACGTCGAGATGCTCCGCTACATCCTGACCCTTCAGGACAAGGAGTATCTCCCCCTAAAGGTTATAAAGAAGCGTATCGAGGGGGGAATGCCGATAGCAGCTGGAGAATCGGGTGGCGACCTCTCACGCGTCCTCGAAGACCGCACATACACTAAAGAGGAGCTCGCCGACGCGATAGACATAGAGACACGCTTCGTGGACGAACTCGTCTCCGTAGGCGTCATCGGCCGGGGCGGCGAGCTCTCTCAACGCGACGCCGAGATCGCTCGCATGGCCCTTGAGATGGCGAAGTTCTCGATTCAGCCGCGCCACCTGCGTGGTATCCTCGCCGCCGTCGAGCGGGAGGCCGCCATGTTTAAGCAGATCCTGAATCCGGATCTGAGGAGTAGCGACGAACAGCGCATCCAGGACGCCCTAAACAAGGCCCGCCACCTCGCCTCTGTCGACTCCCGCCTCAAAGAGTTGATGATGGCGAACGCGATAGACAGCTTTGCTTGATGCCGGGAAGCGTTCATACGTCCCTTGATGAGATAGAGCGCCACATTCGGGAGGTGCCTGATTTTCCGACCAAGGGGATCTCCTTCAAGGACATAACCCCTTTGATCGAAGACGGACCAGCCCTGTGTGCGGCGGTGGACCGGCTGTCTGAGGTCACCAATGAGCTAGACTACTCGCGCATACTCTCCGCCGAAGCCCGCGGTTTCGTCTTCGGTACTGCCCTGGCCTATAGGTCCCGCAAGGGATTAGTCCTCGCTCGTAAGCCCGGCAAGCTTCCCCGCAATACTATCTCTGCCTCCTACGATTTAGAATACGGTTCCAACACCCTTGAGATCCACGCAGACTCTATTCGCGAAGGTGTTCGTGTCCTCGTCGTCGACGACCTGCTCGCTACCGGCGGTACTGCCCGTGCCATGTGCCAACTCGTCGAGAATGCCGGCGGCGTGGTGGCAGGTGCGGCCTTCCTTGTAGAGCTCATGGACCTCCGCGGACGCGACGTCTTGAGCCCGTACGATATCATCTCCCTCATCTCCTACAACGGTGAGAAGCAAAGTCAACAATGAGCGATGCTCTCCCTGAACTACGGAGACCTACCCAGCCATCGCCTACCAACCCCCCAGATGCTGAGAGTCTTCTCGCGATCTACCTGCGTACCCTTGACAGCCCCACAACTGCAAAAACGTATAATACTGAGATACGAATGTTTCTCAGGTTTTTGGAAGGCGACTCTCGCATCGGTGGCAGAAGGAGTCTCGGGGAGGTAACGGTTGAGGATCTCTCGTTGTATAGAGAGCATCTTCTAGGGACTTACGCGTCAGCTACGGTGGCCAAGAAGCTAGCGGTGTTAAGGAGATTCCTCACCTTTACTTACATGGGGGGCGTGACGGGGGTCAACCCGGAGGCGTTGCGCTTCTTCGCTAAGAGCCCGAAGGTGGGTCAGGATCCCTCCTACAACGTCTTGACAGAGGAAGAGCTTGGAAGAATGCTCTCCGCAGCCCGCGCTCGTAGCCATCGTGACTATGTCCTGCTCGCGGTATTGGCCGGCGCGGGCTTGCGTGAAGCCGAGATCGTCAACCTCAAGATAGGGGACATGAGGGAGGCTGGTGAGGAGCAGATATTAGTACGCGTGATGGGGAAAGGCTCGAAGATACGTGCAGTGCCGATCGCTCCTGATCTTTGGCGTCTCATTCAGCGCCACGTGCTTCTCACCGGGCGGAGCCTGACCTCGCATGCGGATGCTCGTAAACCTCTCTTCGTCTCTCGCGAGGGGGGCGGGGACAAGCCTCTTACGACCCGAGCCGTACGCTATATCGTCAAGAAATATGCTAACTCTGCCGGTATCACCAAAGCGATCTCCCCGCACTCCATTCGCCACACTGTGGGCACGAACATGGCGGTAAACGAGGCTCCGCTTCTCGTTATCCAGCAGTTCCTAGGCCACGCGGATCCAAAGACAACCCTACGCTATATCCGCCGTGCCGAAGAACTTGCTAGCAAAGCGTATACGTATAATACACTACCTTTGTAATTCTTTATTACTCCTCGGCAGGTGAGTAACACCCTCCAGCGAATTGGTTCGGGTACTCTGCAGGGCAACTGCCATCGGGCATAAGTGGCAGGGGACCGCTACCAGGGCCTCCGGCTTGAAGGAGGCTATCTGAACGCTTTCTATTGTTGAAGTAGTTTCCTTCGTCACAGGCGATACCGTTGACATCGGAGTCTAGCTCATCGCCGAAGAGAATCTGATCCAGCTCGAAGACGTTCTGGGCTTCCTGTTGGTTCTCGAAATCCGTGCATCTTACGTCACCGTACTGTTCTTGCAATTGCTGGACTCTCTGGTCGGTCTGATTAGCGTCGTTGTTCTGATTCTGATTTTGTTCGAGATCTCGGGGTTGGTAAGATTGAGCCATGGTCTTGGCGGAGATCTCTTCAGGGTCAATCGACGACGAGCTACGCTCCCAGGCGAGACGCCCAGATGCGAAGAGAGCGCTTACTAAGACAAAGACTACCGTCCCTCCGAGCCACAGCAGCTGCGTCCGCGAAGACACCAGAAAGCTCTAGCTACCGGGCGTCTGCATAGCAGCCGTCTGCCTGCTCTACCGGGAACTCCTGCGGACAACCGCCACCCGGCATCGTCGGCAACGGACCGTCAGAAGGCCCGCCTGCCTCCAGTAACGGATCGCTCGGGTTAGGCGTACCGCCTCCGGGGCTCCCGGGATTGTCAGACGGCGATCCACCAGAAGAAGGGTTGCTAGGGCTCGAGGGCGAAGGAGAAGGGCTATCAGGACTGCTGGGACTCGAGGGCGAGCCGCTCTCACTCGGCGACGGTCGATTCGAGTTAGAGGGGCTGCTCTGACTAGCCTGGGAAGCAGATCGAGAGGCCTCTATCTGTTCTGGCTCGCTTCCCAGGTCCGCAACTACCCACACCACCCAGAGAGCCAGGATGCAGGTCAAGATAAAACCCAGAAACGCTAACTTTACCGGAAAAGCCGTACCACTCAATATAAGTACCCCCCCCAAACCTTTTGTCTAGATATAGGTTCAAATCATTGTAGGCTAGCCGACCCTCTTTAGCAAAGAGGGTCCGTACAAGAGCCGACGAAGGGACGACACAAAACTGCGAGTTTCCGATAAGTAGAATTCTCGGAAACTGAAATTGCCGCTAGTCTTCATTCCTGTATCTCAGGAATAGCTCTCCTTCTGCAACATGTATCGAGACGGGTTTGAGGCGAACGCTTTGGTTAAAGGGTGGTCCTTCCAGTATGGTAAGCGCGGAGTTTGATTTGCCTCCTAGTAGCTTAGGAGCAAGTGTCAGGAAGAGCTCGTCTACGAGACCCTGGCTCATTAAGGCGTAGTTCAGAGAAGGGCCGCCCTCTACGAGTAGCACGTCCACCGAATATCGTTCTTTTAGGATCTTCAGGGTCTCCTCCAAGCTCGCCGCGATTTCGACGGAGGCTAGATCTGAGATCTCCTTGATACGAGCACTTGGTGTCGAAGGAGTGGCAATGACGAGAACGTTATCAAAAGCGGCGTCTAGCAGATTATCCTCTAGAGGAAGTTCGCCGGATATCGTGGTCAAAACAGCCAGGGGCTGTGGCTTCAGGCCGAGAGATGCGCGTTGCAGGGCGAGATCGCTTGTAACCGACAACGTAAGCTTCTCGGAGCGCAAAGTGCTCGCTCCGACCAACACTGCATCTGCCCGCACCCGCAGTTTTCTCATGACAATCCGGTCTATTGGGCCCCCGATCGGGCCGGACTTGCCATTTACCGTTGCCTTTCCGTCAAGCGATGAAACCATGTTGATAAGGACGTATGGCCTATCTCCACGCTTTGGCAGCAAGAGATCCTGGTAGACCTCCTTCGCCTCTAGATCTTCGATCGGCTCAGGGAGTAACCTTTTAACTTTGCCTTCAGGCAATCGTGTAATGTGCGTACCTTCTAGCCTGAGGCTCTGCGAGGGTGACATCCATCTCTATCCCCTGCGCGGTGTCGTTGCGTTCGTGTATCTCAGCGTGCTCGTATAGAGGGCTTACAAGCCCGTGTTCAGCGTGCGGTATAAGGAGCCGTACACGCACCCGGCTCCTAGCAAGCCTATCGTTTACAGCGTCTAGAAGCGGACCAGCGTACCGTATAGCGCTCATAAACACAGCCTCAGGATAGCGCATCATCAGTGCCCGGCGACGGTCCTCGGGCACAACGTCAGCCTTGTTCAGGCACAGTATGGTCTCCTGCCGACTCTCACCGTCTCCGTCAGCCTCTAGGAGGGTCTCTGAAAGTGTAGACTTGACGGTCTGTATCTCTTCTTCTACATGCTCGCTACTCGCATCGGCGCACAATACCACTACATCAGCCCCGGATGAGGCCTCCAAGGTGCTCGCGAAGGAGTGAACGAGCTGTGTGGGCAGCTTTCTTATAAAGCCCACCGTATCAGTAAGTACGAAGTCCGGCCTGACTACTGCTACGCCGTTCCGCGAGTGGCCATGGCTTGCAGAAACGAGACGGGTAGTCGTCTCAAGGGTCTCGAAGAGCCTGTCCGCACTTGAGCGTTGCTCACCGCTCAGAGCGTTTAATATAGTAGTCTTGCCAGCGTTGGTATACCCGACAAGGGTAACCCTGGGTGGACCTTCGCTCTTCAGGCGCGCGCCGCGAACCGTGCGAGCCGCTCTCTCTTCTCCCAACCTCCTGCGAATCCTCTCCATCCGCTGGCGTATAACTCGACGGTCGTACTCGAGCTGCTGCTCACCAGGTCCCCTCGTAGTTACCCCGCCGCCGCCAAGACGGCTCAGGGCCCTGTACCCGCCTCTGACCCTCGGTAAGCGATAACTCAACTCTGCGAGCTCGACTTCGAGCCGGCTAGCAGCATCGCGCGCATGAGCCTCGAAGATTCTAATAATAAGCAGCGTACGATCTACTACCGTAGCCTCTGAAGCCTTCTCTAATACCCGTGTCTGCGAGGGCGAGAGCTCGTCGTCCGTAACTACCAAGCCCGCGCCGGTAGCTTCGACCAACTCTCCGAGCTCCTCGCGCTTACCGCGTCCCACATATCCGACCGGGTCGCGCCTGACCTGCTCAAGCTCCCCGACGACCTCGAGACCAAGCGTCTGGGCCAGACGGCTTAGTTCCGGTATCTGTCGGTCCTCACCGGCAGCGACCAACACCGCCTTCTCCTCGTTCCCCTGCCCCAACTCTTTCTCTACCATGCACCCATTATATCATGCATTAAATGCTTTATACCGGGGTCTGATTCCTTCTCGACTATGAGGGTTTTTGTCTTGTCCGGGAGGTTTCTGGCGAGCTTATCGAACCAGCGGATCTGACGCCGAGCTAGTCTCCGGGTGCGTACGGCGATCTTCTCTTCGGCTTCTTCGCGCGATACGCGGCCTGCAACGTAGCAGAGCATCTCTCGCACACCAATAGCCTCCTGCACGGAGGAATTGATCCGTATACCCGACTCTTCAAGCTTTCTCGCCTCTTGCTCACCTGCGTGGACTATAACGGAGGAGCGGAACCTGATATTGCGATCGATATCTAGCCTCGGGGGACGAAGGTAGAGTAAGGTAGTGTTGTAGCGTGGTTCGCCGTCCCAGATAGAACCCCTCTCTCGGGCTCCCGCCATGTTGAGTTCCATATCTCGGGCTGCGCGCCTCGGGTTCGCGGCCGCAGACGCCATCCGCTCAGCTCTCGCGCGTATCTCAGGCGATACTTTAGGAGCGAGAGGGATATCGAGCAGGATCGCATTTAGATACATGCCAGTACCACTATCTAGAACGAAGGGTAAACCTTCGGGAAGAGCAAAGATGATCTCGTCAGCTCTCTGCTTTTGGTCCGCGACCGTCCAATCCTCGCTAACCGAGACCACTCCTACAAGCTCTGCGGGGCGTTTTCGGGCCTGGTTGGTGATAGTGGGTATCTCTTTGTACACCTGCATAGAGTCGACTACGACCGTGGTCACCCAATCTCTATAGGTCCTAGAGAGCGCTTCCGCGAGAGCGTCTGCGAGCCTGCTCTTGCCGGCAGCGGTTGGGCCGCAGACGACGAGCGTTTTGCGTGCTGGCTTGCCTGCTGCGATCAGCGCGGAGGGCCTGAAGGCTCGCCGGCGTAAAGCACGTGCGGACCGGCTGACTCGATCTTCGCCGTTACGTAGCTTCCTGCAGCCGCCGTTGTCGGGACGTGAACGGCATGTCCGCTCCAGGTCTCGCCGACCGCCCTACCATCCCCCGTATGAGCGTGACGAATATAGATCTCCTCTACTCCCCCAACCTTAGACTGGTTCTGTCTGAAGGCGTTCTTCTCGACTGTGCGCAATATCTCTACGAAACGCCTCTGCGCCACACCTTCCGGGACCGTCTCCGGTAGCTCAGCAGCCTCCGTACCTCTCCTCGGAGAGTACTTAAAGACGTAGGCCGAGTCAAAGGCGCAGTCCTCAACGAGCTTCAAGGTCTCTTCGTGATCCTCCTCCGTCTCACCAGGATGTCCCACTATTAGATCGGTAGAGAGCGTCCCGTCTGGCACCATCTCCCTGAAGACTTCGATCTTGCGCTGGTATCTGTCGGCTTTGTAGCCCCGGTGCATTGCCTTCAACATCCGGTCAGACCCGGACTGAACCGGCAGATGTAGCTTCTTCACCAGCGTCGCTCTCTCGCCGATGAGCCTGAGGGTCCGATCCTCCATATTGGAAGGATGGCTGGTCGTAAACCACACCCTCGGCGCCTCCTCAGAGATACGCTCCAAGAGGTCACAGAACCTCCTGCCATCCGCTCCACGCCAAGCATCTACCGTCTGCCCGAGAAGCGTCACGTACCGGGTACCGCTGCGAACCAGTCGCCTGACCTCATCTACGACGTTCTCTAACGGTCGACAGACCATCCTGCCTCTCACCGACGGAACCACGCAGTAGCTACACTGGTAATTGCACCCGGTCATTATCGTGACAAACGTTGAATGCGAGCCTTCTACACCCTTTAGCTCTGGAGTAAAGGTTTCCTCTGTACCTGGTAAGCCTATAAACTTTGCCAGTTCATATGTATTATGGGTACCAAGAATCAGGTCTATAGAATAAGTCTTTTGGAGTTCGTTGGCTTCGCTTGCGGCTCCGATGCAGCCGGTAAGGGCTACCTTCTTGACACGCCCCTCTCTCTTGAGGCGATTTAGTTCTCCGAGGTGTCCCTTTACGCGATCCACGGCGTTCTCGCGAACGTAGCAGGTGTTCAGAACTACGAGGTCCGCTTCTTCGTAGGATTGAACTTCAGCGTACCCAGCATCCCGGACCATGCGTCGCATCCGGTCCGAGTCGTGAACGTTCATCTGGCAGCCGAACGTCTTTATAAATGCCGTTTTCGGCGCGTCGGCTACGCCGGGCTGAGCACCACTGCTTGAGGGTTTTTTGCCTAGGCTGATGACAACGGGCGGGTTGTTCCCGCTCTCCCCACTGGTGATAGGACTACTCATACTCTTCCTCCGGCTCGTAAACAAGGGCTCTAAGGACGACCTCACCTGGCCTTCTCTGCAACTTTATCTCTGAGAGGTCTAAGTAGTTGGATCTCGCGACCCGGCGCAGCACCGCGCTTATCTCCGCGAGGTCCTCCGCCTCCACGTGAAGTATAGGCCCTGTAGTGCCGTTTCGCCCGGTCTCCTTGAGGCGCCCGCGCTCTCCCCCCCTACCAGATATTACCTCCCGCGCCGCCAAGACCTCCCCGGAGAGAACCCGGCGAATCGTTCTCGATGAAAGCTCTAACCCAAGACGGGATGCTTCCTCCCATACTTGTTCTATTATCTTTGTGTTGGTCCTTTTCTCGCTGCCTCTCTGAGGTAATTGTATTATGCGGTTTTCGAGGAGGCGAGCGAGGATGCTTGCAGGAGAGCCATGATAGATGTGGTCGGTTTTTGTTTGGGAGGCGAAGTTAGCTAGGGTGGCGAGTAGGTTGGTATTGGAGGGGCGGGTGCCGGATTGAAGGCTCTTTTCGCTGAGGACTTGAGTATCAAAGACAGATTTTATGGCGGTGGGTGACGAGGCAGAGAGTACCTCGGCGACGAGAGCGGCGTTCTTTATATGGTAGAGGGAGAGGCCGGCCCCGTGAGGGGAAGAAGACCCATCGTGCACAGGTTCGAGGTGGCGAGTCGTAACGCCTGGCTCGAAGACGAGGTGTTTGTGCGAATCTGGGATACCGGAGCCGTCGTCTATAACGACGAGATGGCGGTAGCGACGGTTATGGAGAGAAGAGGCTACGCAGATGGTGGCCGCTCCGGCGTCGCGGGAGTTACGCAACAGCTCGTAGAGGGCATCCTCGATAGAGCGAAGTTGAAGAGGACTGCGACGAGCGCCTTCGGCACCGGCAAGGCGGGCGAAGCCGGAGCCAAGATCGCGGTAGGGACCCTCCACGGAGCCGCAGCCTCTTTAGCGGGCGACCTCGGTAACCCTGCTCTCGCGGATCACGGTCACCTTGATCTGGCCGGGGTACTCTAGGTCATTCTCTATCTGCTTGGAGATGTCGAAGGCGAGTTTGGCGGCGATGCGATCGTCGACCTCAGAGGGTTGTACCATCACCCGGATCTCTCGGCCAGCCTGTATCGCATATGCCTTGTCGACCCCTCTGTGACCGAGGGCGATATCCTCGAGGGAGCGCAGACGTTCGATGTAGGTCTCCGTCGTCTCCCGTCTCGCGCCGGGGCGGGCGGCCGAGACCGCGTCGGCGGTCGCGACGAGTACGTCCTCGACGCTCTCCATCTCAAGCTCGTGGTGATGGGCGCTTATGGCCCGCACTACGTCGTCGGACTCGCCGCACTTCTTTGCGAACCGTCCCCCGATAAGGGCGTGCGTACCCTCGACCTCGTGATCTATCGCCTTGCCCACGTCGTGAAGAAGTGCGGCGCGGCGCGCCAGCTTCACGTTCGCGCCGAGCTCTGCCGCCATCATACCGCAGAGGTTTGCGACCTCGACCGAGTGGGCGAGGACGTTCTGACCATAGGAGGTTCGGTACTTCAGAGCTCCAAGGAGCCGCAGCAGGTCGTTGTGCATACCGCCCGAGATCTTGGCGTCGTAGAGCGCCTGTCGACCAGCAGCTTTCATCTCCTTCTCGACATCCTTTTTCGCCTTCGAGACGAGCTGCTCTATACGGCCCGGATGAATGCGCCCGTCCTGCACGAGCCGCTCCATGGAGACGCGACCGATCTCACGGCGTACCGGGTCGAAGCTGGAGATGACGACGGTCTCGGGGGTATCGTCGATGATCACGTCCACGCCGGTAGCGGCCTCGAATGCCCGGATGTTCCTCCCCTCGCGCCCGATGACCCGTCCCTTCATATCGTCTGAGGGCAACGCCACCGCTTTTACCGTAGACTCGGCGGTAACATCCGAGGCGAGCCGCTCCATGGTTGTCGCTGTGATGCGCCGAGCCTCCGCGTCTGCCGTCGCCTCCGCCTCAAGGGTCTTATCACGCACCATACGACCGAGCCTATCTTCGAGCTCGACCTCAAGCTCAGCGAACAACCTTTGTTCAGCGTCGGCACGCGTAAGACCTGCGACCTCTTCCAAAACCTTTAGCTGCTCGGCCTCACGCGCCTCCAGCTCAGCGATCCGCTCGCGTATCATCTCCTCGCGGCGCCCCAACTCGCGACGCTCCCGGTCGAGCTCAGAGTCGCGCCGATCGAGAGACGCGTCGCGGTTGTCGAGACGCTCCTCCACGCGAGCAAGCTCGGCACGGCGGGAACGTATCTCTGATTCTGCCTCATCCTTTACTCTGAGTGCCGCCTCCTTGGCCTCCAACTCAGCCTCGCGACGGGAGGTTGCAGCGGCACGTTCAGCGTCCTCGATTATCGACTTGGCGTCGGCCCGAGCTTCGGCCTGACGCGCAGCCACCTTCGATCGATAGTACAAGTACCCCGCGGCCGCGCCTAGCACGAGACCGCCGGCCAGCCCCAGGACCAGCAGCAAAACGTTCATACAAATTTTCCTCCAAAAGCCGCCCGCCACGGCGACCGGGTCCTGTGACCCCGTCGCCGTGGCGGCGGTCAGTATCTCCGGTCTTTACTCTCCAGTCTCCAGCCGGTACAGCCGAGCAATCTCAGCGCATACCTCCGCCGAATAGCCCCTCCGCACCAGGAAACCGTAGACCCGGCGCGCTACGGCATCCGAGCCTTCTCCGGTATTATACCGCCGACGAGCGGCTTCGAGAGCGGCCCCGTGTTCCGAGCGCTCCCCGAACTCCTCCTCTACCGCGCCGCGCGCCACCTCCTCGCTCACCCCGCTCCGGCGAAGCTCTCCGATAATGCGACGCGGACCGTACTTTCGTGCCTTGCCGCGCGCGGTCTCGCGAGCGAACTCCTCGTCATCGAGGTACCCAAGCTCCTCCAAACGCCCCACGACCGCGTCTACAGTCCCCAACGCGTACTCGGCTCGCGCGAGCCTCTCGCGCAGCTCTCCCACGGCACGCGCCCGGTACCCCAGTATGTTGAGAGCCCGGTTCATCGCCAGGGGCCCCTCCCCCGCCACCCTCGCCGCCAGAAGCTCCTCCGAGGAGAGCGTGGTACCCTCGCGGAGCCCGCGCTCGAACAGGACGGAGGGGTCAAGCTCTGCCCAGAACTCTCCGTCGACAAAGACCTTCGCCCTGCCGCGGCGCTCTATGATGCGGGTTACCTCCGGCATCCCGCCCCTTCTACAGCCCCTTTAGGCCAGGCTATCCGCCGACTCCCCGGCCCCGTCGCCCGCCAGAGCGTCTGGCGAGCCAGCCGGCTGGCCAAAGCCGAGCTTCTCGTAGATCTCGGCGAGGATGCGCCCGCGTACATCGTCATGCTCCTTAAGGAACTGCTTGGCGTTCTCGCGGCCCTGGCCGAGCCTCTCGTCGCCATAGGCGAACCACGCGCCGGACTTTTGCACCACGCCGTGTTCGATACCTATGTCCAGCAAGCTCCCCTCCCTGGAGATACCTTCGCCGTACATAACATCGAACTCGACTACCTTGAACGGCGGCGCCACCTTGTTTTTTACAACCTTGACGCGCGTCTGATTTCCGACCGTATCGTTGCCAGCCTTCAAAGCACCTATACGCCTGATATCGAGCCGAACGCTAGAATAAAACTTCAGCGCCCGACCCCCGGGTGTCGTCTCGGGCGAGCCGAACATCACCCCGATCTTCTCCCGCAACTGATTGATAAAGATCGCCGTCGTCCCCGAACGAGAGAGCGAGCCCGAGAGCTTCCGCAAAGCCTGACTCATAAGTCGAGCCTGAAGCCCGACGTGCGAGTCTCCCATCTCACCCTCAATCTCAGCTCTAGGCACGAGGGCGGCGACGGAGTCAACAACGACGAGGTCGAGGGCGCCGGAACGAATTAGGGTATCGGCGATCTCCAGGGCCTGTTCGCCGTTATCAGGCTGGGAGAAGTAGAGATTTTCGAGATCGACGCCGATAGCTTCAGCATAGGATGGGTCCAGAGCGTGCTCAGCGTCGATAAACGCGGCGAGACCACCGGCCTTCTGGGCCTCGGCGATTATATGCAGGGAGAGGGTGGTCTTCCCGCTAGATTCTGGACCGAATATCTCGATAATGCGGCCTTTAGGTACGCCGCCGACGCCGAGCGCCAGGTCGAGCGCCAGGGCGCCGGTAGAGATCGAGGCGACCTTTTTAGGAGGTTCGTCGCCCATACGCATAATCGAGCCCTTGCCAAACTGCCGTTCTATCTGTGAAACGGCGGCGCCGATAGCCTTCGTCTTATCCAACACATCCTCCAGTGAGACATTTCGATGATCCTCTTAGTACAGACGAATTATACTGTAGGCGGTAGGGCCTCCCAAGAAGCAAAAGGCGTAGGTATCTGCCGCTATATCAGGGCTCTACCGGAAACTCACGAGTTGCGGGTTGCCCGTAGTTACCAAGGCGTTCGATATCCTGGCCGCCGAAATCGACCTCCACAGCGCCTGCGTTGGAGGTCGAGACGCTTATGACGCTTTGCGCCTCGAACGTCTGGGAGAAACCGGGCTGGGCGAACTGGTCAAGGACGACCGCCCCGTCCGCCGTAACGGTGAGCCCCGCTGGTAGATCCCGAACAGAGACTGTTACCTGCGCGGTCTTCTCCGAAGCGGTAGTAGCAGTTGGCTCGCTCGCGCTCCGGGCAGCTGGCCGGGTCGTTTCTGGTGTTGCGGCGGGCTCTTCAGCGGACTCCTCCTCCGCCGCCTCCCCTTCCTGGACTAAAGCCGGGTCTTCGGCCTGATTTTCAACGGGCTGAGAGCGGATGCCTATATAGTAGAGGACTCCTACGACGGTGGCGAGCACGAGCAGGGCGAGCGCAAGGGTTAGGATAGTAGCGCCCGAGACCCGCCGACGCTCGGCCCCGATCCCGCCCGGGGATATAAAGGGACGCTCAAAGCGGTTCGTCGGAGGCTCTTCATAGTTGAATTGGCGCTCGCGGCGCGGAGAGCGGCGCTCTTTAAGCTCGCGCGCGAGCATCTCTCCATCGAGGCCGAGGAAGTTCGCATACGTCTTCAGAAAGCCGCGCGTGTAGACGTGATCCGGGAGCATGGAGAAGTCTTCACGCTCGAGACCCTCTAGGTAACGCGTTCGAATCTTTGTAGCATGCTCCACGTCTTTGAGGGAGAGGCCCTTCTCCGTCCGTTTCTGCTCAAGGAGAGGTCCGATCTGCCTCCCTTCCTGCTCAAAGTTTTCCCGCTCACCACCTTCCATAGGGCGGAGGGTATCATAAAGCTTGGAATTGGCGACTGGGACTCGGTCCTGTTCTAGAGTCCCTCTTCGCTTGCCGGGGGACGGTCGCTCTGTCCGTTGTCCGGGCGGGCAGACGCGCCTTCGCCGTCACCGAAAATATTCGCGAGATCGAGCTCCGTAGCGGCCACCGAGCGGCTCTTGGAACCCTCGTAAGGACCTACTATCCCTTTACGTTCGAGAGCGTCTATGATACGTCCGGCGCGCGAGTAGCCGACCCTGAAACGGCGCTGCACCGCGCTCACCGAAGCCTGCTGAGTAGAGACCACGAAGCTGGCCGCTTCGGGGAGCAGATCATCCTCCGGCTCGCCCGTCTCCTCTTTATCGGACTTCGGCTCCGTCACCTCCTCGATGTAACGAGCCTCGACACTCTTGGAGCACGCAGAGACGATGCGGTCCACCTCGGACTCCGAGATGTAGGCGCCCTGGACGCGAGAGGGACGAGAGGCCGAAACGGGCTTGTAGAGCATGTCGCCCTGACCGAGGAGGGCCTCCGCTCCCGCAGCATCCAGGATCACGCGAGAGTCGATCTGGCTGGAGACGGCGAATGCGATTCGGCTCGGGATGTTTGCCTTGATCATACCGGTGATAACGTCCACGCTCGGCCGCTGCGTCGCGACCACGAGGTGAATGCCTACCGCCCGCGCCTTCTGGGCGAGACGTATGACCGCATCCTCGACCTTGGCGGCAGCCGTCATCATAAGGTCTGCAAGCTCATCTATAACAACGACTACGTACGGCATCTGCCTCTCGGCCCGGTCGTTGTAGCCTTCTAGGCTACGCACCCCCATCCTCTCGAGAACCTCGTAGCGCCGCTCCATCTCCGCTACCGCCCAGCTTAGCGCGTTAGCAGCCTTCTTCACATCGGTTACGACGGGGGTGATGAGGTGCGGAACCCGGGCAAACTGCGAGAGTTCGACTCTCTTCGGGTCTATAAGTACCATCTTGACCTGACGCGGGTCCGTGGTCAGGAGGAGCGAGGTTAGAAGACCATTTAGCATGACGCTCTTGCCGCTCCCCGTAGTACCGGCGACAAGAAGGTGGGGCATCTCGGCGAGGTCGAAGAAGACCGCTCGGCCCGAGATGTCCTTGCCGAGGCCTACGGGCAGACTCCACTCGTTCGCGTTCGGGTACTCTCGAAACACATCGCCCAAGGTGACCATCGCCGGACGGGTGTTAGGCACTTCCACGCCGACGGCGCTCTTGCCGGGGATAGGGGCGAGGATCCGAACCTCCGTCGCAGCCAGGGCGTAGGCTATGTCCTGCTGGAGGTTTCTCACCTTACCGACCTTGACGCCGCTGCCCAAACGCAGTTCATAACGCGTCACCCGCGGCCCCACGACCGCGCGCACTACCTGCGCCTCAACCCCAAGCTCGGCGAGCGCCTGCGTGAGCCTCCGACTCGTCCCCTCCGCGTCGTGCTCCGGGCTGCCCCGCCCGAGCCCCAGCAACGACATCGGTGGCGGAGAATACTCACCGGGGATGGCCTCCCGCTCCTCCTCGAAACTCGCCCCCTCAGCCGGCTCCGGCAAGACGACCTCGAACCCCTCCCCTGCCGGCTCCTCTCGCTGGGTCTCCTCAAAGGAAGGGGCAGGAGCGGAGGGGGGCGCCTCGGGCGGCGAAGCTGATTCCTCCTGGACGGTCTCAGGAGTCGGTTGGCGAGTCGACTCCTCTCTTCTGTGGCGGCGGTCCTCGCGCAGGATGCGCAACCTCTCCTGCACGAAACGAGCGACGTCACCCGCCGCGAGGGCGGCTGTCTTTAAGGAGATGCCAGTAAGCAGCGAGAGGGAGAGCGCGAATAGGGCCGCGAGCAAGAAAGCGGCCCCGACCACGCCGCCTGTGCCTTCTATTGCCCCGTACAGGACGCTTCCTACAAGGCCGCCGTAGTTCTGGTAAGCCGGTGACTCGAAGCGCTGCTCCGGAGGCAAACCGGCGGCCAAGGTCGTGGCGATAACGAGCAAGATGAGAGCAGCGCCTAAGGTTCTGTCCCATGGTAGCCGGTCCAGCAGCAAGAGCAGCCCGGCCAGCATCGCGAGCGGAGCGAGCAGCAGCCCGGCGAGACCCGCGAGCTGCAAAGCGCCTCTTATGCCGGCCTCGCCGAGGAAAGCCCCGCCCCCGGTTATGAACGCAGCGGTAAAGAAAAGCCCTGTGACGAGCAAGACCGCGCCGATAACCTCGCGGCTTACGGCCCGTTTGAAGAAGAGAGCCATACCCCAGCCGCTCTTCTTTCGCTTAGATGGTTTGCGACTGCCCCTGCCAGAATTCTTCTTCGCGGGTCGACTGGCGATCCGTTTATCCGTAGCCATAAGGCTCAGTCTAGCGCAGAAGAGCCAGATGCAGCGGCTAGCGCCTTATGTGGTGCGTTGCTTCCCCTAAACCTCAACTATTAGGGGTAGGATGATCGGGCGTTTGCGCGTCTTCTGGGAGAGAAATGCCGAGAGGTCCTTGCGAATCGCCTTCTTAAGCTCGCCCCAGTCGGTCACCCGCTGCTTCGCCGTGCGCTCCAGAGTCTCCGTGACGACGCTCATCGAGTCTTCCACGAGACCGTTCTGGGCCTGCTGATCCACGAAGCCGCGGCTAATAACGTCCGGCGGGCCGAGCAGCTCGCCGCTCTGGGCGTTGATCCTAGCTACGACTATGAACATCCCTTCCTCGGAGAGCTGCTGACGCTCGCGCATAATTGACTCGGAGGTGTCAGCGACGCTCCCGGCGTCCACCAAAAACATGCCCGACGAGACCGGATCTAAGCGCCGCGCCTCCCCGTCTCTGAACTCGACCGGCTCCCCGTTCTCCAGGATGAAGATATTCTCTTGTGAGATGCCCATAGCTATGGCGGTATTGGCGTGATGCCTGAGCATCCTGAACTCGCCGTGGACGGGCACGAGGAACTTCGGTTTCAGGAGGGAGAGCACGATCTTCTGCTCTTCCTGGGCGCCGTGGCCCGAGACGTGTACCGGCTCCAACGGGCTGTAGTGGACGTCCGCTCCTCGCTTCATCAGGTTGTTGATCGTCCGCGCGACACCTCGCTCGTTGCCCGGTATCGGGTGCGCCGAGATCACGACCGTGTCGTCCTGTCCGACCTCGATCGTTCGGTGTGTCCCCGCGGCGATCCGGCTGAGAGCCGCGAGTGGCTCCCCCTGGGACCCGGTCGTCAGGATCACGATGTCGCCGTCCGGAACCTTGTTGATGTCCCGCTGTTCTACGAGCATCGAGGACGGTAGATCTAGATAACCTAGCTGGCGGGCTATCTCCACGTTGCGGATCATGCTTCTGCCCGTTACCCCGACGAGCCTGCCGCACCGTTTGGCAGCTTCGACAACCTGCCCGACACGGTGCAGGTGCGAGGCAAAGGAGGCGACGATAACGCGCCCCTTGGCCGCTTCTATCACCCGGTTGAGCGTCTCGCTGACGACGCGCTCAGAGGGCACGTAGCCCGGACGCTCGGAGTTGGTCGAGTCGCCGAAGTAGGCGAGCACGCCCTCGCTGCCTAGCTCCGCAAGGCGGGAGAGATCCATAGGTTCACCCTCAATGGGGGTGAGATCTATCTTATAGTCGCCGGAGAAGACTATAAGGCCTGCATTCGTACGAAGCGCCACGGCAACCGCGTCCGGGATGGAGTGGTTGACGTTGATGAACTCAAGGCTAAAACCGCCGAGCCTCTGCGTATCTCCCGCCTTTACCTCCCGTAGGTCTCCCTTCTTGATACCGT
>CADCVD010000025.1 GCA_902806055.1 uncultured Rubrobacteraceae bacterium
TCTGGTAGCGAGACGGTGACTAAGACCGACCCGACCTCTGGTAGCGAGACGGCGACTAAGACCGACCCGACCTCTGGTAGCGAGACGGCGACTAAGACCGACCCGACCTCTGGTAGCGAGACGGCGACTAAGACCGACCCGACCTCTGGTAGTGAGACGGCGACTAAGACCGACCCGACCTCCGGTAGCGAGACGGCGACTAAGACCGTCCCGACCTCCGGTGACGAGGCGGCGAAGAAGACTACCTCGGCCCCTCCCGCATCGGCTAGCGGCAGCGCGATCATCCAAGAGGCGCTCACCTACATGGGCACGCCCTACATCTTCGAGGGGCCCTGTGAGCGCAACGTCGCGGTGGACTGCTCCTGCTTCACGATGCTGGTCTTCGCGAAGTTCGGTATCGTGCTCCAGGATGATCCAGCAAGTCAGTACGGCGCGGGCACCAAGGTCGAGGGAGCGCCTCAGGCCGGTGACCTGGTCTTCTGGGCCGAGGGTGGTGCCGGCATAACCCACGTCGGTATAGCCACCGGCAACGGAACCACCATCCACGCCTCGGCCTACGCGGGCTTCGTAACCGAGACCCCTATAGACGCCATACCAGGCTATGTGGGCGCGGTAAGGGTAATCTAGAGCGGCGGCACAAGAACCGCTGTGGGAGGGGAGGTGCCGGGTGGCGCCTCCCCTCTTTCGTTTGATCCGCAGTAGACCAAGCCGATGGTACAATCCATGCGTATTCTGTGGCGCCGGGTGGGGCGCCCTCGCCGCTCTCTGTGGGCGTCGAGCACTCCGGAGGTAAGGAGGATCGAGGCCGAGCGGGAGCGTCAGACTGCCGCCGCCGTCGAAGAGGCCCGGAGCCTCCTCGCCGCGCAGGCCGAGCAGGTCGCTACTGAGTCGGATTCGGATCTGGCCGCCGAACAGGCCAGGGTTGCCGCAGAGCAGATTGATGCGGAGAAGAGTGCTGCTGAGCAGCTTGAGGCTCAGCAGGCTGCCGAGGAAGACGCTGCTAAGCAGGCCCTAGCGGCCGAGCAGGCCAGGGAGACGCTGGAGCAAGCCCAGACCGAGCAGGAGCAAGAAGAGGCTAAGGCTGCAGCGGAAGAGGCTCAGGCGGCAGCGGCGGAGACCGAGCAGAAGGCCAGGGAAGAGGCTAGCCTGGCGGCGGAGGCCGAGCAGGCCAAGGAGGAGGCGATACGGGCAGCAGCGGACGAGCAGGCCACGCTTATCGCGGAGCAGACGAAGGCTGAGCAGAGGGCTAAGGAAGACGCCGCGAAGCGGGCCATAGCAGCCGAGAATGCCAAGGAAGCAGCGGAGGCGGCCGAGACTGAGCAGGAGCGGCAGCAGGCTCAGGCTGAGGCGCAAAAGGCCGAGGCTGAGGCCAGAGAGCAGGCGAAGAAGGCAGCAGAGGCCGAGCAGGCTAAGCAGGCCGCGCAGAAGGCCCTGGCCGCCGAAGAGCAGAAGAATGCTGCCCAAGGCGCAGGCCCCCAGCCAGTCGCTCCGGTCCCCGGTGCTGAGAACCAACCTACCCCCCCGGCCCCTGGCTCCACACAGGCCCAGCCGAATCCCACCCAGCCTGCTGCTGCAGCGCCTGCTGCCGCCCCGGGAGGCGGTGGAGCGGATGTCGTCGCCGAGGGGCGGAAGGCGATGGGAGTGCCCTACGTGCTAGGCGGGAACGACCTCAGTGGCATGGACTGCACAGGCTTCACCATGTGGGCCTACCGGGGGATCATGGCCCTGCCGGACTCCATAGAGGGGCAGGCTGCCTCGGGACCTGTAGTCTCTGGTCCTCCCCAGGCTGGCGACATCCTGATCTGGCCTGGGTATCATGTCGCTATGGCCACAGGCCCCGACACGATGGCTCACGCCTCGAATTATCATGGGCAGGTTGTGGAAGTGCCGATCAGCGACATGCAGCCCTACGCATACGCGGTGAGGCCCGCGCGGTAAGGTTGCCTAAGAGCTTCTAGCAAGCCAGGTACAGTATTAAAGAGGGGGGGCCTCGATCGAGGCCCCCCTCTCCGTTGCTCGGACGACGGCGTCCTGAGGTACAATTTTTGTATCTTGCTGTGGCGCCGGGAAAGGCGCTCTCGCCGCTCTATGGGCGTCGAGCACTCTGGAGTAAGGAGCTAAAAGGTGGGCATAGGGCTGTTACAGGTGGCGGGTTTCGGGTTCGTAATAGTCGCTTTCGCGGCGCTTCTGTTCGTGATCTTTTTGGTAGGTAGTGCGGTACGCATCGTCAATGAGTACGAGCGCGGCGTCATCTTCTCGTTGGGGCGGATCAAGGGGGCGAAAGGGCCGGGGCTATTCTTTCTAGTCCCCATACGCGACAAGATGGTAAAGGTGGACTTGAGGACTGTCACCATGGACGTGCCGCCGCAGGACGTCATCACGCGCGACAATGTCCCGGCTCGCGTCAACGCAGTGGTTTACTTCCGGGTTATAGACCCGAACAAATCGGTCATCGAGGTCGAAAACTACGTGTTGGCGACGAGCCAAATCTCTCAGACTACCTTGCGTAGCGTGCTCGGTCAGAAGGACCTTGACGATCTGCTTACCAACCGAGAGCAGATAAACGATGAGCTCCAGACGATAATAGACGAGCAGACCGACCCCTGGGGCATAAAGGTCAGCGTCGTTGAGGTCAAAGACGTCGAGATACCGCAGCAGATGCAGCGTGCAATGGCTCGCCAGGCTGAGAGCGAGCGTGAGCGACGTGCCAAAATTATCGCCGCCGAGGGTGAATACCAGGCCTCCGAGCGCCTTCGGCAGGCCGCTGACAGGCTCGAGAGCCCCACTGCCCTCCAACTCAGGCTCTTTCAGACCCTGGGCGAAATTTCCTCGGAGAACAACTCCACCGTAATCATCCCGATCCCGATGGACCTCTTTACGCCTTACCTAAGCGGCGCTCAGAACGGCACCGTGAGCGATGGTTCTTCTCAGAAGTCTCAGGAGGAGCGTCGCAGAGAAGAAGAGGCCGAACGTCGCTACCAAGAGGCGGTTCAGAACCGGCCAACCGAAGAGAACTCCCTCTAAAAACACCCAAGCAAGACCTTATATCCACCGCCACGGGTTAAACCTTCCGGCCACTGGGTAGAGATGTGCGCGGTAGCACAGGGATGGGTAGCGCGGTCGACGCCTGCAAAGCACGTCGCGTAGGCTCCCTGAAGGGTAAACGATATGATTAGCGAAACTATGGAGAATAGCGAAAACACAGGGCTTGAGCCCCCAGATCCTATAGTACTAGAGTTGCCGAGCAGCTCAGGGTACATACTGCTCGCTCGGCTGGTCGTCTCCTGCGTTGGCCGTCTTGCAGGCTTCGAGCCCGAAGACGTCTATGACCTGAAGCTGGCCGTTACCGAGGCTGCGACCAACGTTATCCGGCACGCGTCGGTAGAGAGATTCCAGGTCGAATACAGGGTGCTCTCACGAGCTGTCGAGGTCATCGTCGTGGACAGGGGCGGCGGGTTTGATGTGGGAAGCCTTAAAGGCAGACCCGGAGAGCACGGAGGTTTTGGTCTCACGGTGATAAGGAGCCTCGTCGACGAGGTGGCTGTGGATTCGACAGCAGAAGGTGGTACACGCCTCAGAATGATACGGCGCGCGACCTCCTCCTAACCACTTTCCCAAATTAAATAACCCAACCTGCTGGAAATGCCCGTGTACGGGTTGCGCTGCTCTCATACAACAATATACTGTTGCCCGTAATTGGTTAGGAGCACCCAGCACTGATCGGGGAGGGTCTTGCTACAGCGGGTAAACGCGGGGAACAAGTCCTTAGCTGACTATCGTAGTATCGTCCGGCGGGATTTATATGAAGAGTTGCGGGATCTCTCGGAACGTCTGAAAGGCGCGCGGGTACTGCACATCAACGCGACGAGCTTCGGCGGAGGCGTCGCCGAGATACTTTACACTCTGGTGCCGCTCATGCGAGACGTGGGGCTGGATTGTGAGTGGGGCGTCATGTTCGGGGCGGAGTCGTTCTTCAACGTCACCAAGGACTTCCACAACGCCCTGCAAGGCGCCCCGTATGAGTTGAGTATCGAGAGCCGGGCGATCTACGAAGAGTACAACCGCCAGTCGGCGGCGGCGCTCGCAGAGGCCGGGGAAGAGTGGGACATAGTCTTTGTCCACGATCCGCAGCCGGCCCTCCTCAAGCACTTCTCCGGCGGCCTCTCGGAGAAGACCAAGTGGATCTGGCGCTGCCATATAGACACCTCGTCCCCCAATCAGGACGTCCTCGACTACCTCTCGCCGTACATCCAGGACTATGACGCCCAGATCTACACGATGAAGGAGTACACCCCGCCGGACGTGGACCTCCCTGGCCTCGTTGTCATACCGCCCGCCATAGACCCGCTTAGCCCCAAGAACATGGCGCTCTCTGCCGACGACGCGCGCTTCATTACGAACCAGTTCGGCGTGGACGCTGAGAGGCCGTTCCTGTTGCAGGTCTCGCGCTTCGACCCGTGGAAGGACCCTCTCGGCGTTATAGACGCCTACCGTATGGTGAAGGAGGAGGTTCCCGAGATACAGCTCGTGCTCATCGGCTCGATGGCGCACGACGACCCTGAAGGCTGGGACTACTGGTACAAGACCGTCAACTACGCATCGGGTGACCGGGACATCTTCCTATTCTCCAACCTGACCAACGTCGGCGCCATCGAGGTCAACGCCTTCCAGTCCGTAGCTGACGTAGTGATCCAGAAATCTATCAGGGAGGGCTTCGGGCTCGTGGTGACCGAGGCGCTTTGGAAGGCGCGCCCCTTAGTCGCGGGCAGGGCCGGCGGCATCCCGATGCAGGTCGAGGGAGGGGGCGGCATCCTCGTCAGCAACGTCCCCGAGACCGCCGCAGCCTGCACCAAGCTTCTCAAGGACCCGGACTTCGCCCGCCAGATGGGACGGCGCGGCAAGGAGCACGTCCGGGAACACTATCTCACCCCGCGCCTCCTGCGCGATGACCTCAAGCTCTTCGCCAAACTGCTGGGCGTCTAAGAGACCACTCCGCAAAGGAGCGCGCGTATGGCCGAGCGAGACAGCAACCCGGACGCGAGGCTCGTAATCGTCTCGAACCGAGGGCCGGTTACCTTCTCCCGAAGCGACTCCGGCGAGCGGGAACACTCCCGTGGGGCCGGAGGGCTCGTCACCGCGCTAAACGCTCTCTCTAGAGAGAGAAGCGAGGCCGTCTGGATCGCCTCCGCCCAGAGCGACGAGGACGCCAGCGTCGCCGAGGAGACCTCCGAGACCGGCGAGCCTCAAGAGGTCGAAGGCCTGAGAATTCTGCTCGTCGAGCACGAGACCGAGGCCTATGAACTTATGTACAACCATCTCGCCAACCCCCTGCTCTGGCTCGTCCAGCATGGTCTCTACGACCTGCCGTACTCCCCGGAGCTTGGCGACGAGACCAGGAGGGCCTGGGAAGAGGGCTATCTCCCCGTCAACGAGAACTTCGCCCGCGCTGTAGCGCGCCTCCTCGAAAACTCTCCCGAAGGCGGGGAGCCTATCGTGCTCGTCCATGATTACCAGCTCTACATGGTCCCGCATTTCCTCAGAGAGCGTCTGGGAAGGGACGCCTTCGTCTCCCTCTTCGTCCACATTCCCTGGCCCGAGCCCGAAGGCTGGCGCGTACTCCCCGGATATATCCGGGAGGGCATCCTGGAGAGCCTCTTAGAGGCCAACGTCGTAGCTTTCCACACCAAAGGGTACGTCCGCAGCTTCATCCGTACCGTTCGCGAGACGCTCGGGGTCGAGGTAGACGAGGAAGAGGGCGTGATAGCCTACGAGGGCCGCGAGGTGTGGGTGCGTCCGTACCCGATCTCCATAGACCCGAACGAGTTCGAGGAGTTAGCCGGAAGCGAAGAGGTCCTGGAGCAGGAGGAGACCGTAAAGAACCTCCCTGGCAGGCTACTACTCCGGGTGGATCGGATGGACCTCTCCAAGAACATCGTCCGGGGCTTTCACGCCTACGACCGGATGCTGGAGCAACACCCCGAGATGAAGGGAGAAGTTACCTTCCTTGCCCGCCTCCAGCCCTCTCGCGGCGACATCCCCGAGTACGCACGGTATGCCGAGGCCATCAAAGAGACCGTTCAGGGAGTCAACCAGAAACACGCCAAGGAGTCCTGGGAGCCCATCGTGCTCTCGATGGAGGACGACTTCATGCTCTCCGTCGCCGCCTACAAGAACTACGACGTCCTGCTCGTAAACGCCGTCCGCGACGGCATGAACCTCATCGCAAAAGAGGCCGTAGTAGCTAACGGAAAGAACGGTGTCCTGATCCTCTCCGAGAACGCCGGCGCCCACGAGGAACTGGGCGAGAACGCCCTGACCGTAAACCCCTTCGACATAGACGAGCAGGCCAAAGCCCTCTACGAAGCCCTCACTATGCCCGACGACGAACGCGCGCGTCGTTTCGAGGCGCTGAGACGGACTATTCAAGCAAACACCATAGAGGAGTGGGCGGAGGCGCAGCTAGAGGACATAGCTGCGTACCGGGAGCGATACGGGAAAGGAAGATGACCACCTCTGCACGGCTCGGCGCGAGCGACACGGGTGGAAACTTTGCCGTCTTTACGAGGCTCGTGGCCGTCTTCATTGGGCTGACGAACCTAGCAGTCTTGGCCGGACTGAATGGTGTCGACTCTGTCACTCTTCAAAGGGAGGACGTAGGGTTAAACGAGATCCTTCCGCCCGTGCTCGCCGGGCTCGTAACCTCAGAGATAGTTCTCCGGAGGTTGAGGTCGGCAACTCTCGCAGAGAAGTTCTCCGACCGCTACGCTAACTCGGTGTTCGTAGTTTGCCTCGGCGGAACGTTGATAGGTTTTCTGCTCGGTGCCGCGCTCACTCTCAATAGGATGTTAGTTCCCGGACCGCCAGAGGTGCTGGAGCGGATGCTGGTGTCTTTGGCTCCCGGCTTGGTGGGCGCCGCTTTCGGTCTGGTGCTGGGGCTGGCCGGAGGGTTTGATCCTCGCTTTTCCCCTGGTCGCGATCCTCGGTCGCTTCAGGAACACGAGCTAGCTATCGTCGGTTAGCATCCGCAGAACCTCCTCTACACCTTCGACGCCATCCACTGCTACGTCAGCCTCGGAGACGATCTCCGGCGGCCCTTCGTCGCTCTTTACCCCGATTCGCAACGTCTCCCTGAGGACGCCCTCCTCGCGCAGCCTCTCAAGTTCTCTAAAGGCGTCGAGGTCTGTGGTGTCGTCACCGATGAAGAGCGCCTTCGTGGGCTCGTACTCCTCGACGATCTTGCGAACGGCGGTACCCTTGTCAGCCTTGATAGGAGGACGAGCCTCTGCTACGCCGCGTCCGATAGTGACCCTGAGTCCCAGACGCTCTCCCTCACGCTCTACGAGCCTCTTACAGCGTTCGCCGATCTCGAGCGAGACGTTCCGGTAGTGGACGGAGACGGTGATCCCCTTCTCCTCGACGAAGGCGCCCAGTGGTTCCAGCTCGTCTCGCGCCCTTTGTTCCAACTCTTCGACCTTCTCCTTGTAGGGCGCGGCCTCGGGTACCACCTCGACCTCGCCGTCACGCAGGACCTCGAACCCGTGGTTGCCGTAGTAAACGATCTCCTTCAGCCTCACGAGCCGAAACGCGTCCAGGGCCGCCCGTCCACTGATCCCGGCTACTACCCGGTAGGTCCCGCTCAAACGCCGTAAGAGCCTCTGTAGCTCGCCGGAGACCTCTGCTGCGTCCGGCGTCGGGACGATAGGCGCGAGCGTTCCGTCTATGTCGGTCAGTATTGCGGCCGAGCCCGGGTTCCGGGCCCAGTCTCTGAGCTGCTCTAACGCCTTCTCGTCCATATCAGCGTCTCATCTCTTCGATCCTGAGGCGCGAATCATCGCTCGTTCTCACGCTTTCTCGGATCGGCTTGTGTCGCTCAATCATAAACTCTTCCTGTAGGTTGGTGTGCTGTTAGAGGAAGCAGGGTGATGAATCTTCTCTTTCTCTCTCAGCCTGTGTGAAGCGTTGGCAATGGTAGCTTAAGAGGCGCATACTTTCCGGCTGTTAAGAGTAGGTGCTGTCGATCTTGTCTGAGATGAGCACTACCCGCAAGTCGTTGACATTCGTCCCGGTGGGGCCGGTGCGTATAAGAGAGCCGCCGGCATCGAGCGCGTGATAAGAGTCGTTCTCGTCGAGTGCCTTGGCCGGATCCACGCCGCCTTCACGGATACGGGTCGTTGTCGTACCGTCCGCCCATGCTCCAGCGGCGTCCGTCGAGCCGTCGTTGCCGTCGGTGTCTAGGGCCAGGGCCGCCCATCTCTCCGCGTCCTCCAACTCCAGGGCCAAAGACAGCGCGAACTCCTGGTTGGGTCCGCCCGTGCCCTTGCCGCGTACCACGACCGTCGCTTCTCCACCCGTGACTATGGCGCAAGGGGGGGAGATCGGGTTGGCGCTCTCCAGCACTTCTTTAACTACAGCCGCGTGTAGACCGGCTACGTCCCGGGCGTCCCCTGTCAGGTAAGTAGAGAGCAGGAGCGGATCGTAGCCCAAGGCGCGGGCCTTCTCTGCGGCGGCGGTCGCCGTAAGCCGTCCGCCGCCAACCACCAGGTTCGTGAGCTTCTCGAACGCCTCGTCACCGGGCTTTGGCGTCTCGCGCCTCTCGGCGAGGTATTCGGCGACGCTCTCGGGCGCTTCTATCGCGTAATGGTCCAGTATCCTTGAGACGTCTTCGAGCGTAGTCGGGTCCGGGGCCGTGAGACCACTCCCGATGGACGAGGGCTCGTCACCGACGACGTCAGAGAGCAGGAGCGCGGCTATTCGCGCCGGCGCGGCTCGCTGGACGAGACCGCCGCCTTTGAGGGTCGAGACGTGCTTGCGGACGGCGTTAATCTCCCCGATAGCCGCCCCGCTCTTTAGCAGCGCTCCGTTGAGCGCCTTGAGATCTTGAAGCGAGATACTGTCCGCCACGTCCCCCAAAAGCGCCGATGCGCCGCCGGAGACCAGCACCAGCAGGAGATCCCCCTCCATTAGCCCGTCCAAAAGCTCCTCTGTTTTTCGAGCCGCCTGGACGCTTCCCTCGTTTGGCTCCGGGTGCCCTCCTAGTATGGTCTCGAAGGGCGGTGGCGGCTCCTCGTGCCCGGACTTCGTCACGCACAACCCACCGTCAAGGCTATTGCCCAGGATCTCTGCAACAGCACGGGCCATCGCCCCGGAAGCCTTGCCTATAGCTAGCGCAAAGACGCGTTGCGGCTCGAAAGACTCTTCTCCGACCGTTACACGTCTGTTCTCGGCGCCTCTCAAAACCCGGCGTACCGTTTTGTCAGGCTCTGCCGCCGCTAGTGCCGCCTTCTGTATCTCCTGCAAATCCTTGTTCATAACGACATCATAAACGCTTCGGACACTACAAGTGTGGGCGAGGTTTCACCTACATAGGAAAAGCGGGCCCCCGAAGGGACCCGCTAGAGCTGCAGTTGTTTGAACTAGTTCTTGTTAGATGCGACAGCGAACTTTAATATAGCAGTAGTGGCTGAGCATAGACAGCGCTTCCACTGGCTTGAGCGTTCGCTCTACCCCCGACGCTGGGCGCGGTTCCTAATATCCTCGACGTCCAACTCCCCATCAAGGTACTTGCCGATGAAGTAGCAGATGACGCCGACGAGCACGACGAGGATGGTCTCATCGAAGCCGATCAGACCTATCGAGAATGCTACGAGAGCCCCGATCAGGGCCCCCCACTGCTTGTAGGTCCAGGTAGCCATTTTCCTCCCTTATCCTTGAGGCGCAGTTCCCTGCACCGTGACTTCGACGTTTTTTAGGGGTACTTGCTGCTCTTCGAGCACCCTCCGGATGTTGTCGCGGCTGTTGGTGCTGATCTCGGTAAAGTTTTGCGAGGCTGGCACGCGTATGTCGCAGCCCACCTCGTAGCGGTTCTTATCAGAGGCGAGACGACAGGTGGGAGAGGCTGCTCCGCTCTCCCGGGCGGCACCCTCCGCGAGATGACGGACCGCGGTCGCCGTAATAGCCGTCTCCCGTCCAGGCTCGTCTTCTAACAAGGCGCGTCGCGAGAGACGGCGCCCGAAGGTCAGCTCTCGCAGGAGCAGATACCCGGCCAGGAGCGTCAACAGCGCCACGACGAGGCCGACGATCAGCTTGACCGTGAGGTCCGTGAAATCAGAGACGGAGATCCTGCCCAGAGCATCGAGCCCGCCGCGATAGTTGGTGTAAGAGTTGATCTGGTCCGCCGAGAAGACGCCAAGCCCTATCAGGAGCAGGAATACCGGCGCGGCTATCAGCAACAGGGCCAGGATCAGCATGATCAGGCGGTTGAAACCGTTCATTTCACCCTCGTCTTTGTCTGGCGCGGGTCGGACTCGCGGACCTGCACGCTAAGGTTGCCGATCGGGATGCCGACCTGATCCAGGCGCTGCCGCACCCGATCCTGGACGTCCGCCTGCACGCTTCGGGCGTTCTCCCCGGGACGGACGTTGGCGGTGACGTTCACTCTGGCCCCCGACCTTCTCTGTGCTTTGACCTTCACACTGGATTGGAGGACTTCGTGACTGCCCTCAACAGCGTTGTTTACCTCGTCCTCCACAGCTCTTCTGGTTACATAAGTACCCTGTTGCATGCGGACCCTGCGAGGCGAGGGAGGCTTGAACTCCAGGATCAACAATACCAGCCCCAGCAGCGCAACGAGGGCCAACACCACGATATCTAGCACGTCTAAACTACGGCTCTCAGCCCTCTGCACAAAGTTGTTTACACCGTCATACAGGCCGTTCAGCCCTAGCGTGCGCGACAGGTCCTCCAGGTGATAGTCCGAAACGTCGAAGAGGTAGAACAACAAGGTAACGCCAAGAGCCACTATCCCCGCGAGAAGCAGGACGACTACTATCCTGTTAAAGATTCTCATCGCGGACCACCTCTATGTCCTCGACTACCACCATCGCCGGGCGACCACCTGCCCTCGATGCCACACGCTCCCGAACTCGTTCGGCGAGCGCTTGAAGCGACTCGGGCGGCGGGTAGTTGGCTACTATGTGTACTCTCACCTCGTCGGGACTTACCACTACCCCGGTCACCTTCTCGCCCGCGCCATAGGTTGCGGCCTCGGCCCAGCGTCCGGTACCCAGAGAGGCTACCCCTTCGGTGGCGAGGGCCGCGTCTTGTACCGCCCTCGCCATTTGTAGGTCGTCTGCCAAGGCGAACCTCGTCTATCTCTCGGTTGCGTTCTCTACCGGACCCTCTGCTCTTGCTCGGACTGACGCTGCTGTTGCTGCTGCTCGATCTCGCGCTGGCGCTGCTGTTGCTGCTCCTGCTCCGGGAAGAACACGTCGTTGACCGAGATGTTTACCTCGGTGACCCTCAAGCCGACGAGGCTCTCAACCCGGTTGATGATGTTTCTCCGCACGGCCTCGGCGACCTGGGGTATGGACTTGCCGTATGCGACCGTAAGCGTAGCGTCGACCGCGGTCTCTACCTCGCCAACCTCGACCGAAACCCCGCGCGACTCGCTCTGACCTCCGCCGCCGATACCGGGGACGTTGCTCAAGATACCGCCGATGGCCTGGCTGGTGCCGCCGCCCATACGCACGCCGTCCACCTCTTGCGCGGCGATGCCGGCGATCTTCGAGACGACGCTGTCTTCGATCTTGGTGCCGCCGCGCTCCGTTTGGAGCGGGCTGTCCTGCTGCTGACTCCTCTGCTCACTCATGTTCTCTCCTTGCTTTCTTTCCTTGCGGGAAACTGCTTACTCTCATCGACAGCAACCGACGAGGCGCCTGAGCCTTATGCTGACCGGCGTGTGATCGCTCTGTACAAAACCAGGAGGATGACGGAGCCTAAAGTGGCTACCAGTATGGAGCCAAGAAGACCCGTCGAGTTGGGGTTTGCAAGCCCCAGGAGGTTGTAAACCACAACCCATCCGACGAAAGAGCCGACGATACCTATTACGATAGTTAAGAGGATTCCCCCCGGATCCGGTCCTGGCATAGCTATCTTCGCTAACGCGCCGGCGATGAGCCCTACTATGATCAGAACTACTACGGCTGAGATGTCCACAGCTTTCTCACCTCCCCCTCTCATACCACCGTGCTTTTTGCTACCAGGCTACAGCAATATAGCGTAAAGCCATGCTACACGCTATTTCCTCCGCGCTCTTACCCCTCCCTAACGTCCAGTAAACGCGCTAGCGGGATGAGCAGGGCTTAGGAGAAGAGCCCCTGCAGCGCGGGCGTTATGAAGGTTAGAGCGAAGAGAATCGCAGCGCCGTAGAGCAGGGGGTGAACCTCGCCTGGCTTACCCCGGGCAAGCTTTATAAGCACATAGGAGATGAAGCCGAAGCCGATCCCATAGGAGATATTAAAGGTTAGCGGCAGGGTCAGGATAGTCAGGAAGGCGGGGATCGCCTCGTCCGCCTCCTCCCAGGGGATAAAGCGCACCGCGGTCATCATCAGGAATCCGACCACGACAAGGGCCGGCGCCGTAACGGGGGAGACCATCAGGTCCGGCGCCCCTTCGGGTCCTGGGATCGGCACCGAACGCCCTATTACCTCTATGATAGGCGCGAAAGGCAGCGCGAGCAGGAAGAGGAGGCCTACCACTACGCTCGTCAGCCCCGTCCGGCCGCCCTCGGCCACGCCCGAGCCGCTCTCGATGTAGCTTGTGACGGAGCTCGCGCCGGCTGCCCCGCCTCCGACCGCCGCCAGGGAGTCTACGAGCAGCACTCTCTTGGCGTTCGGTAGCTGGCCCTCATCATCGAGCAGCTTCGCTTCCTGTCCGACCGCGATCACGGTCCCCATCGTGTCGAAGAAGTCCGTCATGAACAAAGCGAAGATGATCGGCACGAGCGAGAGCTGCAATGCGTCTGGTAGCGCCAGCACCCCGCCGCCTATCGTCGAGGTGTCGAAGTTCAAGGAGGCGACCGAACTGGGGAGCGGCACCAGGCCAAAGACGATGCCGACCAGACCGGTGAGGAGGATACCTATAATGACACCGCCCCTGATCCCCCGGGCCACGAGCGCCAGGGTCAGGGCGAGCCCGAAGGCCGCGAGCAGTACCGGCCCCTGAGTGAAGTCCCCGAGCTTCACGTAGGTGACCGGGTCCGGCACTACGATACCGCCGTTCTTGAGCCCTATAAACGCTATGAAGAGTCCGATACCGACCGCGATCGCGAATTTCAGGGAGAGCGGGATGGCGTTGAGCACGGCTTCGCGCAGGTTGGTAAGCACCAGGATCGTAATGAGCAGGCCCTCCACGATCACGACCGCCATCGCCGTCTGCCAGGGGAGGCCGAGGCCCAGGATCAGCGTAAAGGCCACGATCGCGTTGAGACCGAGCCCGGAGGCGAGCGCGACCGGGAAGTTTGCGAAGATGCCCATAGCAATGCTCGCCGCAGCCGCGGCGACGCACGTGGCGAAGAATACTCCTGAAACCGGTAGACCGGTCCCCTCTGTGCCAAGGATAGCGGGGTTGACGAAGATTATGTAGGCCATGGTCATGAAGGTCGTAAGCCCGGCGATCACTTCCGTCCGGAAGTTCGTGCCCCGCTCGAAGAACCTGAAGAATTCGCCCAACATCTTCTCCCCGTCTGAGACCGTTCTGTTGTCTTGGGGGCAATATACCCAGCTAGCGGCAGGGTGTCTAGCGCGGCAGTAGCCTCGTCCCGAGTTCGGCGGCTAATCGCGCAGAGCTTCCACAAACGACTCGCGCGTCAAGGTTGAGATCTATGTTGAAGGGTACGCTCTCGCTATTCAAGACCGGCGAGTTACGCTCGCGCCAAAGGATCTCGGATGTCGCGGGTTGAAGCAGGTTACTACGGACTAAAGACCGAGGAAAGGCTTGTTCCTCTTCCAGATGAGCCAGGCTATAGAGAGGAGCCAGAGCCCGATAATAGCCGAGTAAGCAGGGAAAATCTGACGATAGTACTCGGGAGTATCGCCGGTCTCTATGACCGGAATGGATTCATCCTGGGGGAGACCGGCAATCTCTAGACCGCTCTGGGTAGTGTCATGGAAGATTACGGTGCCTACGGTTGCTAGCTTACCGCGCCAAGCCTGTTCACCGGTGTTTGAGGTATCCGGACCGGTTTGAGCAGTCTGTATCAGTAAGTTGTCTCCGGTTTCTTCTAGTGTGAAGTAGAAATAGGCAGCGCTGTAACGCTGAGAGACGCCTATCTGAGGCTCCTCGGGGCTGGGACCGAAATCTGCACTACCGACGACCTCTACGTAATCACCAAGCTGTACGCCTGCGGGCAGTTCACCGTTGTTGATCTGCTCTACGCTGAGGACTGTCGGGTCCCCCTTTAGCCCATAGGAAAAGTTTGCGGCGGTGGTAGTGGCGCCGAAAGTAAAGACCATGACCATAAAAAGACGGGCGAGAAGCCAGGTGTTGCGCCGGATCCAGGAGCCGAGCCCTGGCTCTTCGTAGTCGTCATAGGGCTCCGGCTCGTGGCCCAAGATGCGTCGTTGATCACGGGTATCCATTACTGGTAGTTTAAACGAAGTAAAGGAGCGGGATGGGGATGGTTTCACAGCGGTGCTCCTGCTGTGTAGAGAGAATGTGAACGCGATACCGGCGAAGCATGGGTGAGACTGGTGCGCTGAGCAGTAAAACGCTATGCTGGTACAGGGCTCGGGGAGGACCGCCGGGTCGAGGTAAGAGGTTCTCCACAAAGATAAGGTGAGGGGACGGTTTTGGAGAAAGAGCGGGAGGTTTCGGGAGCGGGTTCCGAGGAGCGCGCATCCGAATACACTATAGTAGGGGTAGTAAGCGACAGCGCCGAACTAAATCGGTCGGTAAGGGAGATTCGGGATCTCGGCATTAGCAAGGACGACCTTACGGTCATCCTCAAGCGTGAGGACCCCGACGAGTCCGAGCCGTTCCCGGAGGGGACGCGCTACATCGTGATCCCCAACGACAAACGAGGCCTCGAGGTGCCTCTCGGTTTCGCCCTGGCCTTCGTGCTCCTGGGGATATTCTTCGTCATCGTCGTACCGTCTATAGGACTACCGACGTTCCTGGTGTTTATCTCGCTGGCCGCGATTCTTCTGGCCGGTTCGTTCTCGAGGGTCGGGGCCCAGCCAATACTCACCGATATGGAGGCGCCTAGAGCAGAGGCCGGCCAATGGAACGATGAGTTCGAGATGGGCAAGGTCTTGATCTTCGCCATGACCAGAGAGCGGCGCCTCATAAGGCCGATGCGGGAGATCCTGCAGGCCAACGACGCCGACTATTACATCTTGGAGGGACGGTTGGAGCCCAGGGCGGTGGCCCAGGCCGTTCTGCACCGGGCGGGTCCGCACGAGCATGGGGGCTCCATAACGGGCACCCAGAGTACCTAGAAGGAGTACTAGGATGAGCTTGGTTACAACTTGGGCGGACCTACACTATTATCTCTTGGCCCAGGTAGACCTCTCGGGCTTTAAGTTTCCCGGCGGGATAAGGGGCTTTACAGGCGTGACGATGCTCACGCATATGTTCTTCGCGGAGCTCTTCGTCGGGTTTGCCATCGCGGCTCCCGTCTTGCAAGCCTGGGGCGCGCGAACCGGTAGCCCCCGAATGGACCGTCTCGCCCACTCCATGGCCCGCTTCAACGTCCTCACCTTCTCGACCGGAGCCACGTTCGCGGTTCTGTTCCTTGTTCTGCTCGTCGGCTTCTACCCACGGCTTACGTCGGCGCTCTTTACGCAGTTCTTCTACATTATCATGATCGCGATGGCCTCCATGCTGCTCGCGCTCTGGGGGATGTACTCCTACTATTATAAGTGGGACCGTTACAGCGTCTTGAACAAACGCAGGCACGCGCTCTTGGGGTTCACTATGGGAGCGTTTATCTGGGTTTGGATGGTCCTCATGACCGGCATAGACACGTACATGACCACGGGCGGCGGGCCTAACGCCGAATTGATGACTGAAGGGACTGTGACCTCCTTCGGGGCGTCCCTGACCGGTATGTTCAACCCCATGTTCGTCGAGATGATCGTGCACCGAACCTTTGCCAACCTCTCCTGGCCGGCCTTCGCCCTCGCCGCATGGGCCGCCTTCCATTACATCAGAGCAAAGTCCGAGTCAGATAAGGCCTTCTACGACTGGGCCACCTCCGTGGGGCTTACCTGGGGGGTGGGGTTTTTGCTCTTGCAGCCCATCGGGGGCTTCCTGATCGCCTACTCGATGAAGTCGGCCGGCGGATACGACAGGCTCATGGGCACCGGGTCCGGCAGCACCTTCACCTCGAATCTGCTCTACATCAACCTGGCGATGGTAGTCGGGCTCTTCGTGCTCTCGAGCATCGCGATGTACATAGGAGCGGGGCGGCATCCGGAGCGCGCGGGACGGCGTCCTATACAGCTCTTCGGGCTCATAGCGGCGCTTGCGGGCGTGTACTCAATCTCGCCGCTCGCGAACTTCCCGTTCTTCTACATGCGTTACATCATGATCCTGGCCATGGTTCTGGCGACGGCGGGGGCGTTCTACTACTACGTGCGAGGCCGGCTAAGCTTCAGATACGGCAGCCCGGGCGCGAGTTATAGGATCATTCTGCTGGCTCTCGGCGCTTTGGCTGCGACGACCGCGCTGAGCATGGGCTGGATGAAGTCGAACTCAAGGGTGCCGGAAACGATATATAATCAGCCGCAGTTTACGGTGGAGAACGAGACCCCGCCGAGCAGCTTCGGAGGGTAGCCCGAAGAGATTCTAGAAGGGACTAGAGAGGTTGGCAGAGCTACAAAAAGATCCCATGACCCGCAAAGACTTTCTGGGTTTTGGAATCCTGGGGGCGATAACCGGAGCGATTCTGACCATCCCTCCGGTTGCGTTCGTCCTCGGGCCGATCATCGATACGGATGTACTTGGAGAGTCGGATGTTCCGAACGGACCCGACGACTGGTTCGAGGTCGGGTCGATAACCGACCTGAAGGAGGAGCCGGTAGCCTTCCGGGTGGACTTCCCGGTTAATCAGACCTACGGGGATAGGGCGATCCAGGAGGAGAGCGGCCTCTCTACCGAAGAGTTCGTCGTGGAGAGCGCCATTTGGGTCTCGTGGAGCACAGAGATCCTCTCCGACGGCTCCTATGGGGAGAGCCGGCGTCCCGCCTTCCTGGATAACTACAACGGAGGGACGCTCTCGGAGGAGCAGATTCAGGAGGTTCAAGGCGCGCTCAACGTCCTCAGTAGCTCCTGCGCGCACCTGGGTTGTCCGGTTCGTTGGATCACGAAGGAGGGCGAAGGAGAGTTTCTTTGTCCGTGCCACGGCGGGATCTACAACATAAACGGCGAGTACGTCGGCGGGCCGCCGCCGAGGGGGATGTACGCTTATACCTCCGAGGTTCGGGAAGACGGCAAGATCTACGTCAGGCATGAGTTCGATTCTGGGGGCGATCTAGGTCCCCAAGAGCCCTACGTTATTTAGAGAGGAGGTTGGAGTGATAGGCAGGCTTAGGTCCCAGGCGACAGACACCGGCAAGCTCATCGTCGACTGGATGGAGCACCGCGCCGGTATCGTCACGATAACGGAGCATTTTCTCTACGAGCCCGTACCGAAGAGGGGCGCGTGGATCTATACGCTGGGGAGCGCGACGCTCTTCACCATAACGCTGCAGTTTCTTACCGGGATACTCCTGCTCTTCTACTACGTGCCGACCACCGACCACGCGTGGGACTCGGTCAACTACATCATGACCGAGGCCTACTTCGGGCAGATGATCCGTGGTATTCACTACTGGTCGGCTAACTTCCTGCTGGTGGTTATAGGGCTGCACATGGCCCAGGTGTTCTTCTCGGGCGGCTACAAGGCGCCTCGCGAGCTCAACTGGGTCGTAGGGGTTGTGTTGCTCCTTCTCACAATCGTGCTGGCGTTCACCGGGTACCTGCTCAGGTGGGATCAGGACGGGTTCTGGGCGAGCGTCGTTGGCATGAAGATCGGCTCTTACACACCGTTTGTCGGCGGGCCGACGATAAACTTTCTGCTGGGCGGCGACGTAACCGGGCCTGCAACGCTCTCCCGCTTCTTCGCGCTACACGTGTGGCTCTTGCCGGCGGCGCTCGCGCCGTTTATCGGTATACATCTCTACCTCCTCAGGAGGCACGGGGTTTTTGGCAGCGAGTTCGAGTATTCTGACCGCCTGGCGAAGCTGCATGAGCGGCAGCGTCTCGAGTCCTATGAGGAGTACGAGTCGGACGAAGGCGAGCCGTATACGGGACGTCGGGATCGTGCGGATCGGAACGGAGACGAGGAGTAAGAGCGTTTACCCCCATGGTAGTAGCTTACTGTTATGCTGCGGACACCAAGCTTAGCTAGAAGAGAGGTGTAGCGATGTACGCACCGGCAACCGGCAAAGGCAAGTCGGGCCAGGAAGAGATCATTACCGAAGAGAACGTCTTCGAACGCCCGGACGAGACTATAGCTTTCTTCCCGAAGCAGGTTCTCTACGACCTGTTCGTCTCGACTTTGATCCTCATCGCCTGCGTTATACTCTCTTACGTCGCGCCTGCGCCTCTTACGGAGCCCGCCGACCCGGCGACGATCACCTACGTGCCGCGCCCAGAATGGTTCTTCTTCTTCTACGAGCAGATGCTGATGTTCTTCCCCGGTTACGCGCTTATAGGCTTCGGAGCGGTAGTAGTGCCGACCATCTTCATCGTGTTGCTCTTTGCTTTACCGTGGCTGGATAGGGGGCCGCACTATAGTGCCTTGAAGCGCCCGTTCGTGGCGGTCATCGGGCTGTTGGTAGTAGTAACGGTGGTGCTGAACATGCTCTTGGCTGTCAGCCGGATCATCAACTTCCCCGGCGGGGAGTAGGGGGTAGCAGTGCCGATAGGTGATCTAGACGTACCCATAATCGGCAAGAACGTCGTAATAGCCGTTCTTGTCCAGTCTCACATACTCTTCGCAGCGTTCATCATCGGCGCGGTCCTAATAGCCGCAACCAGTGAGTATCTCGGTTTGGTCACGAAGCAGCCCCGCTACGAACGCTTCGCCAGGAACTTGGCCAGGTTTGTGGTGTTGCTCTTCGCCTCCGGGGCGGCTCTGGCCATCACGTTCGTGCTCGCCTTGATAACGCTCTTTCCGGTGTTCTTCTCTTACTTGCAGAACATCTTCTTCTGGGTATTCTTGGTCGAGGCGTTTATGTTCCTGGGTCAGATCATTATCGTCTACGCCTGGTACAACGTCTGGGATAAACTTGCCTACCGCAAGGTAGTACACGTGACGTTCGGCATGATCGCAGGCTTTTTCGGGCTGATGGCGATGACGATGATCGACGCGGTCGCCTCTTATATGCTCACCCCGGCAGAGGCGCCGGCTACCGACGTCGCCAGGACGTTTCTTAATCAGACGATGGTGCCGCTCAACATGCACCGCTTTGTGGGGAACTTCTCGTATGCGGGGTTCCTGATCGCCGGATGGGGCGCGTGGCGCTACCTCAGAAGCACCCGGGAAGAGGACCGAGAGTATTACGATTGGATGGGGCACTGGGGGCTGATCTGGGGCTTTGGGTTCCTGATCCTTCAGCCGGTAATCGGTTACGGATACCTCAAGGGCATTCGCGAGAGTTCTCCCGAGGCGTTCGACACCATCATGCTTGGCGATAAGGCGTGGGTCTTTCTACTGCTCGTTACAGAGATCGCGTTCATGAGCATCGCCGCGACCGCGTACTTCGTGCACAAGCTGAGGTTCGCCCAAAAACCCATGCCGATGCTGCGCAAGCTTGCGGTAGGCTCCCTGGGCTTCACGGCGCTGTTTACGGTCCTGAACATCATACCGGCTGATGCGAACATCGTGCCCGGTGTGCTTAGCTTCGCTGGCGGCGAAGAGACAAAAATACCGTTGGGGCAGATGTACCCGTGGAAGTACATAGGTCTGATCGGGCTGATGCTGGTGGGGTTCTTCGTGGTGGCCCTGTACCTGAGAGCTGCGGCCAACGGCTTTCACTGGGGAAGGGCGAGCAGGTGGAGCCAGTACGCGCTTATAGGCTGTGCCCTGGCCGTGGTAACGACGATGATGACGATGGGTTACACGCGCGAGACGGCGCGCAGGGTGGACAACGCCCCCGGGTACCTGATCTACAACTGCATCACTATGGAGCAGGAGCTTACGCCCGCCGAACAATGTCCCGCCGGTGACACTATAGGGAACGCGCCGTGATGTTGGAGCTGCTAAACCTTGTGGTGGCAATGTTGCAGGTAGAAGCCCTGGATCTCGCGACGGTGCTGCTACAGAAATCCGGTGAGCAAGCGCAGCAAGGCAACACCCCAGGAGGGCCTGGCTGGGCCCCGTGGCGTCTGGTTGCCGGGGCCTTGTTGATCATCACGATCGTCTCCGGGGCCTACCTGTTTACGTACTGGATCAGTAAAGACGAGTAGCCGGTAAGGGTGCCAGCGAAGACCAGGAGTCGTTGAGAGGAGGCGCTCACAGAGCGCCTCCTCTCCTTTTGCGAAGAGAGGTACTGCACAAGGATCGCGAAGGCCGGCACTCTCTTCGGACAGCTTGAGATAGTAGACAACACTTAAACACAAGGCCGTGGAGACGCAGTATTCGGCACAGAGGCTGTGCAAGATCAGCAGGAGGAGGCTTTGGGGTAGAATGACAGGAGAAAGAGGAGGAGATGAGGTTTGTCGGATATACCCCTTTTCCCGCTTAACGTGGTGCTGATGCCGGGATCCCCCCTGCCGTTGCATATCTTCGAAGAGCGTTACAAGCAGATGGTGAACGAGTGTCTGGAGTCGGGGGCGGAGTTTGGAATGGTCCTGGCTGACGAATCCGGTACGCGGAGCGTAGGATGTACGGCCACGATCGTCGAGCTCGTCGAGCGCTATGAGGATGGGCGGCTCGTGATTCTGGTGGAGGGCTCCCGTCGCTTTAAGCTAAACGAGATCATGACCGGCAAGCCTTACTACGTCGGCGACATAGAGTACATCGAGGAGGGGCCGGAGGAGGACGTAAGCCCTTTGGCCGAGGAGTGTGTTACGCTCCTCGAACGCGTGGTAGAGGCGGCCACCGAGGGATCGGTGGATATAGAGATAGAGCCGCCCTACCGCAACCTCTCGTTCACTATAGCCGGACGTATAGAGTTCGACCTCGACACGCGTCAGCAGATCCTCGAGCTTACTACCGAGCGGGAACGCCTCGTGAAGGTAAGGGAGCTTCTAACGGAGGTTGCCGAGAGGCTCGAACGTGAACAACAGGCTCGCGAGAAGGCCCAGAAGAACGGGCACCTGCGCGGCGACTGGAACCCAAAGCCGACAGAGGATGCCTAACCACTGGTGGCTCGTCTAACAGATTCGTTTACCAAGCTTTAGAGAACGAGGGGCTTACTCTCCGGAAATGAACTCTCTTAGGCGCCGGACGTTGCGGCTGTCGACCTTGTAGACGAGTGGATCTGCGGCGAGGCTGTCTTCGCCGGCGGCGGCCTTTATGCGCTCGACGAGGTTCTCCTCGACTAGCCAGGCGGTGGAGGGGAGGACGACCGCCAGGAGCCTGAGCCTGGGACCGCCCTCAGGGATCTCGTCGCGGTCTACGAGGCGCGGCGGGATTAGGTAGAGCTCGTGGCCCTCCTTTATCTCTTCGAGGACGCGTTTGGCAGCCTCCTCGTCCTTCAGTTGTACCTCGATAGTGAAGCGCTGCTGCCCGGAGACGTAGTTCGTGACGCCGATGAGGGAGCCGTTTGGTATATAGATCACCTCGCCGGAGAGCGACCGGATGGTAGTAGTACGCAGCCCGAACTCCTCTACCATGCCCGAGGCTTTGGTCGGTTCGACGGATATGAAGTCGCCGACACTGTACTGGTTCTCGAAGAGGATAAAGAATCCCGCGATAATGTCGCGTAGGAAGCTCTGTGCCCCGAATCCTACGACTGCTGCAATTATCGAGACGCCGGCGGCGGCTGGTATTACGGTACCCACGAAGATACTGAAGACGAAGAGAGCGACGATGGCGAAGACCACGTACCGCAAGGTATTGCGGATGAGCGTGACGGCGGTGTCCTGCCGCTTGATGCGGGCGAGCGTCGCGGCGTCGAGGGACGCTTCGTCGTCCGGTCTACTCCAATGGAGTATGCGCGGTAGCAGGCGAATAGTGACGCGATAGAAGATTATCGACAAGGAGATTACGATCACCGTGGCTATAACGTTCGCGAAGAACCCCGGGCTGTTAAGGTAGGAGAGAGTCCCCTCAAAGAGCTCTTTGACTCCCGCTAACCGATCACCGGTCTCAGCGAGGGTACTGCCTACCTGCTCCTGTATAACGGAAGTAGTCTCCTCGCTGGTTCTCTCCCCGTCGGTGCTCTCGCTCTGTAAGAGCGCGGCTAGGAGCGGCATCATGCTCATACTACGAACCCATCTAGGAGCCTGACTCGTGACGTTCGAGGGCAAGCTGTATAAGCCGGTTGAGGAGCTGCTCGTAGGGGAGACCGCTGGCGGCCCAGAGCTTGGGGTAGACGCTGGTCGGAGTAAAGCCGGGGATAGTATTGATCTCGTTGAGGATCAACCTGCCGCTGCCGTGTTCGAGGAAGAAGTCAACCCGGGCCATGCCGGCGGCGTCTATGGCGGTATAAGCGGCGCGGGCTATATGCTGTATCTCCATCGCGGTGCCGCCGGGTATCTGGGCGGGAGCGTGTAGCTCCATGCCGCCCTCGACGTACTTGGCTTCGTAGTCGTAGAACTCGCGCCCGGAGACTACTATCTCTCCCGGCACCGAGACCTTCGGCTCCTCGTTGCCGAGCACGGAGACCTCTATCTCGCGCGCGCCTACGCCCTGCTCTACTATAACGCGCCGATCGAGGGTAGCCGCCTCGTCGAGGGCACCTACTAACTCTCCGGAATCCGTAGCCCTGTTTATGCCGACGCTGGAGCCGAGGTTGGAGGGCTTGACGAAACAGGGGTATCCTAGAGAGGTTTCTATCTCCCTGATCCACTTGTCCCGGTCTTCTTTCCACTCCCTGCGGGTGAGGGCTAGCCACCCAACCTGTGGGAGCCCGTGGTAGGCGAACACCTTTTTCATGGTCACCTTGTCCATACTGGCGGCGCTGGCGAGAACGCCGGAACCAACGTAGGGTACGCCGGCGAGCTCCAGGACCCCCTGGACTGTGCCATCTTCGCCGTACGGGCCGTGCAGAACTGGGAAGACAACGTCCGCGGCTCCCAAAACCTCCGCAGGCAGCCTCTCAGAGGCAGAAGTCTGCTTCACGGTCTCGTACGGGGAGTTTGCACGTTCCTTGATACGTGACCCTAGCTCGCGCATGGGATCGCCCGAGGAGATCCAGGCTCCCTCCCGGGTTATGCCCACCGGAACTACCTCGTAGCGCCCGCTCTCGCGTAGAGTCCTCATGATGGCGCGAGCCGATGCTAGGGAGACTTCGTGCTCCCCGCTCCGCCCGCCGAAGATAACCATTACTCTGAGCAACGTGCCGATTAGCCTCCTCTTACGACCCGCTTATCCTAGCAGAGGGCGGAGGCGGGATTCTCTAGACGCATGGTACTCAGTAGGTCATCTTGAGGTACCGGCCTTCTCTCGAAGCGCCGACGTGGCGAATCTGTGTGCTCTTTGAGGTTTGGATCGAGTTCCTCCACGCCGCGCTCTATACCCTCTCTGTTTAAGCTGGTGGCGAAGGGCTTTTTCTTCGTCTTCTTGCGCACGCTCTTCGCTTTGAGGTCTGCAGGCCCTGGGGCTGCACTGGTGCTTCTGCTGATAAGCGTGCTCCTTGCCTAAACTGCGGACCAGTAAACCGCCATTTCAAGAAAAAGATTACGGCTGCGCTCACTTTAAGAAGCGGTATCAGAGGAGAGGCCAGGAGCGGAGAAGCCGATAAGCCCAGTGGAAAGCCGTGGCTGACATTCTTTTCGGAGCCCAGTCGGTCGTACAAGTTTCAGAAGTGGATGCATCCGGACAAGGCCGAGAACCGTCGTACGACCGCTATACAGAAGTCGTGAGAGATCCTGATACCGGCGGGATCATTCGCGAGGACGAATGAACTGTTGAGCGGTCATCGGGGACACGGTATCGCGAAGTGAAAGAAGAATACGTAGGATTCGGTGAAAGGTCTATGCTGACGAGCTCATTTCCTCTGCCAGATCGCTCGCCCGGAGGAGCACCGCGTCGAGCATCGGCGGGGTGAGGACACCGGTGAAGGTATTCTGCTGGGAGGGGTGGTAGCAGCCGACGAGCGTGAGGCCGGAGGATGTTGCGTGCTCCGCGCCGTGGGCGAACTTTGGTTTCGGACGTATCCCGTAGAGGCGCAGGGCGGCGTCCCAGGCGAAGGCGCCGAGACAGATGATCACCCGCGCGGCGGGGAGTAGAGCTAGCTCTCGGTCAGCGTAGGGGAGGCATCGGTCTCGTTCAGCGGGAGTGGGCTTGTTGTTGGGCGGAGCGCAACGGACGGCAGCGGAGATCCAGAGTTCCCGGAGGCACAGGCCATCACCCCTGCTGCGTGAGGTGGGTTGGTTGGCGTACCCGGTGCGGTGAAGGGCGGCGAAGAGGAAGTCGCCCGAGCGGTCGCCCGTGAAGAAACGGCCCGTGCGGTTCGCTCCGTGGGCGGCGGGGGCGAGTCCCAGTACCACGACCCTCGCCCCTGGGTCTCCGAAGCCGGGGATGGGACGGCCCCAGTACTCCTCATTCGCGTAAGCCGCCTTCTTCTCGCGGGCGATCTTCTCGCGCCACTCGACGAGGCGCGGGCAGCGTCGGCAGGCAATGATCTCCGCTTCGAGCGCCGCGAGATGCGCTTCGGCGAGATGGTCTCTCTGGCGGGCGGGCTCGTTCAGGCGCCGTAGCGGTTTAGCTTGAGGGCGTGGCCCATGAGGAGGCCCATGATCTCCTCTGCTGCGAAGACTCCTAGCGAGCCGCCGGCGCAGGTTCTTTCCCCAAAGCTTGACGCGGTCGGGAGCGTGTACTCCGAGAAGAGGAGGAACGGTACTCCGTGCCAGGAGTGGCTCTTCATCTTCGCGGGCGTGGCGTGGTCTCCGGTTATGGCGAGAGCCGCAGGGCCGAGGTCGAGCAAACCCGGCAGCAGGGCGTCCACCTCTTCTATAGCGGCCGATTTCCGTCTCGCGTCTCCGTCTTCGCCCGCCGCGTCGGTCGCCTTTACGTGGATAAAGAAGAAGTCGTAAGAGTCCCAGTTCTCCTTTAGCGTCTCGAACTCGCCGGCGATGCCTTCGCCTTCTTTGAGGACCTGCATGCCGGCGAGGCGGGCCAGCCCCTTGTACATCGGGTAGCCGGCGATCGCGGCGGCGCGCAGCTTGTAGACCTCGTCGAACCTCGGAAGCGCAGGGTGCATCCCGAAGCCGCGCAACAGGATGGTATTGGCCGGGTGACTATCCTCCAGAACCCGGTTGGCCTCCTTGATGAAGGCGTTGGCGAGGCTTGCGCTCTCTCGGGCCGCGCCGTCAGCGGTTGTAGGCTCGACGGGGAGCGGCTCGAGCCCCGTCCTCTGCGGGTCCGAGTCCGAGAGGTCGCCGGAGAGGCCGCCGGCGTGGAAGACGGCGACGGCCCGGTGCTCCTTCTCGTGCACTATGGAGACCTTCGCACCGTCGAGCTCTACTTCCTCGTTCAGCAGGTTCACGAGCTTCGCAGCGTCAGAGGAGGCGATTCGGCCGGCCCTGCGGTCGGAGATTTTGCCGGATTCATCTTTGGTAGCGAAGTTGATCCTGGCTGCAAGGTCGTTCTCGCCCAGTTCGAAGCCTACCCCCAGGGCGCTCAAGACGCCGCGGCCGACCCGGTACTCTAAAGGGTCGTAGCCAAAGAGAGCCAGGTGGCCGGGCCCGCTGCCGGGGCTCACGCCGGCGGCGACGGGCCGGCTCAAGCCAAGGTCGCTCTTTGCGGCCAGAGAGTCAAGGTGCGGGCTGTTCGCAGCTTCAAGCTCCGTCTCGCCCCCCTCGTTGGGGAGCCCGCCGAGACCGTCGAGAACGAGCAGTACTATCTTCGAGTTCGTCGAGACCGACAGCTCGCGCATGAGGCTCAGGTCCATAATCGCGTCTCCTCTCCAGGGCGGGGCCTCCGGGGCGAGCCGGGGCCGTCCATCGCGCCGCTCACGGTCCGAAAAGTCTAGCAGAGAAGGTCTGTATAATCCCGTTTTCAGGGCCGGAGGCGGCCCGCCGGCGATCCGGGGGATAGTGGATGAAGATAGAGATTATAGATCTGGGGTTCATGGAGACTGAGGGGATCATTGCCTCTTTCCTGCTCAGCGGCGACGGTACGGCGGCGATAGTCGAGACGGGACCGTCGACTTGCATCGAGAGCCTTATGCAGGGTCTCACGAACAACGGCGTGGAGCCCGAGGACGTAGAGAAGGTCTTACTGACCCACATTCACCTAGACCACTCCGGTGCCTCTGGAAACCTCGCGGAGCTTCTGCCGAACGCCACCTTCTACGTACACGAGGTCGGTTACACGCATCTCGTGGACCCGTCGAAGCTTATAAAGAGCTCGACGCGCATCTACGGCGAGAGGATGGAGGAGCTGTGGGGTGAGATCCGGCCGGTCCCCGAAGACCGCCTCCAGAAGCTCTCGGGCGGCGAGGAGATCGAAGCCGCAGGCGGCCTTGTCTCGGCCCACTACACTCCCGGCCACGCCTACCACCACCTGGCATACCACGACCCCGAGTCCGGGATGCTCTTTGCCGGGGACGTGGCGGGGGTCCGCCTCCCCGGACAATCTTACGTGAAGCCGCCGACGCCGCCGCCGGAGGTGGATGTCGAGGCGTGGAAAGGGAGCATCGAGAGCATTCGCAAGCTCGGCCCGAAATCGATCTGTCCTACTCACTTCGGCTCCTACGAGGACGTCGGGAGGCACCTGAGCGAGCTGGAGCAGCGCCTCGAAGATTGGTTGCTTTTGGTCGAGGAGCGCATGGACGAAGAGCGTTCCCGAGAGGATATAGCTGAGGAGCTAGGGGCGAGGGGCGACGAGGAGATGCTGCGCGAGGGTGCGGATCCCGCAGACTCCGAGCGCTATGAGCTCGCAGCCAACTACGAGATGCTGGTCGCCGGCCTAATGCGGTACGTCTCTAAGCAGCGCGAGAACTCCTAGAACGAGGGTATACGGAGCATGGTCCCTGTACCGCGCTCCTTATACCCTCGTTCTGATAGCTACCCTTTAGTAACTTCCTTGTACCTTGTTTGACCGCGTGAAGCGTATATATTAGACGGTCAATAAAGGTAGGAGGCCACGGGAACTGTGTGGGCCCTTTGGGGTGGTTCCGGCGTGGTGAGAAAAGGGGAAGGGAGTACTCTTGTACGAGAAGGACGGCGAAAAATATTTCGTGGTGGACGGGCACGCCCACTTCTGGGATGCGAGCCCCGAGAATTGGGTCGAGGGCCAGGAAGAGTATGCTAAGGGCTGGATCGAATGCTTCTACGGCTACCACCAGCTAGGCCCGGAAGAATACTACTGGCCGATGGAGAAGTATCAGAAGTACTCTGAAGAGACCATAATGAAGGACCTCTTCGAGGATGGGTACGTTGACAAGGCGATCTTCCAACCCACCTATCTCAAGGCGTGGTACAAGGAAGGCTTCAACACCATCGAGCAAGACGCTATCCTGGCAGAGAAGTACCCCGACAAGTTCATCCTTAACGGTCGCTTCGACCCCAGAGACGGCGAGGAGGGCCTGAGGGAGCTTGAGCGCCAGCACGAGAGATACGGCATCAAAGGCGTCAAGTGCTACACCGCAGAGTGGCATAACGGATCGAAGGGCTGGAGCCTCAAGAGCCCGGAGGCCAAACGTTACCTGGAGAAGTGCGAGGAGCTGGGCGTAAAGAACATCCACGTCCACAAAGGGCCGACGATCTGGCCGCTCAACAAAGACGCGTTCGACGTTAAAGATGTCGACGACGCGGCTACGTCGTTCCCAAACTTGAACTTCATCGTAGAGCACGTAGGCCTGCCTCGCATCGAGGACTTCTGCTTCATGGCTACGCAAGAGCCCAACGTTTACGCTGGCCTATCCGTCGTGACGGGCGCGCTGATGCACAGCCGTCCGCGCTTCTTCGCGAAGGTCATGGGTGAGCTACTGTTCTGGGTCGGCGAGGACAAGATGCTGTTCGGGGCCGACTACGCGATATGGGTGCCCAAGTGGCAGGTCGAGATGTTCGTCGATTGGGACTACCCTGAAGGATATGAGTACGACGACTTCCCCCGTCTCTCTACTGAGGGAAAGAAGAAGATCCTCGGCCTGAACGCCGCCCGACTCTACGACATCGAAGTTCCGGACGAGCTTCGCCTGCCCGCGGCATCGACGGAGGCCGACTCCGTTAAACCCGCTGTCTCGTGACGAGCCGCGCAGAAGTCCTGGACGCCCTCTCGGGCGTCCGAGACCCTGAGCTGGACGAGCCTATAACGGAGCTAGACTTCGTCTCGGAGTTGCGGATAGAAGGTGACTCCGTGGACGTCCGGCTGAGGCTACCCACCTACTTCTGCGCCCCAAACTTCGCTTACCTTATGGTGGCGGATGCGAGAGAGGCGGTGCTCTCGTTGCCGGGGGTGCTACGGGCGAAGGTCGTCCTCGACGACCACTACGCCTCCAAGGAGATTAACGGCGGCATGGATGACGGACGAAGTTTCGAGGGTACTTTCCCCGGAGAGACCGCTGGAGACGACCTCGATGAGTTACGCTCCGTCTTTCGCCGCAAGTCTTTCGTTAGCAGGCAGGAGCAGCTATGCAGGAGGCTGCGGACGGACGGGCGCTCCCCTGAGGAGCTTGCTGCGATGCGTCTCGGTGACGCGCCGCCTTCGCTGGAACTGGATAAGTACCTGGAGCGGCGGGCGGAGTTAGGGCTGGACATCTCCGAGGGGGCACCGCTCATCGTAGATCCGGACGGTAACGCTGTTCCCGAAGAAGCGGTAGTACAGCATCTCCGGTTCGCCCGAACGGTCAGGGTCAGCATTGAGGGGAACGCCAGCATATGCAGAGGGCTGCTCGCTACCCGGTATGGAATCAAAGAAGGAGAGGAGGCAACGGTATGAAGGCGGCGCGTCTGTACAAGTACGATGACAGTATTCCCGCTGACGCCCTCAAGGTCGAGGAGATAGACGAGCCGAAGATCGAGGGCCCCCTGGATGTGATCGTGAAGATCGGCGCGGCGGGGCTTTGTCGCACGGATATACACGTCGTCGAGGGGCAGTGGGCCCCGCTAACCGGCGTCGAGCTACCTTATGTTCTAGGGCACGAGAATGCCGGGTGGGTCGAGGAGGTCGGTTCCGCGGTCACCAACGTCCAGCCCGGGGACACCGTGATCGTCCACCCGCTCATCACCTGCGGCTTGTGCCGGGCCTGCCGGGCTGGCGACGATATGCACTGCGAGAACAGCGCGTTCCCGGGCATCGACACCGACGGCGGTTTCGCCCAACTGCTGAAGACTAACGCGAGGAGCGTCGTCAAGCTCGACCCGGTGCTAGAGCCTAAGGATATTGCGGCTCTGGCAGACGCGGGCCTGACTGCCTACCATGCGGTCCGGAAGAGCGTCCCGCACCTCTATGCGGGTACGAAGGCTGTTGTCATAGGAGCCGGAGGGCTCGGCCATATCGGTATCCAGTGCTTGAAGGCGTTGACGCCGGCGGAGATCATCGTCGTCGACCCTAGCGAGGAAGCTCTGGCCCTGGCGAAAGACTGGGGCGCGGATGAGACGGTGCAGGTTCAAGACGGCTACGTAGACACGGTGCTGGAGATGACCGACGGCATGGGTGCGGAGGTCGTCTTTGACTACGTGGGCGAGCGGGGCGCAGAGGACGACGCGTGGCAGATGACCCGGCGCGCAAGTTATCATTATGTTATCGGGTATGGGGGAACAGTCGAGGTGCCGACCATAGACATCATCTCCAGCGAACGCAACGTGATCGGCAACCTGGTCGGCACGTATAACGATCTCTCCGAGCTGATGGTCCTCACCGCTCAAGGCAAGGTTACGCTGCACACCTCGACCTATCCGCTCGACGCCGTCAACGACGCTATACAAGACCTTAACAGCGGAAACCTCCAGGGCCGGGGCATCCTGATTCCAGAGGGGGCCGCTACCTGACCAGACTCGGCAGCAGGCCGGACGCTCCGTCTCGTTACGAGGCCGAGCCTTTTTGCCGAGAAGTAAGATGAGGATAGCGCTTGGCCAAGAGAAGAGAAGGTTCTGAACCAGCCTATGCAGCAAGAAGATGCGCTAGCCTGAAACCCGTATCTTTCCGTGTGTAGATAGCAAGGTAGAAGCGCTGCGCTGGTCAGGGTAGTTTAAGCCGACGACGTGCGAGCGGGAGAGACAGCCCTTCTTATCACTCCCTATAAACAGAAGTACTAACTGCTAGAAAGAGGGTTATCTGACGCACCCGGGAACGTCAGATAACCCTCTTCTTTAGGCGTTCTTTACGGCTTCGGTGACCTCTTCGAGACCCTGCTTGGCGTCGGTGAAGAGCATCATGGTCTTGTCTGTATCGTAGAATAAGGGGTTGTCCACGCCGGCGAAGCCGGGGCTCAGGGAGCGCTTGATAAAGATGACCCTCTTCGCGTTCTCGACCTCCAGGATGGGCATACCGCTAATCGGGCTGTCCTTCTCTTCGTCGTTGGCCGCCGGGTTCACGACGTCGTTCGCGCCGACGATTATGACAGCGTCAGTCTCTTCGAATTCAGGGTTTATGTCTTCGAGATCGTAGAGCTTCGCGTAGGGTACGCCGGCTTCTGTGAGGAGGACGTTCATGTGCCCCGGCATACGCCCGGCGACGGGATGAATGCCGAACAGGACCTCCTTGCCGTCCGATTCAAGCGTCTCCATCAACTCGTACATCGGACTCTGGGCCTGGGCGACTGCGAGGCCGTAGCCGGGCACTATGATGACCTTGTTCGCCTCCTCCTTGAGGTACGAGCCAACGTCCTCCGCGCTTACGTCGTTGACCTCCCGCTCCTCGTCGTCCTCATCCTGCTGGCTCCCTGAGGCGGCGATGCCGGCGAAGATGATCTTGCCTAATGGACGCCCGAGGGCGCTGCTCATCTGGCGCGTGAGGATCGTACCCGAGGCCCCGACTAGCGTACCGGCGATGAGCAGGGAGTAGTTTTCGAGCACAAAACCCGAGGCTGCAGCGGCAAGACCGGTGAAGGCGTTCAAGAGCGAAATAACGATGGGCATATCTGCACCGCCTATGGGTATCACGAACAAGATGCCCAGGAGAAGTGAGGCAGCGAGGAGGATGTATAGGGAGACAAGCGGTGAGAGGAACGGTATTCCTATGGCCTCCGCTATCGCTCCGTCCAGAAAGACGTTTGCGCTCAACAGGAGGACGCCCAAGAAAATTAGAGCGTTCACTACCTGCTGCAGCGGAAAGGCGACGGAGCCGGTGAAGGCGATCTCCTGAAGCTTGCTGAAGGCCACTATGCTTCCCGCGAAGCTCACTGACCCGATAATGATCGTCAAGAGCCCCGCGCTCGAAGCGACCCAGGTCTCCGCCCTGCCCTGATAGAACTCCGAGAGCGCCACGAGCGCTATGCACCCGCCGCCGACGCCGTTAAAGGCGGCGACCATCTGGGGCATCCCTGTCATTGGCACCCTTTGGGCCGAGACTGCTCCGACAACCCCGCCCAGAATTGTCCCCCCCCCGATCAGCAGCCAGACCGAAGCTGCGCTGATGTCGACGACCAGGAACGTTGCGGCGAGGGCTATGATCATCCCGAAGGCCGCTATCGTGTTGCCGGAGCGGGCCGTCTCAGGCGTCCGCAGGCGCCTTATACCTACGACGAACAGTACGGCTGCCACTAGGTAGGCCAGAAACGTTACGACCTGCAAGAGTTATCCCTTCCTCTTCTTTACTCTTGGTTTCGGCGGACGGAACATACCTAGCATCCGGTTCGTCACCCAGAAGCCGCCGACCACGTTCATCGCACCGAGAACCACAGCTATAAAGCCCACTACTAAGGTGAAGGGGTCGTTCGCGGTGGCGACCACGATGATCGCGCCTACCAGCACGATTCCGTGGATAGCGTTCGTCGCGCTCATGAGCGGCGTGTGAAGCATGTTCGGGACGCGCGAGATCAACTCGAACCCCAGGAAAGCTGCTATGACGAAGATGGCCAGCTGCACGAGGAGCTCTTGCATACTACTTCGCCTCGCTCTCTTCGGAGGCGTTCTCAAGCGCCTCGCGGATGTTGTCGTGCCGGATCTCCCCGTCGTGGGCTATGCACATGGCTGCGATGATCTCGTCTTCGAAGTCCAACTCGACCTGCGGGTCTTTCTCGTCGCTGTCCTCGTCGGACTTATCCTCGGTTATGTGCCCGATGAGGTTATACATGTTTCGTGAGTACAGCTGGCTGGCGTGAATAGGAAGCCGGCTCGGCAGGTTGACCACCCCTACTACCTTCACGTTCTCGTGCTCGACGGTCTCCCCGGCCTCCGTAAGCTCGCAGTTACCGCCGCTCTCGGCCGCCAAGTCAACGATGACCGAGCCCGGCTTCATGCTCTCGACCATCTCCGTGGAGACTAGCTTCGGAGCCTCCGCTCCGGGCACGAGCACCGTGGTGACAATCATGTCCATCTCCTTCACGCGCTCGCGGATGAGCTTCTGGTCCTCATCGAGCTTCTCCTGGGACCATCCCCCTTCTTCCTCATCTTCATCATCCTCTGAGTCTTCTTCTTCGCCCTCCACGATGTATTCGTCTCGCGACGGTTCAGCGAAGGAGTAGAACCCCAAAGAGGACATCAGCTTGGCGAAGCCCTTCGGCTCGTACTCCTCGAAACCGTCTTCTTCCTCTTCTTCGTCTTCCTTCTCGTCTTCGGAGTCTATAAACGTGGCGCCCAGAGACTGCGCCTGATCTTTGGTCTCGGGGCGTATGTCGTAGGCGAATACCTCCGCCCCGAGCCTGTCCATGGTGGAGATGGCCTGCAGCCCCGCGACCGCCACGCCCAATACCAGGACGTTCGCAGCCTTCGTGGTTCCGGCGGCCGTGGTGAGCATGGGGACGTACTTGCCCAACGTATCAGCCCCTATAAGCGCGCACTTGTAGCCCGCGATAGAGCCCATCGAGCTGAGAGCGTCCATCGCCTGCGCCACGCTCGTGCGGGGGACAGCCTCGTTCGAGAAGACGGTGATCCCGGCCTCGGCGAGCGACTTTACTTCCTGCGGGAACATAGGTCCGTTGACGAAGCACACCAGAACCTGACCTTCATGCATGTGACCGATCTCTTCGTCGGTCGGCCTCGCTACCTTGACGATAATGTCGGCCTCGCCATAGACCTCACTGGCCTCCTGGACTACCTTCGCCCCGGCATCTTCGTAGTTCTCGTCGATGTTGTAGTTCCGGCCCGCCCCGCTCTCGACGAGCACCTCGAAGCCATCTTTGACGAGCTTGCCGACGGTCTCGGGCACGAGGCCCACCCGCTCTTCACCCTCTGCTACCTCTTTAGGTACCCCTACTTTCACGTGATCTCCTTAGGCACCCCTGCCTGCACGACTACGATCCTTATTTATACCGCGAGCGTATACTACGTGAAACAACTCCTGCTTGCGCGACTGTAATGAATTAGTGATCTTGCTGTAACCTGTTGGTCGCCTTAGCAGCTTAAACTATACTCGTTATCGGCACGACTCAGGATTGGTGGAAAGGTGACGACGATGAAGAGGTACCGATCGAGAGGGTACCGACGATACAACAGCAAGCCGCAGTCGCGCTCGTGGCTTGGCTCGATGCTCTCTTGGCTGCTTATAGCCGCTGGCCTGGCCCTCGTCGTTTACTTCGTCCTCGGCGCCACGCCGTTTCTAAGGGCCGCTTTCCCGCCTTCGGGCGGCGACGACGTGCCCGCCGCTGTCACGGATACATCGCTGAAGTTAACCGTCCCGAAGATGGATCGAGTACAGGACCTGACCGTCTACACCGGTCCCGGTGACGATGAGTCTGCCCTGGAGAAGGGTGCTCTACATCTTCAGAATACAGGCTTCCCCTGGGATCAGGGGTCGAACGTCTATATCGCAGGCCACCGGCTTGGTTACCTCGGCACGGATAGCTACCTAGTCTTCTGGGATCTCGACAAGCTCGCCCAAGGCGATGAAGTATTCCTGACCGGCGGCGACGGTACCCGTTACACTTATAAGGTCTTCAACACCTTTGTGGTCGGCCCCTCAGATTATCAGGTCACCCAGCCTATCCCGGGTAAGAACGTCCTCAGCCTCCAGACCTGCACTCTCCCCGACTACTCTGACAGGCTTGTCGTCCAGGCGGAGCTGATGGACGTCTCCGCCTGAGAGACGCCCGCTACTTTCTGGCTTTGCGGGCGCGACGCCCCGCCGCAAGACGTTCGACGGGCTCGCCCTGCTTGAGGTGTTGTCCGACTACCTCCCGAGCTTCGTCCTCGTCGAGACCGGTGTACCAGGTTCCCTTGGGGTCCGCCCCGTCGTAGACGATGATGTTGGGGCCGTGCTTACACAGGCCGAGGCAGTCCACGGCGTCTACGCGGACCTCGCTCAGTATGCCCTCCGAGCGAATCTCATCCTTAAGAGCCTTCCTTATGTCCTTAGCGCCGCGCTTCTTACAATCGCCGCCCGTGCACACGAGCACGTGCGACTCGTAGTCCCGTACCTGCGCCTTAGGCTTCTCCTTTAAGGCGACGGCGTTGCGCGATGCTACGCGGAGCTTCTCTCTGAGCTTCTTTCCCTTCTTAGCGATAGCTGCCTCCGTGTCGGTTCCTCCGCCCTCACGAGGCGGTTGACCATCTCTTGTTGAGAATCATTCCCAAGATCCTTATACCATGTTTTGGGCGGGAGTTGTATGATTTGTTCGCGGAAGTCGAGCCGAGGACGGGAGGACGGTTGGGGTCGAGATATTCGAGGTCGAGGCACTGGCTGGAGGGTGTTTGAGGACGCCGGCGGTCATAGACGTAGGCTCGAACACCATTCACCTGCTCGTCGGGGAGGTCGAGGACGGCGCGGTAATGCCTATCACGGGGGAGAAGATCTCGGCTCGGCTTGGGTCCGGGGTGGACAAGACCGGCAGGATCGAGGACGCCAGAATTCCTATCGCGGCCGAGGCCATAACGCTCTTCGCGCGGCTTGCGGCCCTGCACGGCGCGTCCGAGCCTGCGGTGCTCGCGACGAGCGCGGTGCGGGATGCGGAGAACGGCCCGGAGCTCATCGAGGAGGTGCGCGAGAGGGCGGGCCTGAAGATACGTCTGATCTCCGGTGAGGAGGAGGCTTTGCTGGGCTTCCGCGGGGCGGTCTCGGCTCTGGGGCCGGACTTCTCGTGGGAGAACCCTGCGCTCGTCGTGGATCTCGGAGGCGGGTCGGCCCAGCTGATCCTCGGCGACGCCGTAAGCGGTCCACAGAGGCAGGTCTCCCTTCCGCTCGGCTCCAACCGTACTACCGAGCGCTTTCTACAACACGACCCGCCAGAGCACTCTGAGTTAAAGACCCTTCGCGAGGCTGTGTCTCGGATACTTCCGGATTGGGAGATCCCCGAAGGGACGGCGGTCGTGGCGATAGGCGGCTCCGCCCGGACTATCACGAAGCTCACAAGCGATTTGATAACCGTCGAACGTCTGACGGAGCTCGCGGAGGAGATCTCCCGGAGGCCATCGGCAGTGCTCGCTCGAGAGGAGGGGCTCGCGCCGGAGCGAGCGCGCGTGATGCCCGCGGCGATCACTACGCTCTCGGCTGTGCTGGAGCATTTCGGAGGAGATCGGCTCATCGTGGCGCGCGGCGGGATACGAGAGGGTGCGATCCTCACGATGGCCGAGGGGGCGTTCAATGGAGGAGATCCAAACAAAGGAACTTAGTATGGATACCGTACAGAAGATAAACCTGTCGGACCCGTCGCTTTACATAAACCGGGAGCTTTCCTGGCTCGGCTTCAACGAGCGGGTGCTGGCGCAGGCAAAGGACGAGAGGCATCCGCTGTTGGAGAGGATTCGTTTCGTCGCGATCTCGGAGACCAACCTCGACGAGTTCTTCATGATCCGGGTCTCGGGCTTGCAGCAGCAGGTCGCCGCCGAGCTGCCGAATCCGGTCCCGGACGGGATGACCCCCGAGGAGCAACTCCACCGCATCTACGACCACACCAGGCGCTTCTTCGCCGACCAGCGGGCGGTGCTGGAGGAGGAGCTTCTGCCCGCGCTCAAGGAGGAAGGCATTGAGATCATCTCCCACGAGGACCTTCCGAAGAGGGAACAGCGGGGGCTCCGGGAGGAGTTTGGCCGGGACATCCTGCCGATCCTGACGCCGCTCGCCGTGGACCCGGCTCACCCTTTCCCGCACATCTCCAACCTGTCGCTGAACCTGCTCGTGGTGATCAGGGAGGCCGACAGGGAGGTCATGGCGCGCATAAAGGTGCCTACCACGATCAAACGCTTCATGAAGGTCCCTCCCGACGCAGAGCCGGAGGAGGAGCTGGCCCCGGGTACGCACGAGAGGATAAAGTTGGTCAGGGTCGAGGAGGTGATCGCCGCGAACCTCGACGAGCTCTTCCCGGGCAAGGAGATCCTGGCGTGCTACGTCTTCCAGGTGACGCGTAACGCGGACCTCGTGATCGAGGAGGATGAGGCCTCTGACCTCTTACAAGCGATAGAGGATGAGCTGGAGGGACGCTGGTTCGGCCAGAGCGTCCGGCTTATGCTGACGGATTCTATGCCCGCAGAGCTGCGCGAGTGGCTGGCGGAGCACCTGAAGATAAACCCGGATTCGGTTTACGCCGTCCCGGAGCCCCTGGGTCTGGGAGACTTTGAGGAGCTGACGCACCTGGACAGGGGGGACCTTCTCTACCCGCCTCTTACGCCGCGTGTACCGCCCGAGTTCCGGGGTTCGGGTTCGATCTTCTCGGCGATCCGGCAGGGAGATATCCTGCTCTACCATCCCTACGACTCGTTCAGCCCGGTCGTGGAGTTCGTCCGGGCGGCGGCCGCCGATCCAGGGGTGCTGGCGATCAAGCAAACCCTCTACCGGACCGGATCCAACTCGCCCATAGTCGAGGCGCTCTCTGGGGCGCGCGACGAGCAGACGCAGGTCGCCGTGCTCGTGGAACTGAAGGCGCGCTTCGACGAGGAACCGAACATCGTATGGGCGCGGCAGTTGGAGGCCCGGGGCGTACACGTCGCCTATGGCATCGTGAGCCTGAAGACGCACGCCAAGATGTGCCTCGTCGTCCGTAGGGAGGGCTCAGGGCTGAGACGCTACGTTCACCTGGGTACCGGCAACTACAACCCCGGCACCGCTCGCATCTACACGGATTTCTCGTATTTCACCGATGACAAGAACTTGGGTGAGGATGGCACGGACCTCTTCAACTACCTGACCGGGTACTCCGAGCAGGAGGAGTACCACGAGTTGCTCGTCGCCCCCCTGACGATGCGCGACAAGTTCGTGAGACTCATACAGGAGCAGGCCGAGTTGGCCGGAAAGGGAGAGCCTGCGCGCATCTCGTGCAAGATGAACTCGTTGACGGACCCAAAGATTATCGAGGAGCTCTACCTTGCCTCACAGGCCGGGGTGAAGATAGAGCTAGTGATACGCGGGATCTGCTGCCTCAAACCGGGTCTCGAAGGGATCAGCGAGAACATCCGGGTGGTCTCGCTGGTGGGACGCTTCCTAGAGCACGCGCGAGCCTTCGCCTTCGGGGAGGAGGATGGCGAGAAGATCTATATCGGTAGCGCAGACCTTATGCAGCGCAACCTGGACCGGCGCGTAGAGACCCTCTTCCCCCTGCACGAGGCCCAGCACCGCCAGAAGGTCCGCCGTCTCCTCGACCTCCAGCTCGCGGATACCGCGAACGCCTGGGAGCTGAACGCCGACGGCTCCTATACCCGCCTTCGTCCGGGAGAAGGAGACGACCCTCTCGACAGCCAGGATCTGCTCCTCGAAGAGCCTTTCTAAGGCAGCGCCGGAGCCTGTTCTCAGTGCCCGCCCGGAGCATGCGAGGCTCGGCGCGCCGCTCTTCTCGCCCGGCTCGGCGTGTCGCCTGTGGGTGTGGAACGACCTGTTCGTTACCCCCGAGGCGCGGGGACGGGGCTTCGGGGCGGCCCTGCTCGCGGAGACCCGCAGGTTCGCCGCAGAGACCGGGGCTAAGGGTCTCACGCTGGTGACCGCCGTGGATAACCTGCCCGCGCAACGTCTCTACGAGAGGATGGGCTGGAAGAGGGACGAAACTTTCTATCATTATCACCTAGGCGTTTGAACGATGCTCGTCTCAAAAGGAGGCCGTGAATAGTGTCCAAGTTTACAATGCTGCGGTAAGGTTAAGAGGATTATCAAAGACGTGCGTCGAGATCTAGCGAGGTAGTTATGGAAGAGCAGGCTCAAGAGCGAGAAGGCACCCCGGGGGCGGCGCAGCTCGCCAGGGAGGCGGCAGGCGAGGGGCCTTCCGGTGCGACTAAACGCGGGGCCGGTCGCTCATCCGGCGGGCGACCAGGGCGGCGCGCTGGTACCGATCGGCAGGAGGTGGAGTGGCAATATGAGGTCTCCGGCGATCTTGTTAGGATCGAGGAGTGGCTCGTTGGGCTTGATCGGTCCTCCGAGGTCGCTATCGTCGAGGGTGAGACGCGGAATCTCTCCGATACCTACTACGATACCGTAGACTGGCGTATCTACCGGGCCGGTTACGCCCTGCGCGTTCGGGAGGAGAAGGACAGCGCCGAAGCTACCTTGAAGTCGCTGGTCTCCGCGGATAGCGCTTCGGGTGAGGCCCGGAGGCGCGAGGTCTCCGAGAAATTGGGGAAGGAGGGCGTCGAATCTCTCCGGAATTCCAGGGGGCCCGCTGGCAGACTTTTCGAGGCCTTTGCCGGCGCCCGCGAGCTACGGTCGGTGTTCACGGTCAGCACCCGCCGCCAGACCTTCGACCTCGTTTTTGAAGGTGCGAACGGAGAGCCGGTAAACGGGCAGGCCAACGGGAGCGATGAGGATATCGTCGCGGACGCATCAGGCGAGATCCGCGAACGCGAAGCGACGGACGGGGAGTCGAAAGGGTCTGGTACGCTCGTGGGTGAGATCGTGCTAGATTCGTCGGAGATACTGCTCGGCGAGGGTGAGGAGCCGGCGCGTCTCTCGCGCGTCGAGATTGAGGTAGAAGGTGAGCCGCATCCGGGGGTCGAGGCTTTCGTCGCGCAGATGCGGGAGGCACTTGGCCTCGAGCCGGCGCGGGTCTCCAAGTACGGGGCCGGGCTCTTCGCCACGGGCCAGAGCCCTGAGGCTGACTCCGACCTCGGCTCGACCCGCAGAGACGCCTCGCTCTCTTTAGGCGAGCTCGCCTTCGCGGTACTGCGGCGGCAGTTCGCGAAGATGCGGGCACACGAGGCAGGGTCCCGTCTTGGGGAGGACCCCGAGGAGGTCCACGACATGCGGGTGGCGACGCGCCGGATGCGCGCCGCGATCAAGCTCTTCCAGGACGCCCTGCCCGAACGGGCGCGCTGGGTCCGAGACGAGTTGAAGTGGGTCGCGGGGGTACTAGGCGACGTGCGGGACCTCGACGTGCAGTTAGAGCAGATCGAGGAGTGGTCCGAAGAGGACGATGAGGAGAGCCGAGAGGCGCTTTCGAGGACCGGGAATGCTCTGGAGAGGCAGCGCGAGGAGGCGCGGGGGCGCCTGATCGAAGCCCTCGACTCGGCCCGCTACGAGCGCCTGGAATCTTCTTTCGCGGCCATGCTGAAGCTGGGTCCCACCCGCGAGGTTATCCCCGGCGGGGGCCTGGACCCGTGCTCGAAGGCGGACGAGCCGGTCCTCTCCACGGGCCCCGACCTCCTCTCCCGCCGCTACCGCAAGTGGGGCAAGCTCGCCGGCAAAATCGACGAAGGCTCGGACCCCGAGGACTTTCACGAGCTTCGCAAGGAGGGGAAGCGCTTGCGCTACGCCCTGGAGTTTTTCAAGCCGGTCTACGGTGAGGAGACGACCTCCGAACTGGTCAGGCTCCTCAAAATGCTCCAGGATGATCTGGGGAGACACCAAGACGCTATCGTCGCTGCCGAACGGCTGCGCGAGCTCGCCACGGGCGGCCACAGGTTCCCGACACGGGCGGCATTCGTGATGGGCCTCTACGCCCAGCGCAATCTACACGAGGCAGCGGAGGTCAGGAAGGGCCTGCGCGAGACCGAAGCCTACCGCACCGTCGCCGGCGGTAAGGCGTGGAAGCGCTTCGAGAAAGAGATGAAGAGGGCGCGTCGCTCCTCGCTCGCCGAGATAGACGCGGACAAGCCTGGCAAGAAGAAAAAGAAGAAGTAGCGGCGGACAGCCCGGAGAGTGGACCTCTACGTAGTACGGCACGCGGTGGCGCACAAGCGGGACGCAGAGCTCTGGCCTGATGATTCCAAACGTCCGCTCACCGTTGAGGGTGAGGAGCGGTTCCGGCGCGCGGCCAAGGGTATCCTGCGGCTGGTACCCCGGGTGGATCTAGTCTTGAGCAGTCCTTTCGCACGCGCCTGGCGGACGGCGGAGCTTCTGGAGCGGCAGGGCTGGCCCGCGCCTCTCCCTTGCGAGGAGTTGGAGCCCGATTACCCGCCCCACAAGGTGGTGGGCGTACTAGCGAACCACGCTGCTGTGGGATCGGTGGCGGTCGTCGGACACCGGCCGGGGTTGCACGAGCTCGTCTCATACCTGCTGACCGGCGATGCGGAGGGCGCGAAGATCCAGATCAAGAAAGGCGGCTTGGTCCGCCTCCAGTCTGGAGACTACCCTGAGCCCGGCTCCGCCTCCCTGCGCTGGCTCCTCACGCCGAAGGTCTTGCGCGCGGTATGCGCCGAACCGCCACGGGACCCGGAGGGATGAACCTCTCAGCAGACTATTCTCGGGCGCAGCCTGAGCGGGAAGGTAGACGGTTATGCTCGTACACATAGTTGCGGACTACGGCCAGGGGGACCTCGCGTTCGCCGAGGTGGTCCAGCGCATGAAGCTACACCTGCCGGACGCCGAGCCGGTCCTGACGCCCGTGCCGCCTTTCTCGACGCTCGCCGCCGGGTTCTGCGTGGCGCAGATCGGGCTTAACGAGGCGCCGCCCGGCACCATCATCTACCATAACGTAGCGCCGCGCGAGGATGACGAGGAGGCGCGGACCGAGAACGAGGGGGAGCGTCTCGCGTTCGCGCTCCTGCCGACGGGCGTGCGCGTAGTGGGGGTGAACGCCGGTTACGCCTTCTCGTTCGTGCGCGATGCCGCCGAGGAGTTGCGATGGGCCACCGTCAGCGCGGAAGGCTCGCAGTTTCGCTCGCGTGACCTCTTCCCCCGCGCCGCCGCCGGCATCGCCTCCGGTCGCCCCGATTCTTTAGCGGAAGAGTTGGAGTATTCAGACGTCCCGGAGGTGCCCGTGAACCGGGTCGCCTACGTGGACGGCTACGGCAACCTGAAGACGACCATCAGGAGCGGGGCGGATAGCCCCCCGTCCGGCTCAGTTGCGCGGGTCCGGATCGGGAACGCCCGAGTCGAGGCGCGTGTGAGCGACGGTAGCTTCGAGGTCGAAGAGGGAAACCTGGCCTTCGCGCCGGGTAGCAGCGGCTGGACAGTGAAGGGTAGAGAGACAGCGTGGATCGAGCTCTTCCTGCGCAGCGGTAGCGCCTGGGACGAGTTCGGCCGTCCCCCGGTCGGCTCGAAGATAGAGGTAGAAGCCGACGGGTAGAGCGCGGCCCGCCCTACCACCTCTTTCGACGCCTCTTTTTGGGCGCGCCGGGGACCAGCGAGAAGGTAGATGTAGTCCGCATGACAGGCAGCATTGGCGCCGCTTTTGTGGTGGTTCTGACCTTCACTTTCCCTGAAGGCGTAACGGTCGTGCTCGTCTTGATACGCATCTTTCCTCCCAAGCAGATAGTAGCTCTCTCTGGTTAGTCTATCAGTCCCCCGAGGCTTGCCACGAGGCGGTCACTCGCGGATACTCTTCGCGGAGAGAACGGAGGCAACATAGCGCTCGGCTCATACTTCAACTGTACGCAGGAGAACCCTTTGTGGAATGCTCTTAAGCAAGCGTGCCTGCTGGTAGCACCTAGCACGCTGCTCACGCTGGAGTTTGCAGTCCGGATCTACCCGCCCTCCGCCGGATACGAGTTCTCCCCAAGGGACCGATGACCGGCGTGTACCCGCTCCCCCAAGAACTGGCCCGCCATGCGCGGGATGCTGCTTTTGACCCCGATGAGCTGTGCAGAGCCTGCCGAGAAGCGGGGGAGAGGCTCGGGCGGGAGGATGCGGGGGAGTCACGGTTCCGCTCGGCAGCGGAGATGGTCGAGATGTGGCGAGGTCTTGACTTGCCGGCGTGGGTGACGCCCTACGTTCTCCGGGATGCGCGACTCGGATATCTGACCGGTTATGGAGAGGCGCTCGTCTCCGGAGGGCTGGCGGAGGAACGGGTCGAAGAAGCGGCGCGGGCGCGCTGGGGCAAGGGGTGGCAGAAGAGGCTCGCAGTAGCCCGCAAGAGAGAAGTCGAGGGTTGAGACCCGCCTCCCCGTGCTACCATCGGCTGTGGAAGCATCGTATATAAGCATCGGAGGCGGGCCGTGGAGCTCAAGCTCTACAATCTAGGTAGATGACCTTACGCCCGGCGGACCAGGATGGTACTGCACGAAAAAGGCGTGGAGTGTCTTTCTCACAAACACTCCTGAGACCGTCCGGGAAGGCTACTCCGCGCACCTCGAAGGAGCCGTCGGGCGCGAGGGGGATTTCGATGCGCAGCAGCGCGTAGAACCTCTGGCGTTGTTCGGCCGTGAGAGAGTCGAGGGCGTTGGGTGCTATTTCGGCGTAGGACTCTAGCAGGGCATCCCGGTCGGCTTCGAGTTGGGCTATATGATCCTGGTAGTCTCTCAGCGCTTCCAGTTCTCTCAGTGCCGTCTTGCGGGTCTCCTCCAGGACGTGGGTCGCGGGCCTCCACGAGGTTCGGTGGTCTTGACAGGCTCTCGCAGATAATCGGAGGAGCGGGGGGTTTAGGAACCTAGTAGCATGCAGGGCGGGGAGAGGATCTGGAAAGGGGATCTGCTATGCCGAGCAGCGAAGAGTTATGCCGGATGGAGGCGTTCGAGCTTGCCAGGCGGGTACGTGCGAAGGAGGTCTCGCCGATCGAGGTCGTGGACGCGGTGTTCGAACGAATGGATCGCCTTGAGCCGGAGTTACACGCTTTCTGCACCCCGACGCCGGATATTGCCCGCGAGGAGGCGCAGCGGCTGGAGCGGGAGATCTCTAGCGGAGGGGCCCCCGGTCCTCTGGCGGGTGTTCCGGTCGGCATCAAGGACCTGCACGCCGTGAAGGGTGTCCGGATGGTCCTGGGCTCCCACGCCTACAAGGACTTCGTCCCTGACGAGGACGATGTGGCGGTCGAACGCCTGAAGGACGCGGGAGCGATAGTCCTCGGCAAGACCAACGTGCCGGAGTTCGGCTACAGTGGGGTGGGACACAACCCCGTCTTCGAGACGACCACCAACCCCTGGGACACAAGCCTGACGCCCGGCGGCTCCAGCGCGGGTTCGGGGGCGGCCGTCGCCTCCGGGATGGGTCCGATCGCCCTGGGCAGCGACGGTGGAGGCTCGGTGCGCATCCCGGCTAGCTTCTGCGGGCTCTTCGGCATGAAGGCCTCGATGGGCCGGGTTCCCCTCTACCCGAGCTGTCGCGACGAGCGCTACCCTGGAGCTTCGGGGTGGGAGTCGCTGGAACACATAGGCCCGATGAGCCGCACCGTGCGCGACGGCGCCCTCATGCTCTCTGTGATGGCCGGCTCCGACGACCGCGACCGGCTCTCCATCCCCCAAGAGTCCGGCTTCGACCCTTTGGAGGCGATAGATGGTGAACTACCCCAGGGCTTGCGCGTCGCCTACAGCTCCGACTGGGGCTACGCGGCCGTCGACCCGGAGGTGCGGAAGGTAGTCGGCGAAGCCGTCAAGGTCTTCGAGGATGATCTCGGCTGCACCGTTGAGGATGCCCACCCCGGCTTCGAGGATCCTTACGAGGGATTCTGGGGTCTCGTCATCATGGAGACCGACCTCGCAGGCATGCGCAAGATGGCTGAGGAACTCGGGGAGAAGATGTCGCCGCACCTGCGGGAGGTCCTGGAGGTGGATTGGAAGGCAGAGGACATAACGAACGCGGTGATGACCCGGAAGGCCGTCTACAACAAGATGTGGCGCTTCATGCGCGACTACGACCTGCTCATCACGCCGACGCTCGCGGTGCCGCCGTTCGAGACGGGCATCCAGGGCCCAGAGGTCATAGATAGCCGGGAAGTCGAGCCGTTCTACTGGCTCTCGTTCACGCTACCGATCAACATGACCGGACAACCGGCGGCAACGGTCCCTGCCGGGTTCACCGAGGGAGGCTTGCCGGTGGGGATGCAGATCGTTGGGCGCCACCTCGACGATGCGCTAGTCCTGAAAGCATCGGCGGCCTTCGAAGCGGCGAGGCCGTGGAAGAACCGCTGGCCCAAACTGCTCGAAGAAGTGGGCCCGTAGAGGTAAGGGTGGGGAATCGCTCGATGCTAGTATCTTTAACGAAGATGAGAGGAGCCGGCGAGTGACGAGCTACCGGAGGTTTCCACAGGTTGACCACGCCGACGCGGCCGGAGAGTTGAAGGAGATCTACGATGATATCCAGGCCTCGCTACGGGTCGCGTGGGTCGCTTTCGCTTGCCGGGTTCTCGCCGGCTTTCCCGGCTACCTGCCACTCGCTTGGCGTGCGGCCAAACCGAATCTCGCGACGCGGTATGCGGAGCGAGCCGCCGACGAGTTGCGCGGGCTAGCTTTGCTTCCCGGGCCCGAACCGCCGGATGCCAGGTCCAGACTGCGAGAGTTGGGGTGGGATGACGCGCGGCTCGACGAGGTGCGGCAGGCGCTCGACCTCCTCAACTATGGTAATCCGAAGTACATGCTGCTCATCACCGCCTGGTCGGAGGCGTTCCAGGACCGATCCTCCGTCGGAGAAGATCTCTCCCTGGAGAATGCGTCCCAGATTCCGTACGGTCTGCCCGAAGGAGTCACCCCCCTCAAGCTGGTGGACCCGGATAGTGCCTCCCCCGAGGTGCAGGCTCTCTTCAAGCGTGTCACCGATTCGCACTTTCACCACGGCGCATCCAGCGACTACCGGGTTCTGGCGAACTGGCCGGAGTACCTCCAACTCGCTCTCGACCAGGCGCTCGATCCGGTGGTGCGCACGGAAACCTACGACGGGGTAGCCCGTACGCTGCTCATGCGATCCCGCGAGTTGGTCCGCAGCTTCCCATCCCCCGCCGGGATCAGCCAAGACGCGCTCGCTGATTCGTGTTCCCCCTCGGAGATCGCTGGCCTGACCGGGCTGCTGTTCATGTACCAACGGTTCATCTGCGATGTCACCATTGACATGGTCCGGCTGAAGCAGGCTCTCGATGGATCCAAGGCGGCCACGACTTCGCCGTTCCCGGTCCCGTAACCCGGATCGCGGAAGGAGACACGATGCTCGGTCTACCACGCTCACAGTCGGGCGAGGATGAACGGACTCCCGACTGACCGCAAGTCAAACATCTTCGGACTCATCCGTTCCCCTCCGTAGGATAAAGAGCAGATGGTCGAGCGCTCAGACTCTCTTAGCTGAATAAGAGCGAAGATTCAGGGTGCCATGCCCTCCTGAGCGCCGCGTCGCGGTCGGTGATGAACGTTACGGTGCGTACGGCGGCATCAACGCCAAGAGAGCAGCCCGGGGTGGTTGCGCGAGCGGGAACCTACGAGGATGTTTCGGGTTTCCGAGAAGACCTCTTCCCGGCATCTCGGTGAATAGCGGCAACTGGCCCTCTTACTTGGCGTGATCCTTTGAGAGGTTACCTTGCGCCAGACCTTCCGTTACCCCTGACTGGCGAATAGAGTAAAAGCGTAAGCGAAGCTTATGCCGGGGAAGGCGAGAGAGGAAGACCAACGCATGAATGCTCAGCCCTCAACACCAAACTTAGCCGCGATCAAGCAGCGTCAGCAGAAGGCGTGGTCTACAGGAGACTACACAAAGGTAGGCGTCATCTTCGTCGTCATCGCTGAGATGCTCTGCGAAGCTGTAGATCTTCGCCCCGGTCGGCGGGTACTCGACGTAGCGACAGGGCACGGTAACGCAGCCCTCGCTGCAGCCCGCCGCTTTTGCGAAGTCATCGGCATCGACTACGTCCCGGATGTGCTTGAAGTCGGGCGTAAGCGAGCCACTGCTGAGGGCCTGCTGGTCGACTTCCAGGAGGGCGATGCTGAGGAGATCCCCTTCCCCGACGCCTCCTTTGACTACGTGCTCTCTACTCTCGGGGCGATGTTCGCCCCCGACCAGGAGAAGACGGCGAGCGAGCTGCTTAGAGTATGCAAGCCTGGAGGCAAGATCGGGATGGCCAACTTCACGCCTGACGGATTCGGTGGGGAGATCGGCAAACTCACAGCGAAGTATCTGCCTCCTTCGCCTCCCGGCCTGAAGCCTCCTTTCCTGTGGGGCACGGAGGAGAGGTTACGCGAGCTTTTAGGCGAGGGAGTTAGCTCGCTTGAAGTTCAGCGGCGCAGCTTCGTCTTCCGCTACCCCTCCCCGCAGTTCTACATAGACCTCTCGCGGGAACACGTTGCTGTGATCAGACTAGCCCTTGAGGGACTCGATGCGAGTAAACAGGAAGCGCTGTTGAACGCCTTAGAGGACATTGTCCACCGTTTCAACCGCTCAGGCGACGAGACGATGATGGTACCAAGTGACTACCTCGAGGTGGTTGCAGTCAGGCGCTGAGCTTCCGACAAGAGGTGTTCTGGGAAACTACCAGTAGTCGGAGCTATGAGAAGTTTAGAGCCTCTGTAGCATGGAGGCTTAAGAAGAGGGGCGGGAGGAATAGCCTAGCCTCTTCTTAAGCCTCCAGTGGAAGTCGTACCTACTACTACTTGGTGGTGAGGTTCAACTCGCTCGTGATCTCTATGGCGGGTTTGATGGACGCTGACACTGGACAGCTATCCTCGTACACCTTGACCACGCGCTCTATGGTCTCCCGGTCCTTCTCCTCCGCTGTCAGATGGAGGGTCTGTTTAATTCTCTTAAGCACCAGTACCTTGTTCTCTATCTCTACCTCACCAACAGTCTCAGCATAGAGGCTGTCCTTATCGAAGGAAACGTGACGCGCTGACAGCGCGCCTGAGAAGGTACCCAGCAGTCAGCCACCAGCCGAGGCTACCAGATAGTCAAGGGTAGATGCGTGAGGTTCCACTTCGTCTGGTGAGACTCCATAGTGTTCGGCGATCTCACCGTGAGCACCGAACAACACGGACTCCTCCTCCCCTGGGAGGTCCGCCTGCCGGATCATGCCCCGAACAGGATCTACCCTAACTCTTGATACGTACGCTACCTCAGACACCAGTGAGCTCCCTTTGCTGGTTGCTTCTATATAAGCAACCTCTACCCCAACAGGCCGGATACAAACTCATAAGAGGGCTGAAGAGCTTCATGCCCCATTCTCTGTTCACCCACCTTACGAGAGGACGTTTTCTCGGAAACTCACGGCTTCCGGTGTAGAGTCTTCTCGGAAGTCCGCGGAGCAGAATTTGTGACGAAGGACTAGGCGGGATGTCCACCTCTCATAAACGCCTCTAGGTCTCGCATGACCCACTCCGGGCGCTCCCAGGCCACCGCGTGGCCAGTCTCCGGGTACACCCTCAGCGTCGCATTGGGGATCGCCGCCGCGCGCCACTCTTGTTCCTCACGAGGCAAGATGCCGTCTCGCTCCCCCCACAAGATCAACGTCGGCACGCTAATCTCAGCGAGCCGCGGCGTATCATCGAGCGTGAGCACCACCCCCTCATAGTAGTCGCGCCAGACGTGGGCAGGGACCTTGAGGCTTTCTTCGAGAGCTGCTGAAAGAAACTCTTCCGGAACCGGGTGATGGATCACGCTTAAGTGGAACTCGCTAACGAACTCGGGTGGGACGGGATCGTTCAATGCAAGAATCTCCTGCCCTTTCTCAATGACGGCCTCCTTGTTCAGCAGCGTCGTTGGCGAACCGATCAGGACGAGGCGGCTAACACGGTGCAGATGGCTCAGCGCCATCCGCTGCGCGATCATGCCGCCGGATGAGTCCCCAACGAGGGTTGCCTCCTCGACCCCGACGGCCTCCATGAACGCGTCGATATCGGCGGCGAAGTTGTCCGCTGTATAGCAGCATTCGGGCTTATCTGAGTTCCCGTGTCCACGCTGGTCGGGTGCTAAGGCGTGGTACTCAGGCGAGAGCAAGGCAAGCACCCGGCTGAAAGCAAACCACGAGTCGACGTACCCATGGAGAAATATGATTGCTTCCCCCATTCGGTCACCCTGCTCAGCATAGTGGAGCTTCAGGCCTGTCGAGAGGTACGTTGTGGCAAACTCCACACTCTTCGGCTGGTGCATCATTTACCTCCTCCCCGCACGCATCTCACGGGGTAGGATGATCACTAAACGCTAGCATGGTGCCACCCAGCGAAACTCGATGCACCCGAAGAAGCGTTATTCACCGAATTGCCGCTAAGAGGTCTTCTAGGCAGCTCGGTGAATAGAGGCAACGGGATAGTCCTCAAGCCTCCTCCCTAGTGGTTTGTCGCTTCATATACTGCTGCCGTTTCGTGCTGCGTCTACGACCTGGCGGATGGCATCTATTACAAGATCGGGTTGTTCCATCTGGATGTAATGCCCGCTGTCCTCCGCGATGATTTGCTCTGAATTTTGTGAGGCTTGCGCTAAGGCTGCTTGAGTTCGGGTGTGAGCCTCGTCCAATTGGTCCATCTGCTCTTGTGAGAGGGCCATGCCCTCTAATTGGAGAGGTCCTGCGGTCAGGACTATCAACGGTTCGTCCCCCAACAACATGGGAGCGGCGAGTTGCTCTTCGAAGCTCTCCCCAATGGAAGATGTCTCGTCTGCGGATTCGTAGAGTTGGCGAGTACTGGTACTGATAGCGAGTACCGCGTCTACAGAATCGGGCGGCAGTTCCGAGAAGGGATAGCTTACTGGCCCGAGCATGTTAGCTAGGCGAACTACCCCGATCGTAGCGTAAATTTTGATCCACACCGGCGATCCCTGTAATGACTGGGTTATAGACAGCAAGTCCAAATCTTCGAGTGCCGAGTCGACCAACACCATCCCCACGACTTCGTCCGGGTACTGGCTGGCGTAAAGTTGCATGTTCGTCCCGCCGAGCGAGTGACCGACCAGCACGTAAGGCCCTTGAACCCCGGCGTTGTCCAGCAAGGTATGGAGCTCTTCAACAAAGTGCTGGCTCGTGCGCGGTTGGACGCCCGGCTCGCTCCAACCGGCGCCGCCACGGTCATAGGTGCATACGCGCGTGAATCCCGCGACCTCCGGCTGAACCAGCTGCCAATCCAACACGCTACCACCGAGCCCGGAATCCATCACAACGGTCGGTGCTTCTCCTCCTCCTTCTCCCGTGCAGTAGAGATGCAAGCTGTAGCCGCCCACGTCGACCATCTCGCCGGGGGCCGGATACCTGTATTCGTCGATCTTGGTGGCCACGAACTGGTAGACCACGCCCGCGAGCAGCAGGAAGACAACCAACCCGGCTAACCCGAGAAAAAGGCGCTTCGTCCACCGCCAAAGCCGACGACTACGCCCGTTGTGTGGGGTGGTGGGTTGCTGATCCGTTTGAGGCTGTGTCACACCGCTTATTATCCTCTATAGCTCTTTGATCGAATTTGCGATCCGCCACCTGAGCTACAGCTTACGCCGCCGGTCGGCGCGGCGCGACTCTTGTAAGAAGGGTGAAGCGAGTTTCCGGGAAACGTCTTAGCGGCAACTCGGTGAATAGACGTCTCTCTCTCTGGCGCAAGCCTCCTCTGCCGCCAACTCGGTGGGTAAGTCGGTGGGTGGAAGTCATTCCGGATTCGCCGCCGGGGACGTATGGTTATAGGTGTAGCGGCCTACCGGAGGTTGCTCCGATTAGGAGATTGTACATGAAGCGCATCATTTCGGTACTTGCGGTAATGACGATAATGGCGGCGATGGTGGTAGCTACGGCTGCTCCGGCATTCGCCAAGTCCTTTGCCAGCGACTCTGACGAGTTCGGGCCCAGTCGCGGGAGTAACTACGGCCATTGTAAGGGGCCAGTAGGGCCAGGCAATGGAAACACAACCGCTGAATTTAATCCTAGCTACAACGGGGGGCCGACCAACGCAGACGGCGGCGAACTCTGCTCAAAGCAGTAAAGCCTACGCATCCCGTTTCACCTCGGCGAAGACAAGGATCTTACCGTCTCTCAAGATCAGGTCTACCTCCCCGTGGCGCGTACCGTAGTTGCGATCGAGGAGAGCGTACCCCTTCTTCATAAGGTACTTGAGGGCTAGAGTCTCGCCTCGATTACCTAACCTTCGCCGGTTGGGGTCAGAGGACACCGGCATAACTCAGACGGTGTGCCCGGCAAGGTCCCGCCTCTCGCAAGGACGCCCGATGCTCCCGAGTCCCGTACCCTTTGTTACGCTCGAAGCCGTATTCTGGATGCGGTCTGGCCAGAGCTAGCATCGCCCCGTCGCGCAGCACCTTCGCCATCACGCTCGCCGCAGCGACCGCG
>CADCVD010000026.1 GCA_902806055.1 uncultured Rubrobacteraceae bacterium
GGTCTCTCCTCAGACGGGGAGAGGCTCTGGTTCGTGGACTCCGAGACCTCTTCTCTACGCTATCTGGACCGCTCCGGGCGTCTCTCTACCGCCATCGGTACGGGCCTCTTCGACTTCGGCTACAACGACGGCCCCGCCGCCGACGCCCTCCTGCAACACCCCCTCGGAGTCGTCGCCGACTCCAGTGCTATCGTCGTCTGCGACACCTACAACTCTGCCCTCCGGCGCTACGACCTTACGAGGAGCGAGCTCACTACCCTCGCCCGCGACGGACTAGATGAGCCCTCCGGGGCTGCGCTTCTCGGGGAGGACCTTGTCGTCGCGGATACCAACAATCATCGCCTCGTGAACGTTGAACCGGGCGGAGAGGTCCGGCCGTTCGAGGTCTTCGGGCTCCTGCCCCCGGAGCCTGTACCGGTGGAGGGACCCGTCGCCGCAAGGATCGGACCTGTCGAGCTGGCGGGCGAAGTGGAACTCTCGGCCTCCTTGACTATCTCCGAAGGCCAGAAGCTAGACAGCTCTCTAGGCCCGCCGGTTCAGCTCTCTATACACTCGGATGAACTGCTCTCCGGGGGTACCCTGCTCCTCACCGGAGACGAGCTCCCTGCCAGGACGCGATTAAGCTTGAACGGAGATGAAGGCGACCTCGACGTGCTCCTGCGCGTCGGGACCTGTAAGGAGGGGCCGGGCGCGGCCTGTGAGCTGACCGAGCGTCGCTGGCGCGTGCGGGTGCGGCGCGGTGAGGAAGGCTCGCCTCGTATCAATCTCGGGGTGACATAGCAGGATCTTCTTCTATCCCTCGGTCTCAGGATGAGAGGCACTGTTCGTCGTGTAAGCATCGTAGCTCGTCGCCGAAGCGGGTAGAGAACGTGAGGCATGCTTCGTGCTGGTTCGGCTTCCGCGTCGCGGGACGTACTGCAAACAGCGCGTAAGCGTAAACCAGACGTCGAGCGAGAGGTACAGGTACTATAGACCAGCCTAGAGGCGCCGATCGTAGCGGCGAGCCAACTGAGCCGGGTTGAATCATGCCGAGATGCGGAAGGCTTCCCATCCGGTTGTGATCAGGACGCTCGCGGGCGCGTCAGGCGCGGCCGGTTGTGCGCAGTTCGAGCGCGGCGCCACCGGCTCTCGCGGACTTCAGGAGAGCTTCGATCGTGCGGGCGTTGCCCAGGATGTCCCGTGGCCCTGTGATTGGGTCACGGCGCTCCCGGATCGCACGTGCGAACTCTTCTAGTTCGGCCTCATACGGTTCATCCTCGTCGAAGTGTTCCACGGTGGTCTCGTCTGCTTGCTGAACCTCTATCGTCCCGCCTGCCTTGTCTGCCCTGAACGGAGCGTTCAGGGTAATGCGCCCGTTTGTACCGACGATCTCCAACCGCTCTCGGCGGGCCGAGGTGGTGCTGCACGAGACGAACCCCAGGCCCTCGTCGAACTCCAGCACGCCCGCAAGCTCCTCGTCGGACCCGTCCCCCGCGAACCGACCGAAGGCCGAGGCGCGCACCGGCTCCGAGCCGAAAGCGAGCCGCAACGCGTTCACGCAGTAACAGCCCACGTCGCCCAGGGAGCCGCCTTCTAGAGCGCCGATGATCCGCACGTCCTCCGGGTCGTCTATCCGGTGCCCGAACTCCGCTATCGTCTGGCGCACCTCGCCGATCGTACGCTCTCGCAGCAGCTCCTCAAGGCGCAGCGTCTGGGGATGGAGTCGGTACATGAAGCCCTCCATCAGCGTAAGCCCCGACTCTCTCGCCGCCTCTACGGCCTTCTCGGCTTCGTTAGCGTTCTGGGAGAACGGCTTCTCGCAGAGGACGTGCTTGCCGGCCTCGATAGCCTTGAGGGTCCATTCGACGTGCATGGAGTTCGGGAGCGGGATGTAGACGGCATCTACCTCCGTGCTCTGGAGGAGTGATTGGTAGTCGTCGAAGATCTCGGCTCCGGGCGCCGCTTCGCGTGCATCGCGGGACCTCTTGCCGCCCCGAGTCGCGACGGCGGTGACCTCTATAGCTCCTGCTCGCGAAGCGGCCGGGATTATGGCGCCGAGGGCGATCCGGGCGGTCCCCAGTATCCCTAAACGCACCGTTTCTTCTCTCATCACGATCCTCCCCTCATCGTCTAACCGTCTCGGTCTGTTGCGCCAGGGCCTCTATCTTCCGCACCACCCGGTCTAGCTCCTCGACGATGGCGTTCGCACCGGCTCTTTTATACGCTTCGGTGAGGGCGCGGTAGTACCACAACGTTCCCTCTTTACCGCCGGTGAAGCGGTCCCACAGCTCCTCGCCCAGGGATCGCAGGTCCGCGAGGATGGAGCGGGCGTTGTGCAGCTTGTCCGCCGCCGAGACGAGTCGAACGGAGGGTGAAGCCTCGGCGACGTGCGCAACGTAGGCCTCCTTGCGCGGTCTCCAGGCGGGTTTCGGGTCCTCGTATGTGTCGGTGCAGCCGGCGACGATCTGCGCTATCCCGTTCCCGAAGCGTTGTCTGATCTCCTCCAGTCGCTCCCTGCCGCCCATGTCTTCCGGGGCGTCATGAAGTAGGGCCGCTACCACCTCCGCTTCGGTACCGCCGTTCTCGCCGACGATCGCCGCGACGGCCAGAAGGTGCGTTATGTACGGAACGCCTAACCCTTTCCTCGTCTGATCGCGGTGAAGCCGGGCCGCGTAGAAGAGCGCTTCTTCGAACTTCTCACCGTAGGGCAAGGAAGCCTCCTATCCTCTCTCTTCGAGCAACATGGGGTCGAGGATCCAACCCTCGTCCCGGTCGCACTCCGCGGGTACGCCCCAGCCTTCGTCTCTCTTCGTATAGGCCCACGCCGCCTGGACCGCGCACAACAACGAGTCGAGCGTATCCGCCATCGGGTCCCGCACGAGTTCCTCCCGCCACTCCGTGTCCATCTCTACCGCGAAGCCGTAGGTTTCTCTCAGGGCGGTGGACTCGAGTTCGGCGACGAGCTCCTCCCGCGCCGCCCTCTGAACCGACGTCTGTTTCTTATGCTCGTCGCTCTTATAGCTCCTCCTGCCCAGGAAGCGGCGGGCGACGACCGCCGGATACGCCTCGACCGCCACACGCCCGCTCCTCGTCGGGCGGCAGGGCTCGACGCTCGCGCTCGACGAGAGGAGAATCGGCGCTCCCCGGTAGAACATCTTCCCGACCGGCACCCGGAAGAGCCTCATCGCGCTGCTCGATCCCGAGCGGCGGTCGGCGAGCCGGTAATGATACTTGCCGCCCTTCGGCCTGCCGGCCATGTGATCCTTTATCGCGCCCTCGAACTCCTCCTTGGAGAGACGGGAGACCTTGCCCACGTACCCCTCCCAAGTTTCGGGCCACGCCAGAGCCTCGATGAGAGGACGCGGTTGGCCGAAGGGAAAGTCCATTCCGCATGCCCAAGGGCCGCCCTTCTCCAGGAACCGCTCGAATCCTTCAAAGCCCCCAAGTACTTCGGCTGACTCGACGCGCAAGATACCGTCGTCGAGCGCGCAGCCGATTAACACCAGGGGCTTTCTCTTGCTCGGGGCGCTCGTGAAGTCGAGACCGTAGATCCTCACCCACGCTATTCTACAGTCGGACGGGATGGAGCACCCGGAGGAACGCGGAACGTAAGAGGCAGCGAAGCTCTAAACAGCGGTTCGACCGGTGTCCGTACCTCCACAACACTGTGTTCGGCTTTGTCCTACTCGACCGTCGGAGTGAGAACGGCGATTCTCTATCTCGCTGCAGACCTGCACGATTACCTTTCCGCTGCCGTGCGCTCCCTGTTCGTATAAGGGGTAGAGCTCTAAAAGCGTGCGGGTTTCGAGCAAGCTAGGAGCCGTTGTTGGCCTCGCGGTCGAGGTTCTCCAAGAGAGTCTTGCGGTTCTTGTGCTCTCTCTCGTAGGATCGGATCTGCTCGATATCTTTATCCGAAAGTCCTTTGATCTCATCCTTGAGCTCGCCTACGTTGAGCTCATCGTAGTCCTTGATCGGCAGGGGCACTGTATCGTCCGCCGTTGACGCTCCCCTGCGGGTTTCTCTAGCAACGTCGGTGTTCTCCACGTACTGCTCACCCTTTCTGGAACCTTCGCGTTTTTTCTTCTCGGTCTCCTCTTTTTCCTCCTCGCTCATGCTTTCCCAGGCTTTTTTAGGCAGGTAGCGCTTCGTCTCGCCTTCTTTGCGAGCCCTTGCCCCACCCTCCTTGGTCTGCCACTCCTCCTCGGTCCACCGCTCGAGGCTCTTCTGGCTCTCGTCTTTCTCACCCTTGTAGCCGCCGCCTTGCTTCTCGTACTCCTGCGTGAGGAGTTGAGCTTTACGCGCCGACCACTGGCCGGGCTCGCCGCCTTTGTCGGACTGCTTGATCTCCTCAAGCAGCTTCTCCCGCAGCTCGGGATGGGTGTACCTCTCCTCGTAATTTTCTCTCGCCATCTTCTCATGCTCCTCTCGCATCTCTGTATGTTCCGATGCTCTCGCCAACCGCCGCATAGAGCGGGCCGGAGAAGAGGCGGCTGCTGCGGTCGAGCCTGCGGACATGCCTGATCTCCTCGAAGTAGCGTTCGACGTACCGTGTGCAGACCTTGCCGAGCTGCTGTCGGGCTGCGCCGTCTTCGTCGGGACGCCTCCGCTACTCTTCAGGCGATCACTTTGTACTCGCATCTAGGTCACCCTCTTACTCTCTGGCGAGCTTAGCCAGGAGGTAGAGCTATCGCTGTCGTAGCCCTTACAGGACGCTCCCAACTGCTTCCCGGACTCACCTCCTAATGGCACAGAGCTATGAGAGTAGCGATACCGTGACAAGGAGGCATCGCCTGGTTGTCAGAAGGCGTTGCAGCACACCGAGTATCAGGGACCGATGCCCTCTCAGCCGGCTATCCGATGCGCTTCCTTCAGCGGCAACGCTCTGCTCTTGGTGCAGGGGACATCGCGGTTGGTCCTCCTGAAGCGCTTCATCTGATCGCTCGATGGCGGCTGGGTGATGCGAAGTCTTCAAGCCACACGGCTAAAGCTCGGCTCATCTGCCGTTACGAAGTAATAAGAATTTTGCGGGTGTGTTGCGCTGTGCCAGAGATATATTCGTATACCCCATTTGAGACTGGACACACACCAAGGTAGCAGCCAGAATTACATAAGGGGAAAGTCGAGGAAGGGGCAGCCAGTAGCTTACACCTTACGTAGAAGACGACCCGGTTCCGGGTGCCCCCTATAGGAGGAGATCTGCGCGACGGCGCGAGCCGTCCCCCGCGCTCACTACGCAGCGGTCTCGTACGGCGAACGTAAAGGAAAAAGGATTAGGATTCGGCCGGTAGGAGCTCCTCGCCGAGACTGCGAGAAGGGCCGATGAGGCTGACCAAAGAGTCGACTCGCGAAACCTACGAGGAGGGTTTCGCGAGGATACACCAGGTCTCAGACTGGTAGGCTGAACTATCTAGGAGGTTGAAGAGGGTTGTGGGGAAGGGGCTGCGGGACGATGAGCACGGCAGGAACATCTGGAAGACGGGCAGAGACAACGACGCTAAGAGAAGCGGTCTCGGAGTTGGTCCGAGACGGAGACTCCGTCGCCCTTGAGGGGTTTACGCATCTGATCCCGTGCGCGGCCGCGCACGAGATCATCCGTCAGGAGCGAAAGAACCTGACCTTGATTAGGATGACCCCCGACCTGCCCTACGACCAGATGATTGGGATGGGCTGCGCACGAAAGCTCGTCTTCTCCTGGGGCGGAAACCCCGGCATCGGCTCTCTGCATCGCTTCCGGGACGCTGTGGAGCACGGCTGGCCGCAACCTTTGGAGATAGAGGAGCATAGCCACGCGGGCATGGCCAATCGCTACGTCGCCGGAGCCTCCAACTTGCCCTTCGCCGTCCTGCGCGGCTACGTGGGCACAGACCTGCCGAAGGTCACTTCGACGATAGCCCCGATAGAGTGCCCCTTTACCGGGGAGGAGTTGATGGCGGTGCCGGCCCTCAACCCGGACGTAACGATAGTTCACGCCCAGCAAGCTGACAGCCGCGGCAACGTGGCTATTTGGGGCATCACCGGCATCCAGAAGGAGTCTGTGCTCTCGGCTAGGCGCGTGATCGTCACTGTCGAAGAGGTCGTGGAGGAGTTCGAGCCTCGGCCGTTCCAGATCGTCTTGCCGTCCGTTGCTATCGACGCTGTAGCGGTCGAGCCCAACGGGGCGCATCCCTCATACGCGGATGGCTACTACGATCGCGACAACGCCTTCTACGAGGCTTGGGACCCCGTGAGCCGCGATCGGGAGAGCTTCAGGGAATGGATGGAGAGGCACGTGCTCGGCACCGAGAACTTCGGCGAGTACCTGAAAAGCATCGAAGAGGAGGGGAGGATCTGGGCATGAGCGACCGGACATCCGGTGCTACTGAGGCTAGTTACACGACAGACGAGATGATGACGGTGGCCGCCTCCCGGGAGCTCAAGGACGGCGTGGTTTGCTTCGTCGGCATAGGCCTACCGAGCGAGGCTACGAACCTCGCCCTGGCTACCCACGCGCCGAACTGTGTCCTGATCTACGAGTCAGGAACCATAGGAGCCAAGCCAGACGTCCTGCCGCTCTCCATAGGAGACGGGGTGCTCGCGGAACACGCCGACTCGGTTGTCTCGGTACCCGAGATCTTCAACTACTGGTTGCAGGCAGGGCGCGTGGACGTGGGCTTCCTCGGGGCCGCGCAGATGGATCGCTACGGCAACATCAACACCACCGTCGTCGGTCCTTACGAGTCACCCAAGGTGCGCCTCCCCGGGGCAGGAGGAGCACCCGAGATTGCGGCTTCCGCCAGGGAGGTGATCGTAATACTCAGACAAAAACCCCGCGCATTCGTCGAGGAACTCGCCTTCGTCACCTCCGTAGGTCACTACCACGGTGGCGAGTCGCGCAAGGGGCTCGGCTACCAGGGCGCCGGGGTCACGATGGTCGTTACGGACCTCGGAATTTTGAGGCCGGACCCGGAGACCAAAGAGCTCATGCTGAGCGCCTTGCACCCTGGAGCTACGGTCGAGCAGGCCAGGGAGGCGACGGGGTGGGAGTTGCGCGTGGCTGAAGACCTCGCGGAGACGGATTCGCCCACCGAAGACGAGCTACGCATACTACGCGACCTGCACGCGAGGACCGAGGCCGCGAGAAAGAAGACTTAGAAGGATGAGGTACTCCGCCCACGATATGAGGCCGAGTCAGCTGAAGAGCGGCACCGGCAGGCAGAGAGCCGAGAGGAGTGATCGATAAGTGGCTTACGGGAGAATAAACGAGGCGTGGATCGTCGGGGCGGTAAGGACGCCTATAGGAAGGCACGGCGGCGCGTTGAGCCCTGTACGTCCCGACGATCTCGGGGCGACAGCACTGAAAGCGCTGATGGAGAGGACCGGGATACCGCCCGAGGAGGTCGAGGACGTTTACTTCGGCTGCGCCAACCAGGCCGGGGAGGACAACCGCAACGTCGCCCGGATGTCCCTCCTTCTAGCGGGCTTCCCGGAGCACGTAGGCGGGACGACCGTCAACCGTCTGTGCGGCTCTGGACTTGACGCCGTAGCGAACGCGGCCAGGGCGATCATGCTCGGGGAGGCTGAGGTCTATGTGGGAGGAGGGGTGGAGTCCATGAGCCGCGCTCCCTGGGCGGCGCCCAAGCCCGAGCGCGCTTTCCCGACCGGCAGCACGACAATGTACGACACCACCTTGGGATGGCGCTTTGTCAACCCGAAGATGGAGGAGCTGAGCCACACCGACTCTTTGGGGATGACCGCCGAGAACCTCGCCCAGGAGCGGTTCATGATCACCCCGGATGAAGACCAGCCCGAGGGGCTCGCAGAGGACTACGACATCTCCCGGGAGACCCAGGATCGCTTCGCGCTTCGCAGCCACCGGAAAGCTATATCAGCCACCGACGAGAAGCGCTTTAGGGAGGAGATCGTCCCCGTCACCGTAAAGACCCGTAAGAGCGAGACGGTGATCGAGGCCGACGAAGGCCCGAGGCGCGACGCCTCTCTAGAGAAGATGGCGAAGCTAAAACCGGCCTTCAAGGGTGAAGGCAGCGTAACCGCCGGTAACTCGAGCTCCTTGAACGACGGAGCCGCGGCGACGCTCGTCGTCTCGGCCGACTACGCTCGCGCCCACGGCCTCAAACCCCTGGCGAAGATAAGAAGCATGGCGGTAGCAGGGGTGCCGCCGAGGGTGATGGGGATAGGACCCGCGCCCGCAACGAAGAAGGCGTTGGAGAGGGCGGGGCTCTCTCTGGACGAAGTAGGGCTCATCGAGGTAAACGAGGCCTTCGCCGCCCAGGTCCTGGCCGTTCTTTACGAGTGGGGGATGGACCCGGAGGACGAGAGGCTGAACCCCAACGGCGGGGCCATCGCCCTCGGACATCCCCTGGGGGCTTCAGGGGCGAGGATACTCACCACCCTTGTACACGAGATGGGTCGTAGGGACGAGGTTCAGTTCGGTCTGGCTACCATGTGCATAGGGGTAGGCCAGGGTATCGCGATGGTCGTCGAGAAGGCCGAGTAATTAGAGTGGCTTAGGAACCTCATGAGCGAGTACTACATCGTGGCAGGGGCGGACTCGGCGGGTTGCGTCGCCGCCGCGCGGCCCTCCGAGAATGCGGATCGAGGTCGGCGAGGCGTCGTAACAGGCGTGATTCCAGTCCCCGAGAGGAGGAGACCGTGCTAGACGGCATCCCCCTTGTAGACGCCCACGTCCACGCTGCACGCCTGCCGACCCTAAAGCCGTCGTGGAGGGACTGGGCGGCCCGCTACGGGTCGCCCTCCCTAATGGATCTCTACGACGAAGAGGGGACGCTCCTACCGGAGCGGTTCGACGAGTACATGGCCGCGGAAGGCGTGGACGTCGCGATACTGTTCTGCGAGTACAGCCCGAAGTCCACCGGCATCCAGCCTGTTGAGGACCTAGTCCCGATCTTGTCCCATAACCCTGAGCGCTTCCGCCTGATGGCGAACCTCAACCCGCACTTGCACTACCCGCTCGTTGGGGAACTGAAGCGTCAGATCGCTTTAGGCGCCGTCGGGTTGAAACTTCACCCCGTCCACGGCAGCTTCGCCCCCAACGACCGGATGCTCTACCCGGCGTACGCTTTCTGCGAGGCAGAGGGCTTCCCTGTTGTTTTTCACTGTGGTACGAGCACATTTCCCGGCTCGACCAACCGTTACGCTGACCCCGCCCTAATCGAGGACGTCGCTCGGGACTTCCCCGACCTCAGCATTGTTCTCGCCCACGGCGGGCGCGGCTGGTGGTACGATGCGGCGGCCTTTATCACGCTCATGCGCCCCAACGTCTGGATTGAGGTTTCCGGCCTCCCCCCAAAGAAACTCCCCGACTACTACAAGAACTACAACTTCGGGCGGCTAGCCCGGAAAATGATCTTCGGCACCGACTGGCCCGGCGTCCCCGGCCCCAAGGCTAACGCGCTCGCCCTCATCGACCTCGGCCTCGAACACGAGACCCTGGAGAAGATACTGTACAAAAATGCCCTTCGGGTCTACGCACTGGAAGAAGGATTCGAAACCTCTCGCGAAGGAAAGAATAATGAAACGGAGGCGACTTGATTTTGACTGTCCGGTCAGTTATATTATAGCTAAAGTTAGGAAGGAGACGACGCATGAGCATGACAGCCGTAACCGAGGAGATACTCCTCGACCGCATCAAGAGTGGGAAGTTGATCGAGGACTCTTCTCAGGCGACGGAGAGGTATATCGAGGGTCTCAAGCGCACCCTGATAGTCTCGGCCGACACCGAGCTGATAAGCGCTCCGGCGTACATGAACGCGACGAAGGACTTCTCGACGTTGCCCGGCGTCAACAACTACATCACCGTCATGGGGATCGTGCAGGACGAGCTAGGGCATGCGCACATAGCCTACCGGATGCTCCGCGACCTCGGCGTCGACACGGAGGAGCTCGTCTACGAGCGGAAGCCGGAGAAGTTCAAGCACCCTTACGCCTTCGACGTGCCTCTGGAGAGCTTCACGGAGCTCATTGTGGGCAACGGCTTCTACGATCGGGCCGGGTTCGTGCTCCTCAGCGACATCCATCACAACACCTCTTACGGGCCGTGGAAGAGGGCGCTGGTGAAGGTGGACCGGGAGGAGAACTTCCACCTCAGGCACGGCGAGAAGTGGATGAAGGCGTTCTCCAAGGACCCGGAGAAGAAGGAAGAGCTTCAGCGGGCGGTGGACTGGATGTTCCCGCTAACGCTCGAGTGGTTCGGGTTGCCAGACGGCAAGAAGCAGCATAACGAGCAGATTGAGTACGGCTACAAAGGCTCGACCAACGACCAACTCAGGCAGACCTGGATGTCTCATACGGTGCCGCTGTGCGAGTCTTTGGGGCTCGACGTGCCGGCCCACTACGACGAGGAGCAGTACAGGTACGTTATAGACTTCCCGTTCCCGGCCCAGTTCGACGCCGAGGAGAAGCGGTGGAAGTTCGAGGACGGCGCTATCTCCTGGGAGGACGTCCTGAAGCGCTGGAAAGCTCGCGGCCCCAAGAACGAGGAGTTCGTCAACCACCTCCAGCGTGGTTACAAGGAACTCTACGCCAACGGGAAGAACTAGTAGCTTATAGCAGGTCAGGGGACGAGGGGACTCCTCGGGAAGGGGAGCCCCACCCCAGGAAGGGGAACGATGAACACAGTAGAAGACGTTCGGGACGCGCTGAGGGAGGTCCTGGATCCGGAGTACCCGATCAGCCTCGTGGACCTCGGGCTCATCCGGGGCATCGAGGTAAAGGGGTCGAAGGCGGAGATAAAGCTGACCTATACCTGCATGGGTTGCCCGGCGATGGACATGATCCAGGATGACGTCAGGGACCGCATTCTGGAGATGGATGGCATCGACGAGGTGGACATCGAGGTGGTCTGGGAAACCTGGTCGCGCAAGGACATCACCCCGCTCGGCAAGAAACGGCTTAAGGAAGTTGGGGTCGTCTGATGAGACCGGTAGATAACTACGAGGTCTTCACGGCTCGCGTAGGTGAAGAGAACCCGCTGAGGCACAATGGCAACGTGCGCGCCTCGGAGCCCAGAGACGCGGCGGTCTACGCGCACCTCATGTACGATGAGTGGCGCTGGCGCGAGATGTTCGTCGTGCCGAGCAAGGCCGTCGTCCAAGCTATAAGGCCGGAGTAAGGGGCATGGAAAAATACTTAGTCTTCGCGCGCACCGAGTATGATCAGCCTGTGGAGCACAGGGGTGATGTCGAGGCTGCGAGCGACGAGGAGGCGACGAAGCTCGCCAAGGAGCGTTACGGGCAGGACTGGCTCGAGATGTCGCTCGTGCCGGTTAGCAAGGCCTACTGGGCCGAGAAGGAGACCGAAGAAGGCGAAGCGGAGGTGCAGGTGTGAGCGAGCGGCCAGAAGGCACTGAGGCGGTAGCACCGGGACGCGGGGCAGAGAGCGAGTTTATCGTCGACAACGATGAGGCCCTGGCCGCACTGGTCAATCTTATTGCGGTTATAGGCGACAATGTGTACTTCCTCGGCCGCCGCGTCTCCGAGTGGGCCGACGCCGGTCCCTTGCTCGAGTCAACCGCTGCCTGCGCAGCCATAACACAGGACAAGCTCGGGCAGTCGCGGGCGATCTACCCGCTGCTTGAGGAGTTGCCGTGGCCAAACCGACCCACGGGGCTGCAGGGAGAGGTAGACCGGTCGCGACGTTACTCGGTCAGCTTCCTCGACGATCCGCTGCCTAGTTGGGCGAACGTCGTAGCGGCGCTCGCGCTCGTGGGACCGGCCGTGAACGTCGTGCTGGAGTCCGTGGAGAACTCCCGGTATGAGGCGCTCGCTAGAAGGGCGCATCGCATCCTGGACGAGGAGAGGCTCACCTCGGCCTACGCCGAGAGCCTGGTGCGTCAGATCGCCTACGAGGACCGAGGGCGCGCCCTCTTTCAGGAGCGCGTCAACGACCTCTTCCCCGAGATGCTCTGCTGGTTCGGGCCCGACGGTGAGGAGGGTATAGAGGCGCTGAAGGCCGAGGGGCTGGCGAGCATGAGCAATGAGGAGATGCGCCAGAGATACCTGGGCCGGATAGTCCCGCTGCTCAAGGAGAGCGATGTGGAGATCCCGGTCGAGTGGAACGAGAGTGAGGGTAGATGGGAGTACGAAGAGCTGCCGTGGAGCGAATGGAACCAGTTGCAGCGTCGTCTGACGAGGTCGAAGACGGCAGCGTAGAGGGGCGTCTGATCTGCCCCTGGTGCGACTCGGATGATGTCGAGAAGGTCTCCGAGTACGGCCCGCACTTGATGGTGTATCAGTACATCTGCCTGCGGTGCAACAGCCCGTTCGAAGTCATCAAACGATGACGGAGCAGCAGTCAGACCTGCGGATGACCGTTGAAGACGGAGCGCTCCTGGTCGCGCTGAACCGCCCCGAGAAGCGGAACGCCCTGGATGAAAGCGTCCAGGCCGAGTTGCTCGGCGTACTCCAGGACGCTGCCGACGACCCGGAGGTGCGGGGAGTCGTGCTGACCGGTACCGGCGAGGCGTTCTCGGCCGGGGGGGATCTTTCTCGTTTCGAGCGGGACTGGAACCCGGCGGAGTTTCGCGCTCAGAGCCACGAGTTGACCCGACTCATCTCCGCCGTCGAACGGATGGAGAAGCCGGTAGTTGCGGCCATCAACGGGTTTACGACCGGGGCAGGGACCCAGCTCGCCCTCTCCTGCGATCTCCGCATCGCCTCAGAGAACGCGCGCTTTTTGTTCAGGGAGGGCATGATCGGGTTTATCCCGAGCCACGGCGGGTGCGCGCGCCTGGTTAAGCTCGTGGGTCTTGCGCGGGCGCGAGACATCGTGCTCGGCGGCGAGGACCTGGACGCCTCCGAGGCCTTCCGGCACGGGCTCGTCACCCGCGTGGTCCCACACGATAACCTGCTCGACGAGGCGAGAGAGCGTCTGCGTCGCATCTTCAGGCGGGCACCTCAGGCGTACGGGCTGGCCAAGCGGTTGCTTCACCTATCGGCAAGCGTGGACCTGGAGAGCGGCCTCTTCGCGGAGAGCCTGGCGCAGAGTTTGCTGGTAGGTACTGAAGACCACAAAGAAGGCGTGCGGGCCGCCCGCGAGAGGCGCGCCCCTTCGTTCACGGGAAGGTAGAGAGTGGCCTATATTCTTGCTTTCGAAGGCAAAGAGCCTCAGGTAGCCCCCGACGCCTTCGTCGCCCCGACCGCAGTGCTCATCGGGGACGTCGTCATCGAGGAGGGGGCGAGCGTCTGGTTCGGGGCCGTTCTGAGGGGCGACTTCAACCAGATAATCGTGGGGGCGGGGACCACTGTTCAAGACAACTCGGTGCTGCACACGGCGGTGGATCAGCCAACCGTGATAGGCTCGAACGTGACCGTCGGGCACCTCTCCATGCTGGAGGGCTGTACAGTCGAGGATGGGGCGCTCATAGGAATGGGGAGCATCGTGCTCCATCGGGCGTGCGTGGGCCGGCGGGCGATGTTGGCAGCGGGGAGCGTGGTGAGGGAGGGCGGCGAGATCCCGCCGGAGGTCCTGGCGGCCGGGGTGCCGGCGCAGGTCAAGAAGTCTTTGAAGGGTAGCTCTTCGGATTGGGTCGAGAGGGCCGCCCGCGAGTACCAGTCGCTCAGGCTAAAGTACATGGGACGGCCCGAGTATTCTGTAAGCGAGATTGGGAAGGGAGATGCTTAAGCATGGCTCAGGCGTTGATCAACGGAGAACAGGTAGCGGCTAAATCTGGTGAGGAGATGCCGATAGTAAACCCGGCGACGGAGGAGCAGCTCGATTCCGTGCCCAAGGCCGGACCGGAGGACGTCGACGTCGCGGTAGCCGCAGCGTCGGCGGCGTTCAAGGAGTGGTCCAAGACGGACCCGGATAACAGGGCGCAGACCATTCGCGCCGGCGTGGAGAAGATCGAGGAGAACGCCAAGGATATCGCGAAGCTCCTCGTTCAGGAGCAGGGCAAGCCGATGATGGAGGCTATGGGCGAGTTGCACCACTTCCTCCACGGGATGAACTTCTACGCTGACCTCGCCAGCAAGATCCGGGGCGCCTACGCCTCGCTGCCGTCCACGTTTGGGACGAGCTACGGCATGGTCATAAAGCGTCCCATTGGGGTGTGCGCCGCCATCGTACCGTACAATTTCCCGCTGACGCTCATGGGGACGAAGGTCGGTCCGGCCCTCGCCGGGGGCAACACCATCGTGGTCAAGCCTGCGAACACCACGCCGCTCGCCACGCTGCGCATCGCGGAGCTGATGCAGGAGGCCGGGCTGCCTGCTGGCGTGCTCAACGTGATCACCGGCCCGGGCAAGGAGGTCGGGGAGGCGCTCGCCGTTCATCCCGACGTCCGAAGGGTCGCCTTTACCGGCAGCACGGGCGTCGGACGCAGGCTCATGGAGGTCGCTGCCCCTCAGTTCAAGCGCATCTCCGCCGAGCTCGGCGGCTCGGACCCCGTGATCATCTGCCCCGACGCTAACGTGGACAACGCGGTGAAGGGCGTGAACGTAGGCCGCTTCTTCAACGCGGGTCAGGCCTGCCTCGCCGCCAAACGCGTCTACGTCTTCGAAGAGGTCTACGACGAGTTTATGGAGAGCCTCGTCAAGCGGGTCTCCCGATATGAGCTCGGCAACGGGCTGGAGAAGGCCGAGAAGCCCAAGATCCGAATGGGTCCCCTCAACGCCGCCCGGCACCGCGACGCGCTCAACGAGCAACTCGAGGACGCGGTGGACAAGGGCGCCAACGTGGCGTACCAGGGCGAGGCGAACGGCGACAAGGGTTACTTCTTCGCTCCGGCCATTATCGAGAACGCGCCGCATGACAGCCGCGTGGCGCGCGAGGAGACGTTCGGTCCGCTCCTGCCCGTGTTCAAGGTCAAGAACATCAACGAGGCCGTGAAGCTAGCCAACGATTCGAGCTACGGCCTGGGCTCGTCCATCTGGACCTACAACGTCAGGTACATAAACAAGGCTGCCCAGGAGATAGAGTCTGGGATGACGTGGGTCAACCAGATCCACTATGGATATGACGAACTCCCGTTCGGCGGCGTCAAGGACTCCGGCATAGGCCGGGAGCACGGGCCTGAGGCGCTCGAGTCCTACCTTGAGGCGAAGTCGGTCGTTGTCGGCGACCTCGACATCACGGGTGACGAGGGCGCGGGCATTCAGTAGAGGGAAGGGAAGACGTATGGCGGTAGATTACGGCAGGGAAGACAACATAGGCTACATCACCCTAAACAAGCCCCCGGCGAACAGCTACGACTACTCCTTTATGGAGGAGCTGGGAGAGAGCGTCGATGCTGCGGCCGGCGACGACGGGGCGCGGGCGGTCATCTTTCGCAGCTCGTCCGAGAGATTCTTCTCGGCGGGGGCCGACATCAAGGCGTTCAATCAGAACTCGACCCAGAAGAACATGGAGATGATCCGGCTGGCTCACGAGAACCTCGCCCGGATCGCCGAGACACCGAAGATTTTTATCGCCCAGATCGGGGCTACGGCTTTGGGTGGAGGTCTGGAGATGGCCCTGGCTTGTGACCTGCGCTTCGGGGCGGAGGGTGAGTACTACCTGGGGCTGCCGGAGGCCACTTTGGGCCTCTTGCCGGGCAACGGTGGCACGCAGCGCCTGCCGCGCCTGATCGGCGCCACCAAGGCGCTGGACCTCATGATCACCGGTCGCATGATTTCGCCTACCGAAGCTCACGAGCTTGGAATCCT
>CADCVD010000027.1 GCA_902806055.1 uncultured Rubrobacteraceae bacterium
ATAGACGCGCAAGACCGCTCGCTAGAGCCCGAAGTCCCGATCCGCGAGAAGGCGAACTTAGCTGACGCCGGAGAGCTTGCTGCGCCGATGTCTGGCGTCGTCACGCTCTCGGTCGAGGAGGGCGAGCGTATCAGTGCGGGGCAGCAGGTCGGCACCATAGAAGCGATGAAGATGGAGTCAGCGATCAGGTCCCCGCTCGATGGCTCCGTCGCAAGGCTCGCCGTCTCTTCGGGGACGAAAGTCGAACCGGGCGATCTCCTCCTGACGATTAGAACACAGTGAGCATCCGGGCCCTCGGGATCAGGAGGCAAGCTTAGTATAAGCCTGCTAGTCTCCGCTCAAACCTTCGCTCCATCGGGGAGCGGCAGCAGAGAGGCCGGTGAAGTAGAGCTATGAGCCTCGACTCATCGCCCCGGGAGTAGGAGTACGATACGAGAATGATGCCGAAGGATAATTCAGGGTTAGGACAGCTACGGCAGCGAACGTGGTCTCATGCGGGCAGGCAAGATTCGGATCTTCGCCTCGAAACTTGTGACGAGTTAGTAGGGGACGCGGGCAAGGACAACGAGTGGCTGCACGCTGCCGCCATCGATCCAGCTCTCTATCTCAAAGATCTGTAGACAAGTAGGCGTAGTCAGCCTCTCTTCGAGCGACCAACGCTCGGCTCGCCTTCTGCCAGAAGTTTGGGTTATCTTGAGCGGGGTCTTGATATGTTGCGGTCGCGGGACCTTCAGCCAGGAGGCGTGCTAACCTAAGTGTTCAAGCCGAGTTGGACGACACTGACAGAACAGGGGGACGGTTGTCCATATATGCGAAGGTAGCGTTAGGTCTATGCGCTCTAGGAGTCTCACTCATGGCTGGGATGTTACTAGTGCTTGCATGGGACGGCGACGAGAACGTTGCCTCGGAGGTGAGCAGCTCTCGCGGGTCAGTAGAACAGACCGCAGGGGGAGAAACGGCTCAGGAGACCGATGAGGATACCGGTGATGCTGATGAGAAGGCCGTTCGCTCCGAGCCCGTGGCGCTTCCAGAGTACGAGATGCTCGACGAGAGGTATGCTGAAGGACTGCGGCAAATCGACGTGCAGACCGAGGCGAAAGGGGAGCAGCAGATGCGCCTTATAGCCGAGGATCTAAGGTCTTTCACCCCGAGCGACGGGATACTGCTCCTAGACTTCAACCGCGAGAACGGACCTTCCACGGGGACAGGGTTTGCGATGCTGTTCGACAGCAGGGCAGCCGCCGCCGATCCTAACCTTAGCTACACCGAGGAGGAGGAGGAGGCCATCTTCGAGGAAGACGGCGGTATCCGGGTCGTCAGCTTCAAGGAGGCCGAGGAGAGCGACCCGAGCCTCGTGGAAGAAGTCGAAGGTTTGTTGTCGAACCTTTGAGTTAGACCCCGGGAGCCCCAGGTGGGTTCGACTCTCTCTTCCTGACCTACGGATCGGGCGGTCGTACCCGAGCCGAGCTGAGTCTTGCTGGACCGTGTAAGCCGGTGATGAGTTCGTCAAGGATAGTTTCGCGTGCAACGTACCTTTGCAGGGGTTTAGTAAGGAGAAGGATCGGGTGTTTTCCCTTCTTGGTCTAAAGAAGGCGTGCCTGCTCCTTCCTCCTCGGCTTGGAATCAAGGCTCTGGGTGACGAGGCGCTGATCCCTTCTTGCCCAAGGCTTTGCGCGTCTCCTCACGCGCCCTCTCTTCGCGCTTCGTGCTCCGGCTTTGATGCTGGACCGAATCGAGGATCAGATCTCGCATCTCGATCGGCGAGTCGGTAAGGGTTATCAGGTCGAGGGCGGCGCTGGTAGCTTTGCCGTCCTCCACCACGGTTTCGCGCAGCCATTCTAGCAACCCCCGCCAGTACTTCGAACCGAAAAGGATCACGGGGAAATTGCGTACTTTTCCGGTCTGTATAAGGGTGAGAGCCTCGAAGAGCTCGTCCATCGTACCCAAGCCTCCGGGGAAGATCACGAAGGCCTGGGCATACTTTACGAGCATTGTCTTGCGGATGAAGAAGTAACGGAACTCTATAGACATATCCAGGTACGGATTCGCTTCCAGCTCGAACGGCAGCTCGATGCTCAGGCCGACCGAGGGGGCTTTAGCCTCCCTGGCACCACGGTTGCCAGCCTCCATGAGCCCAGGGCCACCCCCGGTGATAATCGTGAAACCAGCCTCTCCCAGCAACCGCCCGACTTCGATTGCTGCCTCGTATGCGGGGTCGTCGGTACCGACACGAGCCGAGCCGAAGAGCGTAACGGCCGGTTCTAGCTCCGCGAGCTCCTCGAAACCTTCGACGAACTCACCCATGATCCTCAGCACTCGCCAAGTGTCAGTCTGCGTGAAAGATGCCCCTTCCGGCTCGGGCGTCCACAACAACCGCTCATCTTCCGTGCGTCTGCCCGCGCGCGAGTTGCGCCACGGTAATCCCGCAGCGTTGCGCTCTGGTTATGGCTCATCTTTTGGCATGCCGCTAATGTACCCCATCGTCACGATGGGTATCGTCTGGTCCTCGTCTGTGCTCTGTGCCGGAACTGTGGAACGCTTTCCAAATAACCGGTGGGAAAACGACCAACCTTCCTTATCATTGGAAGGTGAGGAGACGTCACTATATCTATCGGCGCAGACGGCTGGCGGTCCTGTTTTTGGCGACCGTCATATCTTGTGTTCTCTACGCGGGCGCTTCGGCAAGCGCGGGAGGTTCGCCAGACCAGCACGCTGTCGTCCCGGGCGAGACGTTGTGGTCGATAGCGGTCGAACACTACCCGTCCTCGGAGGACCCGAGGGAGATGATCGAAGGTATCCGACAGACAAACGGTCTTGAAGGGTATCAGATCCAACCCGGCGATCACCTGGAACTCCCCCCGCTCGACGGATGAGCCTCAGCCAGTAGCCGTCCGACGGCTGGCACCCGTACGCAGCAGCAGGGCGCGGCTGCGAATAAAAGGAGCCTGTGACCCTCGCTTGGTCCCACCGTAGGCGAGTAGCATGCCGATCTTTCCATAGCCCTGCTCTGCCACCGGGCGAGATGAGAGGCTCCGCGAGTCTTCGAGGGCTTCTATCATCGCCAGTAGTTGACAAGTGTATGTATGTGCGATAAGAATATAGATATTACCCGGCGTCCTGCTCCTCCTTTCCCTTTCCCCACTATCACCCCGGAGGGGCGCCGGGCTCTTTGAGGCGTCGTTGCCCGGTTTAAAGGATTGGTAAGTAGTAGGTGGCGGCGCTCGGTTTCCGAGCCCATCACGCCCGGGGACAAGGTCTTAGTCTCTTCGGCTACCCGATCTACTGTATCTCGAGCTGTTACCTCGTATTCTGTTGTTGTACAGACGACCGGATGCGACAATTGTCGCGGTCAGAAGCGTTCCCCGGCGAGGCTCAGGCAGCCGGGTGACTACGCCGCCGTAACCCGCCGACAACTACTCCCCAGGGGCTCAACACTTGCTCAGGACGGTCACCGCTACACGCTATGTTACGCCGTTGCGCGAAGGCGGCTCGCTGCCGGCTATCGTTGAGGCAGACGACCTCGGGACCTACGTGTTGAAGTTTCGGGGGGCGGGGCAGGGGCGCAAGGCGCTCGTCGCGGAGCTTGTGGCGGGGGAGTTGGCCCGCGGGTTAGGGCTCGACGTGCCGGAGATAGTGCTCGTTCGGCTGGACCAGGAGCTCGGTCGCACGGAGCCGGACCCGGAGATACAGGATCTCTTGAGGGCGAGCGGGGGCTTAAACCTGGCGCTCGACTATCTGCCGGGCTCTCTGGGGTTCGATCCGCTCGCATGCGCTCCCGAGCCCGAGCTTGCCTCACGTATACTTTGGTTCGACGCGCTCGTGCAGAACGTGGATCGCTCTCCGCGTAACACCAACCTCCTCGTGTGGCACGGAAAACTGTGGCTAATAGATCACGGCGCGTCTCTGTACTTCCATCACAACTGGCCCGACCGCGACGGACCCGCCCTCGCCGCCGTGAGCCAGAGGCCGTATGCCGCCGCCCGCGAGCACGTCCTGCTCCCCTTCGCGACAGCCCTCCCGGAGGCAGATGCTGCTCTGAGCTCTCTCCTCACAACCGAGACTTTGCGCCGGGTGGTGGATCTCGTACCTGGTGAGTGGCTCCGGGACGAGCCGGGGTTCTCCGATCCCGACAGGGTTCGCTACGCTTACGTCGAGTACCTTTCGGCGCGCCTGGAGGCGCCGCGAGACTGGGCACGGGCGTTGGAGGATATCGTGCGAGAAAGCGGCGCGTGAGCCATCTCTTCGAGTACGCCCTCTTGCGCGTGGTGCCGCGAGTCGAGCGTGGCGAGTTTATCAACGCGGGCGTCGTGCTCCACTGCCCGTCGTTGAGTTTTCTCGACGCGCGTGTTCATCTCAACCCCGAACGTCTACTCGCCCTTGATGCCAGCCTCGACCAGCACGCCGTCCTGGCTCATCTGGAGGTCGCCAGTGCGGTGTGCGCCGGCGGTCGTAGAGCGGGCGCTGTCGGCCTCATGCCGCCCGGGAAGCGCTTCGGCTGGCTGGTGGCGCCCCGCAGCACCGTGGTGCAGCCCTCTCCCGTTCATACCGGTTTTACCGAGGACCCCGAGCATGCGTTGGAGCATCTTCTGCGGGTTATGGTACGTCCGTTGTCATAAACGCCTGGGCTCGCCTCCGTCTGCTCGAGCCTGCATCTCATTCACTTTCCTAGTCTCTTGGAGCGGCGGTATTCAGGCTCAGGGGTGGCGGCGGAGGCAGCGAGGTGAAAGAATAGCCGTGGTGGAAGGGTGGAAGGAGGAGTAGCATGGCTACCGCGGCAAACGGGCAACAGCAGAGCCTGAACCCTCGAGCAAAGCACGCTATACGGGGGGCGTTCTTCGGATTCTTTGTCGACATGTTCGACATCTACCTGCCGATAGTGGTTTTGGCGCCTGCTCTAATCTACTTTGTGCCGTCCGATCTGGACGCGACCACGACGGCGGTCGTGTCGGGCACGATCTTCGCTGCGACGCTTCTGGGACGGCCGATAGGGTCCATCATCTTCGGGCACTTCGCAGACTCGATAGGGAGGAGACGAACGACGATCATCTCCGTAACCGGCTTCGGCGTGGTGACGGGGCTCATGGCCCTGCTGCCGGGCTATCAGCAGTGGGGCCTAGCGGCTGTGATCATCTTGATCATCCTGCGACTGGTGGACGGCGTCTTCCTTGGCGGAGAGTACACTTCGGCGAACCCTCTGGCGATGGAGTACTCTCCCAAGGAGAAGCGCGGGTTCTATAGCGCGATCATTATGAGCGGCTACCCGCTGGCCTTCGCCGCCATCTCGGCGATCACGACTATACTACTGATCTTTATACCGGCCGGCGACATAAACTCGCCGTACGTGCAGTGGGGATGGAGAATACCTTTCGTCATCGGGTCTCTCCTCGCCTTCGCTCTCGTCGTCTACTACGTGTACTTCGTGGATGAGTCGGAGATCTTCGAGGAGAGCGGGGGGGGCGGATCTCCCCTCAGGCAGTTGTTCACCGAGCGGGAAAATCTGCTGAGCTTCCTGCAGGTCTTCGTGCTGATGACCGGCTTCTGGCTGACGCTGCAAACGGTCGCGGCGATCCTCCCGAGCTTGCTCGGTAGTCAGGTTGGTCTCTCCCAGACGAACACCACGATAACACTCGTCGTCTCCAACGTAGTGCTGGTCGGGGGCTACATCGCCTCCGGCGTGATCAGCCAGCGCGTGGGACGCAGATCCTTCCTGATCGTATACGGTCTCGTCGCGGCGGTGGCTGGTACCTTCCTCTACTACCTGCTGCTGAGCGCACCGCCCCAGAACCTCTTCCTGGTCATCCTGCTGACCACGGCGATCACGCTCCTGGTCGTCTCGTGCTGGGGTATATCGACCGCCTACATCAACGAGCGCTTCCAGACCGGCATCCGAGCCTCGGCCTTCGGTATCGGCTACAGCCTCGCGGTGGTCCTCCCTGCCTTGTACGCCTACTACCAGGCAGGGCTGGCTACCTTCATGCCTTTCGAGTACACGGTATTGGTCCTCCTGGCGATAGGCGCTCTCCTGATGGTCGTAGGGGCGATATTGGGGCCCGAGACCAAGGACGTGGACTTCTCGGAGGACGTGGATGCGTCCCCCGTCAGCGAGAGCGGCGCCTCCGAGGAGACCTTGGAGGGGCGGCGGGCGGCTCCCGGTACGGATCGCCCTCTCGGCAGTTCTTAGGAATATTCAGGGTGCTTTCAGCGGGTCGAGGAGGATGCTCTTGCCCCGCAATCCTTCGTGCTCTGCTCGCGCTCTAGATAATCGCGCGGTCAAGAGCGCGAAGGATCGGTAAGCGAAGGGGCATGCCTCTAACGCTGGAGTGGATGCTCACTGCTCGACGAGTCTTTGACGGAAGAGGATTGCGAGATCCGCGAACATTATCCCGGGCATGACGGGGCCTGAGATCTTGAAGCAACCGTGCTGCTCTGAAGGTTCGGCCACTCGTAAACGATCTACAGGAGGGGAGTGAGATGACCGAGGGGACGCGTATCTTCGACCTCGAACAGCCGCGTACCGCCGAAATGCCCGTCCATCCCGCGCATCAGCAAGCCGGGTATTCTTACCTTCTCCATCGCCACCACGAGGACGAGTACCACCCCGACGAGAAGGGGCCGCGCAGCGGCGCGGCGGGCCTCATAATCTGCGGCGAACACACCGGCACTCACATAGACGCGCTCTGCCACCAGGCGGAGGATCTCACGCTTTGCGGCGGTGTTCCCGTCGACGCAACAGTCCAGAGTTCGCGCGGCTTCACCCGTCTCGGCGTAGAGGAGATACCGCCGATCCTCGCCCCCGGCGTCCTCCTCGACGCTGCCTCGAAGGAAGGCGTCGCCTCCCTAGGGCCCGGACACGCCGTCACCGCCGAAGACCTCGAAGCCTGCTGCGAAGAGCACGATGTTACCGTAAGCCCTGGTGACGTCGTGCTCGTGCGAACTGGAAACGCCCTCCTCTGGAGCGACACGGAGCGATACCTCGCTGGTCCTGGAATGGACCCGAGCGCGTCCTACTGGCTCGCGCAGAGGGGAGTTTTGGCGGTGGGCGCGGACAACATGGCGTGGGACGTACCGGGGCTGAAGGACCCCGAGCTCGGATCTACGTTGCCAGGGCACCTGATCCTGCTGGTAAGGCACGGCGTCTATATTATCGAGAATCTGAACCTCGAAGAGCTCGCCGCTGCCGGTCGCTATCGCTTCGATTTCGTCTGTACGCCCTTGAAGTTCGTAGGCGCCACCGGCTCCCCTGTTCGTCCCCTCGCTCTCGTCCCCGGGAGAGAGAGTTAGCTCCTCGTGCCCAGGGGCCTACGGCACTCAGGCGTGCTGGTAGACTCCCGATGTCCCTGAGTTGGAGGAGGTTACCTATAGTAGATAAGAAGGAGTCGCGATGGAGCTTCTGATGCCCGGCCGGTTCGAGGACACGGGGACGGCCTACGCCTACCAGAAGACCTTGTTCGAAGAGGTTGCGGCGGGCGTTAGAGGACCGACTATCTCTATTACCCCCTCCACGCGCCACGTCGGGGTTACGAGGCGTGACACGCTGAGGCTCGGGTTCGACGCGGCCGTGCTCGCTGCACGCGAGGAGGGCTATCCGGTCCTGGTTAGAGGCGCGGGCGGCGGGCCGATCGCCGCCGGACCCGGTACATTCGGCTTCTCTATTATTCGACCCGCCGCAGACGCGCGGCGGAGCCCCAAAGAAAGATACGACGAGGCCGCCGCTCTTGTGCTCGGAGCATTCTCACGCTTGGGCATCGAAGGAGCGGAGGTCGGGGAGGTCCGCGACGAATTCTGCCCCGGAGATCACAGCATACGGGCGGGCGGCTACGAGGAGGGCGCGAAGCTCGTCGGCATCGCCCAGCGGATCACGAAGAAGGCTACCAGTGTCGGGGGCATCGTACTGGTGTGGGGCGAGGAGGACCTGCTTCGGGTCCTCTCCCGCGTGTATGCCGCCATGAACCTCCCCATGAGGCCCGACAGCGTTGGCAGTCTGCGTCGTATCGGCAGCGAAGCAGAGGTTGAGGACGTGACGGCGGCGCTCGCCGAGGAAGCAAAGACGCTGTACGACGCGACCCAAATTCCTCTCGATGAGCACACCCTGCGAAAGGCGCGGAGAGAGCGTGTGGAGGCCCTGATCCCGACAGCCTGAAGGAGAGCATCTACCGAACTCAGAGAAACGCATGTTACAATCGCAAGATATACGGGAGATTCCGAGTGGTGTGAGGTTCTGAAGTGGTGTCTGTGATCTGGATGGGTGTAGCCCTGATCATCCTTGCATTAGTACTCTTTGCATTGGACGTTAAGGTGACCGGTCACGGTCTGCCCGCCGCCTGGGGCGTCGTAGTGCTCATACTGGGCATTGCGATGGTCTCCGGGGCGGCCACTCCTTATCTTTGGAGTTCGTTCTTGATCCTCGTCTCGGTTGTAGCGCTCACGGTGCTGCTCTTCTCCGGTGTAGTTGTATCGGTATGGTCGGTCAAGCGTCTACCTGCCAGAACCGGAGCAGAGGGAATGGTCGGGGAGGTTGGCATCGCCAAGTCCCCGATCGGCGTCGGCTTGCAGGGCAGAGTCTTCGTTCACGGCGAGCGTTGGCTGGCGACCCTTGCATCCGCGCCCGAGGAAGCTAACAGAGGCACCATAAAGCCGGGCCAAAGAGTGCGGGTGGTCGGTCTGCGGGACGGCGAAGTCCTGGTGATCCCCTACGAGCCGGATGTCTCAGGACGTTTGATCGAAGACTAGGCCGAGGTTTCCAGAGCGTTCACCAGCCTGGCTTTTCGCTACGCCGAAAGAAGCGCCGCGAGGTCGTCTGGACGCGCGTTTCTACTGCGCCACCGGTAGTCTCTAGCTTGCTATAGGCTAGAGTCCGGGATTCTCGACGAAGGGTGCGTTACGATAGCTCGGAGCGATCTCCGATACCTGGTGTGATGATTACAAGGGAGATAGGTGACTTCAAAGAGACGTTTTGATGGGGATGTGAGGCCAGAACCACGAAGTATGGCGGCCCGTGCCGAGGGCCGGAGAGACCGGGCGGGAAGGGTCGGCGCTTGACGTTCCGGCTATTGTTCATCGGGGACGTGATGGGGGAGGCGGGCTGCGCCATAGTCCGCAAGCTCGTGCCTTCTCTGCGACAGGAGATCCCTTTAGATGCCGTCGTCGTCAACGGGGAGAACTCCGCGCCGACCGGACGGGGGATAACGCCGGACTCCGGCTCGGACCTGCTCTCCGTAGCGGATTTTATTACCCTGGGTAACCATGCATACGATGCCGGAAAGGGTGGGAGGTTCCTGGATCAGGAGACCAGAATAGTACGACCGGCAAACTTCGATGTGGAGTCTCCGGGGCGTGGGTGGGGGATGTTCGAGGCGGGAGGAGCGCGCATCGGGGTGGTCAACGTACTCGGCCGCGTGTTCAGGGACGGCAAGCTGCGGTCTCCCTTCGCCGCGGCTGACAGGTCGGTTGAGGAACTGGAAGCGGCCGGAGCCGATCTCGTTCTGGTCGACATGCACGCCGAGGCCACGAGCGAGAAGCAGGCGATGGGCTACCATCTGGCCGGTAGAGCGCAAGCCGTTGTGGGAACGCACACCCACGTCCCGACAGCCGACCTCCGCATCTTGTCCGGTGGCACGGCCTACGCCACCGACGTGGGTATGACTGGAGACCAGAACGGAATCATAGGTTTCGATAGAGAGGACTTCATGAAGCTCTTTCTCGGGAGGCCGTCGCGCATTGGAGTGTCGGGGGGAGCTGCCGCTCTGAACGCCGTCGTAGTAGAGATAGATGTAGGGGGCCGCCGGGCGACAAAGATCGAGCGCGTGTACAGGCAGCCCTCCTTGTAAGGCGTCGCCAGGCGTATATTCTCTCGTCCGCAAGCCGTGTTCCCCGGGCTGCCGACAGCGTACTTGATCCCTTCAACTAGAGGGCTGCGAGTTGAGCGGCCGTTCCGAAGGGGATATGCTCAACCCTACTGTGAAGAAGTCTCGAAAGGAGGGTGCTGTGAAGATGCTGTACATAGTCACCAAGGGAAAGGACGACGCAACGCTGGCTTCGGTCCCGCTGCACATTGCTGCTAACGGCTCACTGGAGATAGGGCAAGAGGTCTCCGTAATCCTCGCGGGTGACGCAACAGACCTCATAGTCGGCGAGAACGTTAGCCAGCTGGAGGGTCTCGGCGTGCCGCCTGTGCGGGAGCTGGTCGGGAAGCTGCGCGAGCATGAAGTTCCCGTCTACGTCTGAAAGGGTTGCGCGGTCGCCCGTGGGGCGACAGAGGAGAGCCTTGGGGTCGTTGACGGGACGTGGGCAGCGCCGCCCGACGTGGCGAGGCTCTGCGCAGAGGCCGACAGAGTGGTCACCTTCTAAAACACGGGGCATCCCGGTTATAATCGCGCTCTGATATTGCCTTATACGGAAAGAGAGAGCGTGATACGTAACAGACCAGTGAGCGGTATTCCTCTGCTGATGATCGCGGCTAGTATGGCGTTTCTCCTGCTGGTCTTGGTGACCGGATGCGGAGAAGAAGAGGGCTCCGCTCCCGCCGAAGCTGAAGAGACGACCGAACAAGAAGCAGCAAGGCAGGTAACGACCCCCGAAGAGACACAGCCCGAGGATGACTCGGTAGCCTCTGTCGAGGAGCCCATTACCGTGGGGAACGTTCGGTGGTCCGTAATCGAGGCGCAGTATCTCGACAGGATCGTCTCGCGTATGGGCAGCGAAGAGGGGAACTTTGTGATGGTGGATGTCGCCCTACAGAACAACTCAAACCAGGACGTCACGCTCGCCACCCCGTTTATCACGTTGGTGGATGATGAGGGGCGCGAGTTCGAGGCCGACCAGGAGAGAAACTTCACGCACCTGGATCCCGAGAAGAACATGTTCGTTAACCACATAGATCCCGGCTCGACCAAAGAGGGCAGGGTCATCTTCGCCGTGGCGCCGGACTCCTCGAACATAAGGCTAAAGGTGGGCGAGGGCCGGTTTGCCTCAGACGAGACCGGTTATATAGACCTGGGTTTGTAAGAGCTCAGCGTCTTCTCAACTCGCTAGCCCCGGCTTCGGTGCCGAAGCCGGGGCTAGCGAAACGTTCGATCTCCTCTGACTGGCTTCCTCATCGAGCGAGCCAACCTGCTACTTACTGCTCTAGTCCTTTTTGTTCCAGTTGGTGGTGTTGCTCATGTCCAGCCAGCCGGAGCCACGGGGTTCGGCGGTCTCGTGCTCCAGATCCTCAGGAGTGGGTGGGTTGTAGCTGTAGATAGTCTCGTAGAGGGTGCCGTCCTCAACAACCTCCCCGTCCTCTACGACCGTCTTGTAGGTGGCCCACTTGATGCCTTTCTGGAGATCCTCATCGATCTTCTCGGAGTCCATGTTTACCACCCTTCCGCTGGGCTCTTCCCCGAAGATCTGGGCTATGAGGAAGCCGTCCTCGTTGACGTACTCCCGGATCATGATGTTTCCGTCCGTGGTGTTCTTGAACTTCATGTCTAGAGAATCAACCCCGCTGCCGCCGAACCAGACCGTAGCGTCGAAGCCAGGCCGGATATAGGGCAGCTCGGCGTAGTGCGGATTGCGATCTGTGATCTCCAATCCTGCATAGTTGGCTGCCATGTATAAGGTCGAGGAGACTTGACATAGCCCCCCGCCTATCTCGTAATCCACGCCGCCGTTTGCAAAGACCTTCGCGGGCTCGTAGTCGAGCGATCCCAGGGCGGAGAGGGCCGAGAATTCCTCGCCTGGTTTGAGGATTGTCTCGTCTATGGCCTCTGAAGCCATCTTCAGGTTGGCTTGCCTGCCCTCGTCCGGATCCCAGGCGTAGTCTGTAAAGAACTCTCCGAGAAGCACCGTAGGCTCTTCCGCTCCAACCTCCTCAGCCGCAGAACTCTCCGGATCGGAGGGTTCTGCGGCAGGGATGCTCTCGGCGAGTGCGACCTCGTTCTGCAGACTGGCAAGGGTGGCATCGAGGTTCGATAGGGTACCCTCCTGGTCCACGGAGTCCATCTCTCCCAACGCGCTCTGGACGGCTTCCTCCTCGTACACGACCTCGGCGTCTACCCGGACCTCTCCCGTGTAGGAAGCCAGCAAATCGGAGACTCGCTGTAGCGGGCCGCCGCTGCGGCCGACGGAGTGAGCCTCCTCCACGCTCTGGACGGAGTCTACGTCTACGCCCAGAGCCTCGCCGCTCATCGAAAACTCCTCGCCGGCCCCTCTGAAGGTGACGGTGTTGAACACCTCGGAGGCACGATTTTCGACCGCCTCGCGCGCTTCGCCTTGGGTCATGTCGCCGACCTCGACGTCTCCCACGTAGACGCCGCTGCGGATCTCATCCTCGCCGGCGAACACTAGGTTGGCAACTGTTATCAGGATCAGCAGCACGAGCGCCGCCGCCGCGGCCGCAAGGATCAGACGGCGTCTGCGGTAGAGTTTGCGGATATAAGGCTTGCTTCCCTCGGCGTCTGCCATCCTTCGATCACGCCTACGAGCAACGTTAGCCTCGCTTCCCTCTTTGTAAACCTCTCTCATGTATGCTCGCCCCTCCGAGAGCGACGGCTCTCTCGACCTTTGTAGGTCACTCGCTCATCAAACCGTATTGTGTTCCAGGATGGAACAACTTTCAACATCTTCGCTGATCTTAACAAATGATAGGGAGAAGCTGATATACGTATGGTTGAACCGATTGGGAATAGACGGTAGCTCACGGTTTTTATGTAACCCTAAGGAGCCGGACAGTAGCTGGTGCGGCGTATTACGGAGGTTCGTGTTGATTCTCGCGGAGCGGCGGTACGCTGCCCTGGCGTTCGTACTCTTGGTGGCTTTCTGGGGATCTACGTTCGCCGCTATAAAGGTGAGCCTGGAGTACTCGCCAGCAATATTGTTCGCCGGGACCCGCACGCTACTTTGCGGAGCGGCGGTGACGATCGCGGCGGTTGTGTGGGGCGGGAAGCCAAACTTGCGGCGGGACTGGCCAGGTTACATGCTGCTCGCGGCGTTTAACGTCGTGCTGTTTATGGGGCTGCAGACTCTCACGATTCTATACATGCCCTCGGGGTCGGCGGCGGTGGTGATCTACTTGCAGCCCATCCTCGTAGGCCTTTTCGCTTTCCTGATGCTCGGCGAACCTCTCTCGGCGGTGAAGATCATAGGTCTCTTGTTGGGGTTCTCCGGCGTTGTCGTGGTTAGCGCGGGTAGCTTCTCCGAAGCCTCGCTCGGAACCCCGTTAGGGGTCGCGCTCGGGGTGGGATCGGCTCTCTCCTGGGCTTTAGGCACGGTCTTCTTCAAGAGGTACGGGGAGAGGCTCTCGATGCTTTGGGCGGTCGCTGTACCCTTTTCGCTCGGGGGAATCATCCTGACGTCTCTGGGGCTGGCGTTCGAGTCCTTCTCGGAGATAACCTGGAACCTTACTTTCGCCGTAAGCTGGCTTTACTCTAGCCTCGTAGGCACGGCGCTCGCCTGGGTGCTTTGGCTCGGCCTCGTGCGTGCCGGCGAGGCGAGCCGGGTCTCCGCCTACGTCTTCTTCGTCCCTCTGGTCTCCGTGCTTCTGGGAGCGCTGTTCCTCGGCGAAGCCCTTGGTCCTCTCCTCCTTGTCGGAGCCGCTTTCGTCGTTACAGGGATCTATCTCGTCAACAAGCGCTCGGCCGTTGAGAGTCAACCGTCGGCTGAGGGCAAGAAGTAAGAAATTCACAACCTCGTTCGGGTTATCGCAGCCGCCGCCTTAGTAGGCGCGTATTTAGCTGTTTTTGACTTCTGTTAGAGAGGGTCATCGGAGAGAAACCGAAGGTCAGAATTGGTAAACCGCTGACGGTTCGTTATCCCATCCGGGCGGCGGCTGAGTCTTGCGGCACGATAACGCGGAGTGCGTTTGCAGCGACGGAGAATCGCTGCGGGGTCCGGGCGACGAGCTCGCCGTCGACGTTGATCGGTAGCTCCGGCTCCGTGGTGAGGATCACTTCGGGACTTCGGAAGTGGTCTACGCTCGCGTTCTTCACAAAGTCGCCGCTCTTCAAGTACCGGGCGATACCCAAGAGGTCGCGCCTGCGGCCGAGCTTTATAGCGTAGATGTCTAGAGCCCTGTCGTCTATTCCAGAGCCGGGGGCTACGATCATTCCCCCGCCGTAGAACCGCCCGTTGCCGACGGCTACCTGCAACAGCCGACCGTATTCTACGGGCTCGTGGTCCCCGGCGGGGAAGGAGAGCCGGGCTACGAAGGGCTCGTGCTTGAAGAACGCGGTCATCGCCGCCACGGGGTATGCGAGCGGCCCTATGCTCTTCTTCAGCCTGGGCGAGAGGGAGCGGGTGGCCTCCACGCCAAGTCCAACCGAGGAGACGTTCACGTAGTAGTTATCCCCCACCAGCCCGAGGTCCACGTCAACCACCTTACCATGGGCGATGGTCGCGCAGGCTGCTTCCAGAGAGGAGGGTATCTCCAGGGTGCGTGCAAAGTCGTTCGCTGTGCCCAGAGGCAGGAGACCCAGAGTAGAATGGTGGTTAGCAAGGAAGTCAACCGTAGAGGAGACCGAGCCGTCGCCGCCCCCGAGGATTATAGGGTCATGCCCCCCGCTCACAGCCTCACGGGCCGTCTCCGCCAACCGCGCCGGGTCCGAGAGAGCGAAGCTCGCCCCGATTCTTACGCCCATCGAGGTGAGCAGCGTGTGCGCCTTCTCGAAGGCCTGCTCCCCGGTGCGCGAGCGCGCGTTCACTATTAGAGCCGCGCCGTCCACAGAATGATTGTATCGCTATCTGCCACGTTTGACGGTCTCTGGAGAGGTTTGTAGGGTTACTCCGAAGAGACCGTCAACCTAGAGAGAAAAAGAAGGAACGTTATGACCAGACCGCCCGTATCACCGTTCGATGAGGAGAGCGCCCGCAAGAAGGTGAAGGCGGCTCAGGACGGCTGGAACACCCGCGATCCTGAGAAGGTGGCGCTCGCATACACGGAGGACTCGAAATGGCGCAACCGCGACGAGTTCTTCGAGGGGCGTGAGGAGATCGTCGCGTTCCTCAAACGCAAGTGGGAGCGCGAACTAGACTACAGGCTCGAGAAGAACCTCTGGTGCTTCACGGAGAACCGCATCGCGGTCAGGTTCGAGTACGAGTCGCACGACCAGGACGGCCAGTGGTGGCGCTCTCACGGGAACGAGTTGTGGGAGTTCGACGACGAGGGTTACATGCGCCGCCGCGACGCGAGCATAAACGACTACAAGATAGACGAGTCCGAGCGCCGCTACAGGTGGGAGCGGTAGGTATGGGGTCAGAGGCGGCCATCTGCTAGACTTGTAAGCTCGGTTTTATAGGCCGTCGCGCTATTCGCGCGCAGGAACCTAGGAGAAGGACTTGGTAGACCATCTGGTGCTCTTCGCGGTAAATGACGACGCGTCGGCGGAGGACGTCGAGGATCTCCTGTCGAGCATCCGGGACTTGAGGGGCAGCATCCCCAACGTCATGGACCTCTCCGTCGGTGAGGACTTCAGCGGGCGGGCCAAGGGTTACACGCATGGCCTCTTCGTCCGCTTGCGAACCGCCGATGACCTGCGGGCGTACCTGGATCACCCCGACCA
>CADCVD010000028.1 GCA_902806055.1 uncultured Rubrobacteraceae bacterium
GGAGAGAACCTTCCGCGCGCAAAGGAAGTTCTAGAGGAGAAGATACGGGAGGCAGAGCAGAAGATGGAGGAGATCTACGCCTTCCGGGATAGCCTCCTCTACTACCGTAGGCGGTTCGAGGAGGATTAGGGCCAGCGTTAGGGGACTGCCCCCTTGCCTCTGTTCACCAAGTTGCCGCTAAGACGTTTTCTAGGAAACCTAGCTTCCGCTGCTAGAAGTTCTCGGAAACTCAGAGGATGTTTCTTGGTGTTCTCTGCAGCTTCAGCCGCCCTAAGCCCGGCACGAACCTCCCGACCCGCGAGGCGTACTTAGCGTAGATCTCGCCATGGGCTCCGAGCAGGTAGGGCTCCTCCACAAACCTAACCTGCAACTCCAAAGCGCCAATGAGCGTCACGAAGCCTATTAGAGCGGCAACATTTGGCACCATGAGCGCGAGCCCGAGTAAGCCTGGGATCATCGCGGCGAAGATGGGGTTGCGCACTAGGGCGAAAGGCCCCGTGGTTACCAGTTCCGTCTTCTCGGACTCATCTACCCCTATGCGCCACGATCGGCTCATCGCCCCCTGAGCGACGAGTGTCCCCACCAGGCCCAGCCCGTAGAGGACGAAACCGAGCGCGTGGCCGACCTGAGTGTCGAAAGGGCCGAAGGGCTCGAGTGCTCCAACGAGGTCGAGCACCGGCGCGGCGAGGCTGAGCACCAGGGCCACGATAAACAAGACGCCCCCCAACCACTCAGCAGAACCCGGTCGGCCGCTCACGCCCTTAAAGCCCGTCGAGCCTGTACGGCGCAACTGCAACACCGTCCGCACGCCGAAGGCGAGCGCAAGGTAGAGGATGAAGAGCGCCAACATGAGAGATGCCATCGAGATCATCTCTACATCGCCTCTTTGTCGCGTCGCTGGCTACTACTACCGCCTCTGCGGGCGCCTTTGCGTTCGCCTCTGCGGAAGAGCCGAAGGCCATTGAGGGTAACGGCGATAGAGGTGCCCATGTCCGCTACAACGGCGAGCCAGAGCGCGACCAAGCCGAAGGGGGCGAGGAGGACGAAGAGGCCCTTGATGAGAATAGAGACGAAGACGTTCTGCCTTATGATCTCCTCCGCGCTGCGCGAGAGCTTCACCGCTTCGGCGAGTTTAGATAAGTCGTCTTGCATGAGCGCAACATCGGCGGTCTCCAGCGCAACGTCTGTGCCCGCCGCTCCCATCGCGAAGCCAACCGAGGCCGCGCTCATCGCTGGCGCGTCGTTAACGCCGTCTCCGACCATGCCAACGAGGCCCCTCTTCTCGACGAGCTCGCGCACCGCCTCGACCTTGTCCTCGGGGAGAAGCCCCGCGCGATAGGAGATGCCCAAGCTTTCGGCGACCCTACGGGCGGGGGCATCTGCGTCGCCGGTGAGCATGACGAGCTCTTCTACGCCGGCCTCGCGCAGGGCGTCGAGCGTGGCTCGGGCTTCGGGTCGCACCGCGTCGGTGAGTCCGAGGATGGCGATCGGGCCCTGCTCGTTCCCCAGTATCACCGGGGTTTCGCCTGAGGCTCCCATCCTAGCTAGCTCCGCATCCGCGGCCCCGCCGAGCGGCACGCCCCGCTCCTCGAAGAGTCTCGGGCTGCCCACGAGGTATCGTTCGCCTTCGACCATCCCTTCGGCGCCCCTGCCGGGGATGGCCCTAAAGCCCTCGACCTCGGGCGGCTCTATACCAGCTTCACCGGCGGCCGAGAGGATGGCGTACGCCAACGGGTGCTCCGAGCGGCGCTCGAGCGCCGCCGTAAGCCCCAAAACCTCCCTCTCATCCCGTTCTCGGAGCGCCCGAACGCTCCCGAGCACGGAGCGGCCCTCGGTAAGGGTGCCGGTCTTGTCGAACGCCAGCGCTTTAAGGCGACCTGCGGCCTCGAGTGCCGCCCCGCCTTTCACCAGGATGCCCCGTCTCGAGGCCGCCCCGATCCCCGAGACGACCGTGACCGGCGTGGAGATGACCAGGGCGCACGGGCAGGCGATGATGAGGAGCGCCAAAGCCCTATAGAACCACTCCCCGAAGGACGCGCTCAAGAAGAGCGGCCCCGCGACCACGAGGACGGCCGCGGAGGCCACCACGATCGGCGTGTAGATACGCGAGAAGCGGTCCACGAACTGCTCGGCGGGGGCCTTCTTTGTCTGCGCCTCCTCGACCAAACGCACGATCCTCTGCAAGGTCGAGTCGGAAGCAGCTTTCGTGGTCCTCACGAGGATCGCCCCCTGGCCGTTTAGTGTTCCAGAGAAGACCCCGTCGCCCGTCGCCTTCTCCACGGGCACGCTCTCGCCGGTCACAGGGGACTCGTCCACCGTGGAGGCGCCCTCGACCACCATGCCGTCCAGAGCCACGCGCTCCCCGGGACGGACGACGACGACCTCGCCGACCGAAACCGCCTCAACCGGAACGGTACGCTCTGAGGAGCCTTCCTTGACGAGAACCTCACCGGGCGCGAGCCGTGAGAGCGCCCGCACGGCGCCGCGCGTCCTGTCTATAGCGTAGACTTGAAGCGCGTTGCCGGCTGCGAAGAGGACGACCACGGAGGCCGCTTCGGCCCACTCACCGATGGCAGCACCCCCGATCGTGGCTGCGGCCATCAAGACGTTCATGTCGAGGTGTCGGGCGCGCAGCCCAGCGATCGCCGCCCGGAAGATCGGTAGCCCGCCAATCACGATCGCCGCCACAAACACCCCGACCCGGGCCTCCTCCGGCGCCCCAAAGAGGCCAAGGGCGAGACCGATGAGGAACAGGAGAGCCGAGGCGAAGACTGACAGCGCCCTACGCGTGCGCCAGAAGGGGGTCCTGTCGGCCTCTTCGGTACGGCCGACCCCGAAGCCGGCGGCCTCCACGGCCTTCTCGATCACTTCCAGGGAAACGCCTTCGTCGTGCTCGGCGTCGAGGCGGCCTGCGGCGAAGTTGACGGTCGCCCTTCGGACACCGGCCACCCGCGAGACGGTCTTCTCGACGATTAGGGCGCAGCTGGCGCAGTCCATCCCCTCGACCCTGACCACCGTCCGCTCGGCGCCGGCAACGATCTCTCCTGCTGAGCTCCCCTCGGAGGTTTCAGGGCTCGCTTCCTCAGGGTTCGTCTCGCGAGTCGTCGGGGTAGCGAAGCTTGCGACGATACTTGGGTCAGCGCCGGAGGAAGGTGTACAGCAGCCGTCGGAGCAGTCCGCGCTCTCCTCGGTCGTCTCCCGCCGAGGCTCCTCCTTCGGAGGCTCCTGCCCCAATACCGGCAGCATCTTCTTCGGGCGGCTCACGAGGAGCGTATCTCCGACTTCTCGCCTAGCACCGTAGAGAGCAACGAGCATCCCTCAGCAGTGAGGGAATACATAACGAGCTTGCCGTCCCGGCGGGAGCGCACGAGCTTGTGAGAGCGTAGGAGGCGCAGGTGGTGAGAGACAAGGTTCTGGGCTCGCTCAGAGATCCAGGCGAGATCGCACACGCAAAGCTCCTCACCCTCCCGCAACGCCGCCGCCAACATAAGCCGGGTCGGATCAGAGAGCGCTCGGGCCCGGTCGGCCGCCTCTTGAGCTCTCTCCCCGTTGAGGAGCTTGTGGCGGATAGCCTCCGCGCGGGGTGCGTCGAGACACAGCAGGTCGCAGCGGTCGCCACTCATATCTACATCCTAACACTGGTTGATATGTTGTTGGAAGGATAGCAGATCGAATACACCGCGGCCAGGACTGTTCACCCTATTCACCGAGTTGCCGACAAGACGTTTTCTCGGATACTCAGTTGCCTATCCGGGGTTTTCTCGGATACTAGAGCTTCCGATGTAACGTCTTAGCGGCAACCCGGCGAATAGAGGCAATGGGGCAGCCCCCCAACTACTCTGTGTAGCCGCGAACCTCTTGCGCTTTTCTTCTTTAAAGAAACCTTTACTGAATTCACATACCCTCTGCATACAGGTTCCCTATCCTGCTCATAGCTCTTCTGCGGGAGAGGTTCATGATAGAAGATGAAGATAGGAATGTTGAGTGTCGGCTCTAGAGGGCGGTAGTACTTGCTTCTGGTCGCTAAGGATCTGATATCCCTTGTTAGCAACGGGGAGTGGGGAGTTTGGAGAGATCTATGATCGTTATAGTTGGGCGGCGCACTCGTTGTATCTCTATGAAGCTCGACGAGACTGTACTATTGGAGCTTGCTCAGAATGGCGACCATCGAGCTTTCTCAGAACTCGTCCGGCGCCACCAAGCCACTGTCGACCGTTCCTGCTACCGTATCCTCGGTAACGTGGAGGCCGCTAAGGATGCTAGCCAAGAGACTTTCCTCCGGGCTTACAGGAACTTAAGTACTTTCCAAGGACGCAGCACGTTCAAGACCTGGCTGCTGCATGTGGCCAAGAACGTTAGCCTGAGCGGTTACACCCGCAGGAAGCGGGAGCGCTCACACATTAACAACGACTCGTTAGTGGAGTTGGTAGCCAGTACTGACGATCCCGAAGCCGAGTTGATAAGAGCCGAAGCGGCGGCCCGAATGCATAATGCTCTACAGCTTGTGCGGCCCGATCACCGCGACGCGATCGTTGTACACGACCTTAATGGGCTAAGCTACAAAGAGATTTCTGGGACTCTTGAGATCTCCGAGAGTGCGGCTAAAGTCTGGGTTCATAGAGGCCGGAAGCGGCTAAAGAGGATACTAATAGCAGGTGAAGATTCCGAGAAGACTACTCTTATCGGCAATTAGCTGAATAGCGGCGAACGGCATGTCTCCTATGACCTTCTCTGTAGCAGACGCAGCTCCTAATCACTAAAGGGGACTTTCGGGGATCGTATGAGATCTTGCTCCTTCTCCCAACTACTCGCTTGTAGTTCCTTCCATCCGCAGTCGTAGCCTCGCTCGGCGAAGATGTCTTGTGCTGCAGCATCCTCGCTATTGTGGGCTTCATCAAAAACCTCAGCAAGGTAGGTATCAGCTTCCTGCTTACTCATGTCTTTGGTGGCTTCGCCGAGCTGACATTCAAGCACCTGCGTTACCAGAGCCACATACTCGCTCTGTGCCGCCTCGCTTGTTTTCTCCTGCTCGTTGTTCTCGGGTTGTGGCTGTAGCTGCTCGGCCTCCCCAAGACCTGCTGCTTCCTCAGCTTGCTCAAGAGGTTTCTCTTGCTCGCTGGCACAACTGACAAGGAAGATCGGAGCCGCAAGCGAAAGCACCAGCAACACTAGTAATCTTGTTGTGGCGGCTGTAATCACTATCCTCCTTCTCAAGAAGCTAGCACATACGACATTCAAGCAGATGTTGTCACTACTCTACGTCTCTTACTTATACCTTCGTCGGCGATGAAGAATTGGTCATTATGTAATAAATTCGAAACATATTCGTAACTTCAGACACTTTATACTGTTAAGTAGACCGGGCTGGCGAAGATTACCCCCTCCTAAAAGTCCAGCCCGGCTCTTTTAATGCCTTCTTCGGTTTCGAGAATGCTTATTCCTGGACGCTCACTGAAAGTACAGCGGTTTGAGAATGATTGGAATCGCCCACGGCTTCTTAACGCAAACTCAACCGACTGTTTATAGGTTCTTTGTAGTGGGCCTATAGCATAGAAGAACATTTACGTAGGGCCGGACGCTACCAGTCTCCAAACTCATCCGGCCCATTATCAAGGCCGGGCTTCCTCTCTTCCTCTTCCCTAACACTCCCGGCCTCTTTGCTTGCCCTCAGTGTGTCAAGGGTAGGCTCTCTGGACCCCGAGGCCTACCTGTTTTTCGGACTAGGATCTATGCGGCGTTTTTCCAAGAGGCCTAGGTGTTGTATGAAGTACGGATATTGATTCGCCAGCGTTTCCTCATCGTACGGTTCTGTGTAATCTCGGCTAGGAGGATGACTAGGCTGTTCTGCAGTGTAAGGGTGCAGTTCGTAGACAGGAGCTAGAGGGTCGGTTTCATCCGAAGTGTGGACTCGGTATGCATCAAACCTATACGCCGTACACTTGTATAACGTATAGACGACGTCCTGGCGTTCGAAGGAGCTAATCTTCTCTCCTTCGAATTCAGCCCAATACCCAGAGAACTTCCCCGTCTCTACATACTGCCCTACTAACACCAAGACCATGTACATCTCCTTTCCTTTAGTAAGTGTTAGGTTACGTGAGGGGAGACTGACGCACAGTAGCTACTCTCAACATCCTAACCCTCCTCGACCGGGGCACAGCAGCTTCCCATTGTGCAGGCGTGGCAGTTATGGTACATACGTTGCGGAACCGGATATCCTACTTCTCTACCCCGGTCCCGATTAAGGCCGGGGCCCGAAACAGTGCAACTCTACTCCCCCGGCCTCTTATTCTTGCTCTCAGACCCGCGAGGATGGCCTAGGACGGCGCGGAGCCGGTCCTCTAGGGATGTAGTGATCGGAGGCTTCCGATAAGGCGATTTCTCGGAAACCCGCTGCTACAAAGCCCGTGGTGTCAAGGACGGTTCCGCTGTGATGATCCCGCTTGGAGGCTGCACAAGCCCTCTGATCGGTCGATATAGGCACTCCCGCTACAGCGATGTGTGGCAAGCGGTAGTGACTTGCTACGCCAGGGCTTTTCGAGAACTTTGGCTCGGCCCCGGTAGCAGCACTCCGACTGCTCTATGATGAGCATAGGGCGAAAGCGGAATGTGGAGGTCAGGCATCATGGATTTTATGGATGTCTACTGCGAACGGGTTGGGCCGGGGTTGCTTGCGGAGCCGCTGAACGCGGTGTCCAACATATCCTTCCTATTGGCTGCATAGGCAGCTTGGGTATTGGCTAGGCGCACTGGCGCTCTTTCGGCGGGAGTCCAAGTGCTAATTGGGCTAGCGGCCGCCACAGGTATCGGGAGTATTCTGTGGCACACGTACCCAACGATGTTGATGCTGATTCTCGATATTGTCCCAATCCTGTTGTTCATCATGTGGTTCATCTGGCTCTATACACGAAATGTTATAAGGATGCGGCCACTATTCGCGGTTGCCTCAGTTGGAGCGTTCCTGTTGTTGACCTTTCTTGCCTTTCCATTTGCTGACGTTCTGCATGGAGCCCTCCTCTATGCGCCCGGTTTAGTGGTCACACTGGTGTTGGGATTATTTCACGCAATAGAACGGACGGTAGCCCGCTTCACCTTGCTTGCAGCAGCAGGTGTTTATCTGGCAGCTTTGTTATTCCGTACGATTGATAATGAGGTCTGTAGTGTCCTACCGATCGGTACCCATTTTCTCTGGCACCTTTTGATCGGGTTTGTTACCTACCTGGCAATGCGCTCCTTGATACTTAGCATCACAACGAGAGTTGGTGCAAGAGTGCGGTAAACTCCTGCCCATCGCCAGGCTTGACACCAATTTTGCGAAGGATGTAGGGTCTTTGTGCTCTCTCATAGACTGTGGGTAACGTACTCTAGTTGCTCCCTTTCGGTTTGGGTTCATGCACGGGGCTGCAGACGGCTTTCCAAAAAGACCTCTTGTCAGAAAGCTCGGTGAACGTAGGCAACCCGCCCCATATCTTAGGGTGCAGTACATCTCCTGAAGTGCCACTTCCCCGCCCGCGGAGGGCAGGTTGTCAATATCTCAGTGGAGCATTGAGAGGGCTTCAGCGGCATCGGAACGAGTCGGGTGATCAGGCGAGGGGGCGCAGCCCAGCCAAAGTGACCGTAACGAGTCGGCCGACCGCGGCTTCAGACGGCAGCCTGCTAGCTGCTGCGAGGGCGCAGAGGCAGTAGCTAGCAAGCTCATCAGGCACGATATCACCCCGGACGTCGCCAGCCTCTGTGGCCATTTTCACCAGGTCTCGGATGATGCCCGTGAGGTGCTGCTGCGCCTGGGCTACGTGCTCATCTCGATGCAGGAGTGCGGCGAGTTCAGTAGCGTGGCGCTGCTTGTGCTGAATAAGCGCGTAGGCGCTGAGCACGGCTTCGAGCCGTTCACGAGCGTCGCCAGGTTGGTCTCGCAGTTCGGCGAGATGTTTGAGGTGGCCGGCGACGTGACGTTGGTGCCAGGCTAGCAAGATCGCTTCGACGTCCGGGAAGTACTTGTACAGCGTCGCACGACCGATGCCGGTCTTCTTGGCGATCTGGGACATCGTCACTGAGCGCAGCCCGTGCTCGGCCACCAGCGCCCAAGTGGTCTCCAGGATCGCGTCGCGCACCGCCGCGCGGTGCGCCTCGATCGTCTGGTTCCACAGCTTCGGCACTACCCAAGTATACAAGACGACGCTATCGAGACATATTGATTTGACAGAGACGCAGTGTCTCAATAAACTGTTGACATCATGAATGAAGCCTCGGCAACCTCGCACGAGGAGAGGAGACGCACATGGCTAACCGACCTCGCTATCCCGGGACACCACGCTGGGTGAAGGTATTTGGGATCGTTGCGATCGTCCTGGTCCTGCTGTTCGGGGGTCTCATGCTTCTCAGCGGTAGTAACCACGGCCCTGGTCGCCACACACCGTCCGGTGACGCTAATGACCAAGTAACCGCCCTCTAGCGTGATAGAAGACCACGCACCGCCGGAGGGCGGCCGCGGATGATCATGCCACCCCGCCTCCGCAAGTTCGCGCTCGCCACGCATATCACTCTCGCGGTCGGCTGGATTGGCGCGGTCGCTGGCTATATAGCTCTCGACGTTGCCGCCGCTACCAGCCAGGATGCTCAGACGTTGCGTGCCGCCTATCTCGCGATGGAGCTGATCGCCCGGTATGTCATCGTCCCGTTAGCCATCGCCTCACTGCTGACCGGGCTTGTCATGTCACTGGGGACCAGGTGGGGCTTGTTTCGGCACTATTGGGTCCTGATCTCACTCCTGTTGACCATAACCGCCACTGTCGTCTTACTGGTGGAAATGGAGACAATCAGCTACTTCGCAGACATAGCAGCAGATCCGAAAACGTCCAGTGACGATCTCCGCGCGCTGGGGAGCACATTGGTCCACTCCGTGGGCGGTACGGTGGTGTTGCTCGTGATCCTCGTGCTGAATGTATATAAGCCGCGGGGCATGACCTGGTACGGGTGGCATAAGCAGAACGAGCAGCGTAAGGTGTCGCAGCCATAGACCAGTGACTCGCCCTCTGCTCCCGGCGCGCTTGACGGTTCAGATGGTCGTCGTGACCATCACTAGCCACTATATGGTAGGTCTCGCGGGAGGCCTCATTCTCCAGGCCTTCCATGTGTGGCTGATGTCGGTAGCGCAGGTGAAGCTCCCGAGGACTAAGCCACTGGCTTCGCAACGCCCGGTCTGCGGGTCGGCGCCCGAGATGCTGTTAGCTAGGGCGTGCTGGCGTCAGGCATCTCCGCATATATCCCCCGGTCCGCCCTGGCGAGTCGCTTGGGCTTAGCCGCGACCACGGGTGCCACAAGGCTGATCCCGCACCGCACTGGGCAGAAGGCCCACATGCGCCCAGTCGATACGCTCGAGCGGCGGCTGCGGGTCGTAGTCGATCGCCAGCTGCACCCGCTGGGCTGTGGCCTCGTCGGTCAGCCTCGATGCCAGGTACAGTCCCATGTCGATCCCGGCAGACCCGCCCGCCGAGGTGAGAAACTTGCCATCCTCTACCCACCGTTCCTGGGCGTACTTCGCGCCCAGGCTCTCCAGGAGCTCGCCGTAAGCCCAGTGGGTCGCCGCCCGTCGCTCTTTTAGCAGGCCAGCCGCGGCGAGGACGAGCGCCCCGTTCCCTGTCGATCCAATCAGCTCGGCCGTCTCCGCCGCGGAGCGCACATAGGCTAACACCGATGCGTCCTTCATCGCGTGAATCGTGGCCGCCCCCCACCCGGGATGATGACGGCGAAGGGATCCGACACCTCTCCGAAGGGCTTGGCCGGGATCATTTGGAGCGGCGTGTCGGTGTCCATCGGCTCGATGCGCTCGCCCACCACGACGGTCCGGAACGGCCATCCGATCCCCAGGTCCCGGAGGACCGTCAGCGGCCCGACCAGGTCCAGCGGTGTCACCCCCGGATACAACGTGAAGACGATGGGTTTCTTTTTCTTCGAGGGCATGGCTCCGTGCCTCCTTCCACCTCCGCTCGGATTCGAGCGCGCTCTCCGTCGCTACTGGTGTACCTGGAAGCTCAGCATCATCCCGCCCTCCAGGTGCTCGGCAATGTGGCAGTGCGCCATCCAGCTCCCGGGGTTGCTCATCTCCATCAGCAGGTTCACAGTCTCGCCCGTCCGGATGAGCACGGTGTCTTTCCACACCAGGTTCTCATTCGGCACCCCGTCCCGGCTCAGGACGAGAAAGCGCTCGCCGTGGATGTGGAAGGGATGCTGCATGGGGTGGTCCGAGTGCGGATCGTTCACTATGCGGACTTTCACACGGTCCCCGACCCTGAACGACCAGTGGATCCCGTGGTTCTCTGCCCCTGTCTCGCGGTCCACCAGCTTCCAGGACATATTCCTGGGAGTCGTCATCTGGTTGTGCATCTCCATCGTGTCTTCCCACTCTATCTCGACATGAGAGTACCCTCCACCATGGTGCTGCATGCCTGTCATCTCGGCCACCAGCGCCAGCGTCTTGTCAGGAGGGCGCTGCAGGTCGGCCTCAAGCCTCGCCCGCTCCGCCACGAGCTCGGGACTGGTGCGTAGCGTGGAGAACTCCCGCGCGTAGGAGCGCTCGATCGGCGTCTCGTGCACGGTGACAGTTCCGAGGGTGTAGGCTTGCTCCGGCGTGCGGTGCTCCAGCCGCAACGGGCCCGCTTGCTGAAAGAGCACGTCGATAATGACGCGCTCGGAGGGTGCAATCAGCACCTCGGCGACGAGCTGCTCGCGCTCGATCCGCCCGCTGTCGCCCCCTACCAGCTTCATACGGGCGCCGGGGATGCGGAAGTTGAACGGGCGAGCGTTGGCGGTATTGGTCAGGTACAAGCGCACCACCTCGCCCCGCCCTGCCTCTATTGAGTACTCGGTCTCCCCGTTCACCAGCATCACGTTGCCGTAGCGCCCCATCGCCGTCCGGTCGGACTCGGTCTGGCTAAACGGGGCTATGTTGCCGCCCTCCAGGAGGATGTCGTCGAGCACCAGAGCCAGTTCACGATGCACAGGCGCCCAATAGGCGGGATCGATCGGGGCGACGATGATGTTGCCGTAGAGCCCCAGCTCTTGGGTGTAGTCCTCCCGGACATGTGGGTGGTACCAGTAGATACCGGAGTCGGGGAAGCGGAGCTTGTACGTGAAGCCGCCGCCGACTGGAATGGGGGTTTGCATACCCTGGTGGTGAGCGCGGGGCACGCCGTCGTAGCGGTTGTCTAACCTGAGGCCGTGCCAGTGCACCGTGGTCTCGATGTCCGCCTCGTTCGTGAAGTTGATTGTCACCTCCGAGCCCTGCGATACCCTCAGGGTGGGTCCCGGGATCGAGCCGTTGTAGGCGAGCATTCTCACAACCGCCTCGCCCAGGCGCTTGCGCACAGGGGTCGCCTTGAGATCGAAACTATCGCCATCCCTCAGCTCGACTATCTCGGTGCTGGTCGCATCGCGTAGGCCGGTGGTATCCGCCGAGAACAGGTTCCTCATGGTGCCTGTTGCTGCCCTATAAATTTCGCCCTGTCTCATTATCAGTCGTCACTCCTTTAGCTCGATACCTCAGACCCTGGCCCGTCAGCTAGAACCGAGCAACAACGCAAGCTATAGCGGACTCCGTGGTACAGGAGCTGTGCAACCACTAGGAAGATGGCCAAGAGCTCGCCCCTGGTCGTCAAGAATGCGCTTAGTTGCCTAAGCTTCACGCTTGGCACTAACGTAATTATATCTTCATAGCGAACTCATGGCTGCGCCCTAGACGGCGCGCTAAGTTACGTAGCGCCCTACATAACCCCGCCCAGGAGTGCCTGCGCCGCGAGCCCCACGGCCACCGTGGCGACCAGGGCAACCATACAGACCGCCGTGACCGATCGCGCAAAAGTGGGCTCCTCCTTGGGCACCTGATACATCGGGACGACAATACGTAAGTAGACGGCCAAAGAGAGGACGCTGTTGAGTATGGCGACCACGGCCAGCCAGACAAAGCCGGCCTCTATCGCGGCGCCGAAGAGGAGAAACTTGCCGACGAAGCCAGCTAGGGGCGGTACACCTACGAGCGAGATCAAAAATACTACCATTGCCGCCCCCGCCGCCGGCCTCGACCGCCCGAGCCCCGCAAAGTCCCGCAACTCCCTCCCGGCGAGCGCGACTACAGCGAACGTCCCAAGGTTCATCGCGGCGTAGGCTGCAGCGAAGACCACCAGCGCCGGCAGCGCGAGGTCGCCCCGCTCTACGGCGACGACGCCTAGCAAGAAATAGCCCGATTGCGCGATCGAGGAGTAGGCGAGCAGCCGAACTACGTTCTGTTGCACGAGCGCCGCGAGGTTGCCGTAGGTCATCGAAAGTACGGCGAGAGCCGCGACGACGGACGGCCAGCCGGTGCTGATAGGAAGGTCGCGCACAACCTGGGCAAGGCCGAAGATCGCGCCGATCTTCGGTACGACCGAGAGGTAAGCCGCAATGGAGACGGGCGCCCCGTCGTAGGCGTCGGGTGCCCAGAAGTGGAAGGGCGCTACCGCGGCCTTGTACCCGAGGCCGACGAGAGCCGCGACGAGCCCCGCAGCGGCCGCGAGCGGCGCGCCTTCGAGCGCGCCGAGGTCCGAGAGCAGCGTCGAGCCCGCAGCGCCGTACCAGTATGTCAATCCGAAGATCATGACGGCCCCAGTGACGGAACCGAAGACGAGGAACTTCATCGCGCCTTCGGTGGCGCGGTCGTCGCGCGAGTAGGCTGCAAGCGCAAAGGAGCCGAGGCTAGAGAGTAGAACGCCGAGTACGACGAACATGATGTCTCCGGCACCCGCGAGCGCGATGGCTCCCAAGGTTGTAAAGGAGAGGAGGGCGTAGACGGTACCCTCGCGGTCGGTGTCCTTGACCTCGTGGTAGGCGAGTATCGTGGAGAGCGCGGTCGCGGGTGCAAGCGTCAGGACGGACCAGAGGCTCAAGGCGTCTACGCGGTAGGTGTCCATAAATACGGTTGTCTCGGTACCGAGGAGCGGGACCGCGAGTGCGGTTGCGGCGAGGAGCCCGATCACGGTAAACGGGAGAGCAACCTTCGGCAGACGCAGCATCTCGAAGATGAGGGCGCCGACGGCCGTAAGGAGTACGGCGAGCTGCGGGGCGAGGAGTGCTAAGTCGCGGGCCATCTGCATCTGCGTGCCGCCGCCGTCCATATCCTCCATGCCGCCCATACTCTGTAGCACGAGCGCCATCATGGCAGCAGCGCCTCTGTCGTCGCGTGGATTACGTCGAGTAGCAGAAACGGCACCACCCCGATCAGGACAGTCAAGATGAGGAGCGGCACGATCGCCGAGGCCTCCCGGCCGCCCATGTCCTTCATCCCCTCACGCTCCTCTTGAGCCTCACCAAGAAAGGCGACCTGTATCGCGCGCAGGTACAGTCCGGCGGTGACTACAATCCCGAGGGTGACGATCACGGCTGCGGGGTAGACATATAACGTACCGAGGAAGATCTGGAACTCCGCCGGGAAGTGCGCCAACCCCGGCAACCCCAACGAGGCGAAGGCCGCCAGAACGAAGGCCCATCCAAGCCCGGGCACGACCCGGAGCAGGCCGCCGAACTTGCCCATCTCGCGGGTGTGCGCCCGCTCCTGAAGCATCCCGACCAGGAGGAACAGGGAGCCCGTGACGACCCCGTGGCTCACCATCTGCAAGACCGCCCCGTCAAGCGCTAGCGACCGTGCTGACAGGTCGGTAGCCGCAGCGGCCACTGCCACCCCGAGGACGACGTAGCCCATATGGTTGACGCTGGTGTAGGCGACGAGGCGCTTGAGATCTGTCTGTCCCAGGGCTACAAAGGCCCCGTAGAGGGCGCTGAACGCCCCGAGGGCGACCACCACCGGGGCCAAGGCGCGAAAGGCGTCGGGGGTCATCTGGAGCGCGAAGCGCACCAGACCGTAGGTGCCAAGCTTCAGGAGGACGCCGGCCAGGATCACGCTGCCCGCCGTAGGCGCCTCGACATGCGCCGCCGGGAGCCAGGTGTGCACCGGGAAGACCGGGATCTTGACGAAGAAGGTCACGAGCATGGCGATCAAGGCGAGGGTCGCCGCGAGGCCCGTGAGGGGCGGGTTGGCGATCAGCTCGCGCATGTCGAAGGTGTTCGGATCGCTACCGAGGTATAAGGCCAGGATCGCCAGCAGCAGCGGCAGGCTGCCGAGAAGGGTGTAGAGAAAGAAGGTGAGGGCGGCCCGTTGACGCCCCTCGTAGCCCCAACCTGCGATGACGAAGTACATACCGACGAGCGTCACCTCGAAGAAGACGTAGAAGAGGACCGCGTCGAGAGCGACGAAGACGCCGATAGAGGCGGTCTCCAGGAGGAGGAAGAGTGCCACGTAGGAGCGTGCCCGCTCGGTAATGTGTGAAGAGAACAGGAGCGAGACGAAGAAGAGCACCGCTGTCATGAGGACGAGCGGAAGGCTTATGCCATCCACGCCGACCCGGTAGGCCGCATTCAAGGAGGGAATCCATGCTATCTCCTCGACCTGTGAGAATCCCTCCCCCGTCACACCGCGCGCCCACACGAGGAGAGACCCAAGCAGGGTGAGCCCGGAGGCGACGATGCCGACCGCGTGCGCGAGGCGGGGCGGGGAGCCGCGCATGAGCACGAGGAGCGTCGCGCCGACTAGCGGGAGGAAGAGCGTAATGGAGACGAGCGGGAGCATCTTGGAGACCTCTTTCTACAAACCTAGGGAACTGACGATCAGGAGCGCAAAGACCAGGGCGCCCCCAACGGTAGCGAGCAGGAGCTCCCTGTGGACGAGGCCCGTTTGCAGCTCGCGGGCCCTGCTCCCGAGCTGCTGGGTACCTCGCACGAGCGCGGCGACGAGGCGGTCTATACCCTTATCGTCGGTCGCACGGGAGGCGGCGGCCACCGCAAGCGCTGCCGAGCCGACCGCGAGCACGCCGGCGTGGATGCCCCGGTCGAGGGAGTCGAGGGTGCGCGCGAAGGCTAGCATCGGCTGGGCTACGAGCCCGTCGAATCCACCGCCGACACGAAACCCCTGACCCGCGACCCTGGAGAGGGGTCCGAGCAGGCGGGAGGCGGGCAGCGTCCAGCCCAAGGCCAGCCCGGTCAACGCCGCGACGAGGCCCAAGGCGGCGCTGATCACCTCCTCCTCCGGCGCCTCGGCCCCAACCAGCTCAGCGATGGGCGGCAGGGCGAAGCCTAGGAGGGCCGCCATAACCACGAGAACAGCGAAGCCCGCGCCCATCCACCTGGTTCCTACAACCGCCGGTTCGCTCTGTGTTTCGCCACGCCACAGAAGCCGCAGAGCGCGGGCGACGTAGAGGCCGGTGAGCAGGGTTCCGGCGAGGGCTAGCGGAGCGAGAAGCGAGGCGTAGGGCGAGGAGAAGGAGGCCGCCAGGATCGCGTCTTTCGACCAGAAGCCGCTCAACGGCGGGATGCCGGCTAGAGCGAGGCCCGCCACAACAAAGCCAAAGAAGGTGAGACGGCGCGCGCGACCTACCCCTTCAAGATCGGCAAACTGCGTGGATCCTCGGGCCTGCTGAAAGACGCCGGCACCGAGGAAGAGCGCGCTCTTCATGGCGGCGTGCGCGAGGAGATGGAAGAGGGCGGCGACGGGGAACCCCGCGCCGACGGCGAGCAGCATGAGGCCGTACTGGCTAGATGTCGAGGCCGCGAGCAACCTCTTCAGGTCGCGCTGGACGAGGGCCGTGGCCCCGGTCACGAGCGCCGTCAGGCCGCCCAAGAGGCCCACGGCGACGAGTACGATCGGCGGGAGCAGCGGGAAGGCGCGTATCAAGAGGATCGCTCCGGCGGCGACGAGCGCCGCGGAGTGCAGGAGGGCGGAGACCGGGGTGGGACCGCTCATAGCGTCCATAAGCCAGCCGTGCAGCGGCACCTGGGCTGACTTACCCGCGGCGGCGAGGAGCAGGAAGAGGCCGGCGGTGACGGCACCAGCGCCGTTCACCTCCATGGTACGCGAGATCTCGCTCGTGCCGGTCTGCGCGATCAGGACGAAGATCGCGACGTAGAGCCCGAGGTCAGCGGTGCGAGTGTAGAGAAAGGCGCGCGTGGCGGATCGCCCCACTCCGGGGCGTTCGAACCAGAACCCGATCAGGAGGTATGACGAGAACCCTATAAGCTCCCACGCCGCGAGCAGGAGGACCCAGTCGCCCGCCAAGACGAGCGCTTGCATCGCCGCGACGAAGAACGACATCCCGGCAAAGAATCGGGACGCCCCCTCCTCGCCCCGCATGTATCCAACCGCGTAGACCATTACCGAGAAGCCCACGACCGCTACGGCCGTCGCGAGAAGGGCCGTCAAGGGCTCCGTGGTCAGGAGCAGCGGCAGCCCCGGCAAGCCCGGCAGCTCGGCGAAAGGACGTGCTTCACCGGCGACGCGCGAAAGCACGGTGAAAGCGGAGGCTAGCGAGACGCCGACCCCAGTCAGGGCAAGCATCGGGGCGCCCCGCATGAGCGAGAGGATCAGGGTGGCGGCAAGGAGGGGGCCGAGGATGATGAGGGCGAGGGTGATCATCCCTTGAGGTCCTGAGCCTCTTCCATCTCGACCGAACCCTTGGCGCGAAAGCGGCCGGTCCCGATACCGAAACCTACCGCCATCTCTAAGGCCATGACGGTCATGACGATCAGGACGAACATCTGACCCGAGTAAGCCTCGGGGTGCAAAAAGCGCCAGAAGGCGACGAGGTTTACCATCGCGCCCCCGAGAATGACCTCGACGCCCATCATGATCATGACCAGGTTCGTCTGCGAGAGCGCGCCGTAGAGCCCGACGCCAAAGAGTATCGCCCCGACGACGAGCGCGACAATCAGCGTGATCACTTGCTACCCCTCCTCTTTATAGCGATCGCGGTCGCCGCGATCATGGCGGTGAGTATCGTCACGCCCGCAGTCTCGAAGATCAGCATCGACCGTTCCATGATCTCGATCCCGAGCTCGTAGACCTGCTCAGCCGGGCGCACGTCCGGGGCTATCGGTCCCCAATCGGCGAGGAAGGCGATGGCCAACGCAGCGAGAGCTCCCAGAGCTCCGGCGACCTGTGAGGCGCGCTTCTGATGGGTCATGTCCATCCCGCCGAGGCCGCCCGGGTCCATCATGTACATCACCATAAAGATCGCCATGATCGCCATCTCCGTGGCCATCATCATGATCTGCAACACCCCGAGAAACTCGGTCTGCATGGCGAGGAACATCCCCCCGATGGCCGCCTGCGAGAACAGGAGCGCCAGAGCCGAGCGTACCATCGAGGAGGTGCGAAAGACGACGACGGCGAACCAGATCGCCGCGAGCCCGAAGCACCCCGTAAAGATCGCCTGGATCATCACCCCACCACCAGCAAGAGGACGCCTACATAGAAGATGTTGAAGAGCGCGAGCGGGATGCCTACCTTCCAGCCCCACTCCAGCACGTGCGTCTCGCGCAACCTTGGCAAGTACCTCCCGGCGAGCATCATCGCCGCCGCCACGAGAAGCGTCTTGAGCGCGCTCCAAGCCCACGGCGCCAAGACCGGCCCGAGCCACCCGCCCAGGTAGAAGACCGAGACCGCCGCGGCCAGGGTCACGACGAGCACGGCGCGCGCGAGACGCATCACCGCGAGCCGCCAGCCCGTGTACTCGGCCTCGACGCCGCCCGCGAGCTCACCCGGCGCGGTGGGCAGGTCGAGCGGCGGCAGGAAGGCGACGGCCACCGCGGCTAGTAAGAAGGTCAAGAAGCCTATCGGTTGGTAGATAGCATTCGGTAACGTCGCCTGAGACGCGACGATCTCCGTGGTGAAGAGCGACTCGGCGCGCATCGCTACGGCCGTTATAGGCATGACGATGAGCATCGAGTAGGCGATGAGTTGGCCTAAAAAGCGGAAGCCGCCGACCATGGCGTAGGCCCCGTCGGGCCCCCACCCGGCCATGAGGAGGGCGACCATGACATAGGCCAGGGCGGCGTTGACGAAGAGGGCCCCCGTGGCGAGGTCGACGACGACAATGCCCGGAGAGAGGGGTAGCACGGCGGCGGCGAGCAGGGCCGCGACGAGCAACAACGGTGGGGCGACCTCAAAGAAGATGCGGTCGGGCTGCCTCGGGACGATCGACTCCCGCCCTAAGAGCGCGAGGCCGGACGTGATCGGCCCCGTGGGCCGCAGCCTGCCTGTAGAGACCCATACCTCCAAGACGACGACGAGGTAAGCCCCCGCGAGCAGCATCAGAACCGCCAACAGCGCGCTCATCGTGCCATCCTCCAGGGACTCAGATCGAGCGAGGCCACCCCGGCGAGAGCGTCGGCAAGCTCCTGTCGCTCGGCAACGTCTTTGGCAAGACCAAGATGCCGCACCGAGGGCTCATCCAGCTCGACAGTGCTTATCGTGCCCTCCCCCGACGTTATGCGCAGCTTCGCCGCCCCGCGCGGCGTCTCGATCGTTGCCGAACCCTCTCCCGACGGCTCGCTGCTTGTGGCCGGCTCCGGTAGCGCCATCTCCCCCGCCTTCCCTACAAGGCCCAGGCTCTGCTCGATCTCGGCAAGCCGGACCATAAGTCGGGAGAGGGCGTCATCCCCTTCACGGACGACCGGCTCGAAGCCCAAACTTCTGTAGACTTCCTCGTCCGCGCGGGAGTCCTCCGCGACGCCCCCGGCTCGCGCCACCGGGCCCCAGGACTGAGCCCCTTCAGGCAGTAGCCCGACACCCCTCAGCTTGCGCCTGAGCAGCGGCGTTATCTCCACCCTTCGGGAGACCCTACCAGCCTCCACCCGGAGCCGCGCGACCTCGTCGGTAGTCGCCGCCCGAACGAGGGAGATCTGGAGCTTGCTCGCTCGACCTTCAAGCCAGGGGTACCCGACCAAGCGTCCAAAAACCGAGAGCCAGCCCAGATGGCTGACCGCCCGCTCCCGCTCGAGAGCTCCTATCCGCGTGAGCGCGGTACGCTCATCGATTTGGATACGTCCCATGTTTTCGAGGGCCCGCCACGCGAGCACGCGGTACGCGACCGGCGAGAGCGGGTCGAGCCGCGAGAGCCGGTCGGCGAGCGCCTCCGCCGGATCAGCTGACTCCTCCGTTGGCTGACTGCCCTGGATGCCTTTCGTCTCTGCCCGCGCCACCGTGTCGCCGTCGAGCGTGAGCGTCAGGGTGAGGCCGCCGGGCAGCCCCGGGAAAAGGGGGCCGAACGGCACACTCTCCACCCACTCCATCTGCAACCCGTCGCTGCTACGCGGCAGATCCTTGGTCATCTCGACCATGGACATGAAGCCCATATCGCCGTGGTCCATGTGCCCGTGCCCGCCGTGGTCCATGTGTTCTTGGTCTTCGTGCTCGCCATGCTCCGTGCTGGCATGTTGATCGTGCCCCTCGTGCTCGCCGTCGCCGCCGTGCCCCGAGCCGCCGATAGAGCCAGGGATAGCGCCTGCTTCTACCTCGTGGGCGCCCGCATGATCCGTGCTTTCGTGAAACTCGTGATCGTGCTCGACGCGGGGCGCGCCTTCTTGGCCGTGTCCGCCCTGGTCCATCTCGCCCTGGTCTGTGTCGCCATGATTCATGGCCTCGTACCGTTCGACCCTGCCTTCCTCTCGCTCCCCATGGGCTGCGGTGTGAGGCTCCGCCTCACCATGATCCATGTCGCCGTGAGATACGTGGTCTCCGTGATGGTGCACGTGGGCATCGTGGTTCATGCCCTCGTACTGCGTACCGTGGCCGTCGTCTGTAGCGCCATCATGACCGTCTCTCCCAGCGGACTCGCGTGGTACCAGGTCCATGCCGCAGATGGGGCAGGAGCCCGGCTCGCTTCGAACAACCTCCGGGTGCATGGGGCAGACGTATTCGGTCTGGGTACGGACCGCGTCCACGTCGAAGTCGGCCGCCTCCGGCGAGAAGGCATCTTGCGCGAAGAGCCGTTGTAGTTCGGCGACGCCAGCGGCGACGTCCTCCTGCCTAGGCTCGGCAGACGCGGTCGGCTCGGGGAGCGGCGAGATGTCTCCAGCTCCGATCGCGAGGATAGCCCGGGGCCGGGGCATCTGAGCGTAGGCGACTGCCGCAGCCTTTTTCAGCTCCGGCGGTAGCTCGCCGACCAGCACGAGCACGCTCGCGTGGCGCAGGGTGTCAGCGGTTTGCAAGCCGGCCGCTTCGAGATCAACGCCCACGGCGTGAACAGCTTCAGGGTCGGGGACAACGAAGGCCGCAAGCTCTCGCGCCTGAGCCCAGGCGACAAGGCGCCTGAAGAAGGAGGGCCGCGCCTGTCGGGCGCCGGAGATCACTGTCGTCTCAGAGCCCCCTGGCTCCAACCGTAGAGGAGACCTAGAAAGAGAACCATCAAGAAGACGCCCATGTCCAAGAGCGCGACGAGCCCGAGCTCTTTGAAGACGACTGCCCACGGGTACATAAAGGCCATCTCCATGTCGAAGGCTAGAAAGAGGAGCGCATACCCGTAGTAGCGCACGTGGTAGCGGACCCACACCGGTTCGGGTGAAAGCTCACCGGAGGTCGCCGGCACGTCTTTGGCCTTCTCCTGGCGCACCCGTCCTAACGAGCGGGAGATCACGCCCAGGGTCAACGCCAGCCCGACCGTCGCCACGACCATGCCGAAGAGGAGCGCGTACTGCTCCAAGGCGCTCACGCCGCACCGTTCCCCGACCCATTCATGCAATCGTCTCCTTCTCTCCGACTACTATCGTCAACGTTGCTGTGTCCTTTGGCTAGACTCGAGAGCCGCGTCAGCGCCGGAGGGCGAAGGCGTTCGCCTCCCCCGCCCCGGACGTTACCCTAAGCGGGAAGACTGATACTCTCTAATACCGAAGGGTATAGCCGACCTCCTCGATAGCCTCCCCCATCTGCTCAACGTCCACCTTGCTCTCGTCGTAAGCGACCTCGACGTCGCCGGTAGCGTGGTCGGCCTTTGCGCGCTCCACCCCGTCGAGCTCGTCGAGCGCCTCCTGAACGCTGAGCTCACAGTGACCGCAGGTCATGTCCGCCACCTTCAGCACGGTTGTCTTCACCATCTTCAGCAACTCCTTTCTATTAGGGGCAGCCCTGCCAGCGGCCCCTTCTTCCTAATCCAGCTTGATGAAACGCTCCACCGCTTCCTGCAGCTCGGCCACCTTCTCCTCCGCCTTCGTGCCGTCTTCTAGGGCCGCCCTCACGCAGTGGTCCATGTGATCCTTGAGAACCAACGAGGCCACCTTCTCCGAGGCCGCGATGTAGCTGCTTATCTGGGTGAGGATGTCGACGCAGTAGGCTTCCTCCTCGATCATGCGTTGCACCCCGCGCACCTGGCCCTCTATGCGCCTGAGGCGGTTGAGCATCTTCTGCTTGTCCTTTGCCTTTATGTAGCCGTGCTCCTGCCCCACCTGCTGCTCAGCCATCTGGTATATACCTCCTTGGTAGGGGGAACCGGCTTTCGGTTCGCCGTTTACTGAGATTGTACTTATACCCGCTAGGGGTATCAAGAGACCCTTACCCGCCGCAGTCTTAGGGCATTGGTGAGTACTGTAACCGAGGAGAGGGCCATCGCCGCCGCCGCGAGGATCGGGTTCAGGAAACCGTACTCTCCCAGGACCGGCCGCAGGACCTCGGGCACCGTCCCGGCGGAGCCAGCGAAGAGCGGGTAGAGGATGCCAGCGGCTACAGGGATGAGCGCCACGTTGTAGGCGAAAGCCCAGAACAGGTTCTGCTTTATGTTCCTCACCGTGGCCTTTGAGAGTTCGACAGCTTTCGCCACCCCGCGCACGTCTCCGGAGATGAGGGTTAGATCGGCGGCCTCCATAGCAACGTCAGTGCCGGTGCCGATAGCTATGCCGACGTCGGCTTGCGCAAGCGCGGGGGCGTCGTTTATGCCGTCGCCGACCATACCGACCTTCTTCCCTTCTGCCTGTAGCCTCTTGACTTCGTTTGCCTTGTCTTCGGGCCTGACCTCGGCGAGTACTCGGTCTATGCCGAGCTGGCGGGCTATGGCCTCTGCGGTGCGGCGATTGTCGCCGGTTAGCATCGCCACCTCTAACCCGAGGGCATGCAACCTCTCGACGGCCTCTTTCGACTCCTCGCGCAGCACGTCGGCGACGGCAACGAGGCCGGCGAGCTCGCCGTCGAGGGCGACGAACATCGGGGTCTTGCCCTCTCTGGCGAGCGAATCACTACGGGACAGGATCCCGTCCTCACTTATGCCCGCCGCGTCGAGGAAGCGACGGTTGCCGATAAGGACGCGCCGGCCCTCTACGATCGCCCGGATGCCGCAACCGCTTACGCCTTCGAATCCGTCGGCGTCGGCGAGGGTTATGCCCCGCTCTTTTGCACCCTTGACTATCGCCTCGCCCAATGGGTGCTCGCTGCCGCGCTCCGCAGAGGCGACGAGGCGCAGGAGCTCCGCGCCCGGGACACCGTTGGTGACCACCACGTCGGTTAGGGTGGGCTCGCCGCGGGTGAGCGTGCCGGTCTTGTCAAGGACGACAGTGGTAAGCTTGTGGGCGCCTTCGAGGGCTTCGCCGCCCTTGATGAGGATGCCCGACTCGGCACCCTTACCGGTGCCGACCATGATCGAGGTAGGTGTAGCGAGGCCCATCGCGCACGGGCAGGCGATAATGAGGACGGCGACCGTGTTTAAGAGGGCGAGGGTGAAGGCCGGCTCGGGGCCGAACGCCCACCACACGCCAAACGTAGCGAAGGCGGCGATGATCACCGCGGGCACAAAGACGCCGCTAATCTTATCGGCGAGCCTCTGGATGGGGGCCTTCGAACCCTGAGCCTCCTCGACCATGCGGATGATCTGCGAGAGGGCCGTATCCTTGCCAACCTTCGTCGCCTCGAAGCGAAACGAGCCCATCTTGTTGACGGTCGCGCCTATGACCTCGTCGCCACCGCGCTTGGTAACGGGGATGGACTCGCCGGTGACCATGGCCTCGTCGACGGCCGACTCGCCGAAGACCACGCGCCCATCCACCGGAATCTTCTCACCAGGACGGACTACGACGACGTCGCCGATCTCGACCTCCTCGACGGGGATGTCGACCTCCTCGCCGCCGCGCAGGACGCGAGCGATCTTAGCCTGGAGGCCAGCGAGCTTCTTTATGGCCTCGTTGGTGCGGCCCTTGGCCCGCATCTCCAGGAGGCGCCCGAGCAGGATGAGCGTGATGATTAGCGCCGAGGTGTCAAAGTAGACGTCTGCCCGGCCTCCGGTCCCGGCGAAGAGTCCTGGCGCGAGCGTGGCGACGGCGCTGTAGGCGTAGGCGGCGCTGGTACCCATGACCACAAGCGTGTGCATGTTGGCCTGACCGTGCTTGAGGGCACCGTAGGCGCCCCTGTAGAAGCGCCATCCGGCCCAGAACTGGACCGGGGTCGCCAGGGCCAAGAGCCCCAGGTTCAACCAGCCCATCGGGATCGGGGACATGAAGCCGAGCATGTGAGGCAGGCTTCCGACCAAAATCAGGGCCGTCAGAAACGCGGCGACGAGAAAGTCGCCCCTGAGCTTACGGTACTCCTTCTCGTGCGCGTCCTCGTCGGAAGCTTCCGCCTCGCCCTCCCGGACTACGCCGTAGCCGGCGTCCTCGACAGCCTTCTCAAAGTCGCGTGGCTCCGCCTCGCCAGCGAGGTAGCGGACCGTCGCCTTCTCGTTGGCGAGGTTGACGGTGGCCTCCAGCACGCCGGGGACCTTCTTAAGCGCCCGCTCTACGCGGCCGACGCAGCTCGCACAGGTCATCCCCATAACGCCGAAAGTAGTCTCACGCACGTCCGTGCCGTAGCCCGCCCCTTCTATTACCTCGATCAGCTCATCGGGATCAGTGGCCTTCGGATCGTACTCAACGGTCGCCTTCTCCGCGGCGAAGTTGACACTCGCCCCTGAGACACCCTCCTTCTTAGAGAGCGCCTGCTCAACCCGGCGTACGCAGGAGGCGCACGTCATACCGGTGACCGGGATGGCTAGCGTCTTATCTTCCTGCTTGTCCACGGGCACACCCCTTTCTGTACGTCAGTGTTTCTATTATACCCCCGTACCCTATATTAGGCACACAGTTGTGTCAAGCTCCGGCTGGGTTCAGGGGCCCGTTTCAGGCTGACTTTTCGATCCACTCAGGCTCAGATACATAATCTCTGGCTCCGGCTTGCGCCCCGGTCTCTCTGCGCCTGTGGAGCTGACCGTCGCCAGAGGGCGCACCTTTGCGTCGTGATCTGCCACCGCCTGGCATGAGAGCCGCACCCGGCCAAGCAGGTCCTTCCTCTCCAAAACCTCAAACTCTGCCTTCGTCATCTTGTCGGGTTCACCCTCCAGGTACTCGATGCGGCAGGTGGTGCACTTGGCGTAGCCCCCGCAGCGGTGCAGGATGTCCACCCCCGCGTCCTCCTCTATCGCCAAGACCAGCCTCTTGCCCTCCTGGACCTCGACCGCCTCGATACCCTCCACGTCAACATAAGGCATCCCGTCTCCTTCCTTCTCGCCGATCACTCGCTCCTCCGTTGGACGCGTCCCGCGAAGGACGGCCGGGACATGTAGCCCCGGCCGTTCTTAGTGGGCCTTTTATCGTCGTGCCCGGGACCGGGCATGGCAGCCCTCGCTACAGTGGGCCACGCGCGGGATCGCAAACCGCTTCATCCTCTCACCTCCTCTCCGCATCGATGCCGCAACTACCGCACGAGGATGGTGTTCTGGTTCAGTCACCTTCGCTCAGGTGACCTCGACCACGAAGGGCACGGTGGATACGGCGCCGTGGTGGTTGAACTGGGCCCACACCTTGTAGAGGCCTGGCTTCTCGAAGGTATGGTGGAAACCGATCTCCGGCCCGAACGTCTGCCCCCCGCTGTGGTCCGCGTGCTCCCCCTCCTTGGCCGCTTCGACCTCGCCGCGCCCGCCGGAGCCCTCCTCCGAGGCCTCGCCGTGGGTGTGCGCGAACTCCTGGGTATCCTCGGAGACGATGGCGACGTGGGCAGGAGCGCCGAGGTAGGGCTCCAGGTCGTAGGCCGGGGTACCGTCCTCCTTCTTGAGGGTGTAGGTAAATGCGGCCTCTTCACCGACCCGAATCTCCTCCGGCACCTCGAGCGAGACCGTAAGGCCGTCTACCGTCTTGGGCTCGAGATCGGGCCTCAAGGAGGCCACGCCGCCGTCTGTACCAGCCTCGATCTCACGACGATCGAGCACCTTCCGCCCGTCCCAGACGAACTCGTTGAAGAGCGTGTAGGTGCCCTCCTGAGGAAACTCTGTCTTGACGGTGAAGTCGCCACTCGCGCCGGGCTCGGGGTGGACGTGCTGGAACTGCTCGAGGTCGCGGCTGACAGCAATCAGGTGCATCTGCCGCTCGTGATCGAGCGGCAACTCGGAGATAGCCTCGCCGCTCCTGGCTTCGCTCACCCGGTAAGTCAGCTCCGTCGGCTCCCCGGGCATGGGGGACGTGGCCTCCACGCGCGTCTCGACTTCGACACCCGCCTCGCCCGACGAAACCGTCCCCGAGGATCCCTCAGCGCCGCCGTTCATCAAGCTGTGGTCCATGGAACTGTGGTTGGCACCCTCCTCGGCCCCGGTCTCCCCGGAGCCGTGATCCATGCCCTGCATGCTCCCGCCGGCGACGGTGACGTATAAGGCCAACGCCAGGGCCGCCGCCACGAAGAGTCCTGACAACCCGACCCTCTTCGCGTAAGTATTCAAAGTAAACTCCTTTCGTAGAGTAGGTGACCGCGTCCAGTCTTCTAGATCCTCAGATACCTCGTCCTTTGGAGGCGCCTGCTACTACTGGCGCCCCGGTCTGATTACGCCGCCCGCCCATCCAGCTTTGCGTCCAGCTCCGCATTGCTCGGCTCGACTAGCACAGAGCTGTCCGGGAACAGCAGGGTCGGCACCCTCCTGTCGCCCCCGTTGAGCCGCAGCATCTCGTCCCCGGCAGCCTTACGCTCTTCGACGTTGACCCAGGCATACTCTATCCCGCGCCTCTCCAGCACTTTCTTCGCCCGCCGGCAGTCGCCGCACCAAGCCGTCCCGTACACCACGATCCCGTTCTCGCTCACCGCTATCCCTCCTTGCTCTCGGACAGCGCTTCCTCGCCGCCTCTGCCATTTTACTTTACTATACCCCGGTAGGGTATTTATAAAAGGTCAAGCTGTCAAGGGTTGGCAGCACAACTCTTTGTCCCTTACCGCCAGCCAGCGAAGTACGGAGCGGTCGGTCTGTGCAGTCTTGGCCTATAATCGGAACCGTGATTATGGTCGTTAAACCTAAGAGGCTTGTCTCGACCCTCAGAGAATGTCCGAGTCCGTTGTCGGGGGCGAGCATCGGTGGTTTCCTCCCAGTGCTCCTCATCGTGGCGGTGTTGCTCTGTGACGGTATCCTGGGGTTCGCGCACCAGGTTTCGTGCGACGCGTGCGGACCGACGGAGGTCTCTGGGGCGCACCACGGGTCCGCCACCGAGACGGGTGAGGCAACTAGCAAACACACCGGGGACGATGAAGCGTCGGGTGGGTTGGAGAATCACAGCTACTTCGCCATCGTGTTCGCGGCAATCGGGGTGGCGCTCCTGGTACTGCTGCTCGTAGTGCGCAGGTGGCGCGAGGCCTCGGCCCCTCGATCGCGCTTCCGACTGCACTACCCGCCCTTCATCACCCACCGACCGCGGGGACCGACGCTTCCTTCCTTGCAGGTGTTACGGCTCTAGACCGCTCCTTCTCGCGACGACGCGGGGATGCTTTCGGGCAGTCGACAACACCAAAGAACGGGAAGGAAAATTCGTGAAGAAACTGAACAAGCTCGGGCTAGCCGGGCTCTCGTTGGCGATCGCGCTGGTGCTCGTTTCCTGCGCGGGCTCGGGCGGCTCCGGGTCGGGTCAGCAGGAAGAGGATAGCGCCTCCGAGATTGCCCAAGAGGAAACGTCCGACAACATGCAGGGCATGGATCACGGCGAGATGTCCGGCATGGAAGACACGGACCAGGGCTCGATGGACCCCGAGGAGGCGGCCCGGCAGATGGTCGCGCCCAACGGCGAGTACTCTGACGCTGCCTTCGTAGACAGCATGGTGCCGCACCACGAGGGGGCCGTAGAGATGGCCCAAGCTGCCCTCGAGAACGCCGAGCACGAGGAGATAAGGGCGCTGGCACAAGACATCATAAGCGCCCAACGCGCCGAGATAGACCTCTTCGGCGAGATCCGGGAGGAACTTGGAGGCGAGCCCGCGATGGAGATGTCCCAGGAGGAGATGGAGGGGATGATGGGCAACATGGACGCCGGGGAGCTGGCGAGCCAGAGGCCCTTCGACAAGGCGTTCATCGACGCCATGATCCCGCACCACGAGTCGGCTATCGCGATGGCGAACGTGGCCCTCCAAGAAAGCGAGGACCCGGAAATCCTGCGGATCGCCGAAGATATCGTGAGCGCTCAAGAGCGCGAGATCTCCCAGATGCAAGCCTGGCGGGAGGACTGGTACCCGGAGGGGTAGGCGCAAGCATCAATATGCGAGAGGCCAAAATTCTCATTCGTCCCGCCGGTCCGCCCGGCGGGGCAGGGCATCAGGATAGCCCTACAACCCCACGATTGTAGGAGACGAACACGGTTGTGACTTGTAATCATTATCGTTGAGACCCATTGTGCACACGATTAAGGTTGAGTACGAGACTTCAGTGCTGCGAGCTAGCGTTTCAGCTCCTTGTGGCTGTCCCGAATGGTTAGCATGCCCTGGCCTGGAGCGCCCATCACAGGGGTCCGCAGGAGTTCCTGAATGCGGCTATAGGAAGTTTTATGAGGCGAACCAGATGGGTGCCCCTGTACCTTCATAGAGAGGTTTTACCGCAGTCGGGGCTCAGAGCCGGTAAGGGGCTTCACGCGAGGGCGAGCACGACGACAGAGGTGGCGGCCCCGATCAGGATACCTGCCAACACATCGAAGGGGTAGTGAACGCCGAGGTAGACGCGCGAGAGGGTAACGAGGAGGCCGCAGACCAGGAAAGCGGGAGCGAAGACCGGGTAGATGACGGAGAGAGTAATGGCGCCGGCGGCGGCGGTCGCCGAGTGGCCTGAGGGGAACGAGCTTGAGGAGGGTGTCTTCGTCAGCGGGGCTATCCCGGTGTCGTAGATAAAAGGACGGGCGCGGTTGAAGAGATGCTTGGCGCCCTCGGCGATAAACCAGGAACAGGCGATAGAAACCCAGGGAACGAGCAGGTTATAGAGATCCAGACCGGTGAGCAGGAAGGCGAGCGCGGCGATCACGCCCCACAACGCGCCCATCTTCCCGGCAATGGTAAACACACGCATCACGCGCGTAAACGGCTTCCACTTAACGCGAAATATCGCCCAGAACAAAGTCCGGTCGAGGTCTACCAGGCTGGATGTGAGATTCTTCAAAACGCCTCTCTAGAGAGCACCACAGAGCGAAACCGAGCTATTCTAGATCAAGGTTCTCCCGCCGACAAACTACAGAGGCCCGGAGAATCAGGAGCCCTCTTGCTGGTCTTCGGTATACCCTGACAGAGAGGTCTTCTTGTCCGACCCGGCGACCTGACCGTAGTTTAGTAGCGCCACCAAAAAGACTCCCCCGACCGCGTTCCCGAGCGTGGCGGGAACCAGGAAACCTACCAGGTACTCCGTGAAGGGGACCTCGCTCGCGAAGACGCTCATAAGCACCTCCGAGGAGCCGGCTATGCAATGGACGAGGCCGCTAGCCGGGATAAGGAAGGCCAGCACGTAGATAAAGAACGCCTGGGAGATGGTGTCTCTGGAGGCGGCGACCATCCAGGCCATGAGGGCGACCAGCCAGCCCCCGAAGACGGCCTTGAGGGTAGTCTTCCAAAACCCGTGGTCGAGCTTCTGCGCTACCTCATCGAAGAGCACGGTGAAGGTAGAGGCCGGCAGCACCTCCCCGTAGACCGCAGCAGCCGCGAAGAGCACCGCGCCGATTAGGTTGGAGACGAAGATCACCACCCACAGCCTGAGCATGTTGCTCAGGCTGCCGAAGTTCGTGAGCACCACGGCTACCGGGGTGACGGTGTTCTCGGTAAAGAGCTGGAAGCGGCCGAGCACGACGATAAGGAACCCTATCGGGTAGAGCAGCGCCGCAGCCAGCCCGATTCCGCCGGTAAACGCTCCGACGGCACCCAGAGCCACCGCCGAGAACGAGATGTTCAGCCCGGCCGCGAGGCCGCTGAGCGCCAGCCCTGCGCTGGCCCGTCCGAGCTCCTCCTGCCCGTCTTCGACTACGGCCTCAAGTATCTCGCCCGCTGATTTAGTAGGAGCCACAGAGCGGCATTCTACCCCAGAAGCGGGCCGGGCGAGCCGATCATCTGCAAAGGGATGCCGCGGAGACTTCCGCAACCGCCCGTCCTCTGCCGCGTGTAGAATGAGATCTAGTCGATCGCATAGATAAGGAGCTTAGTAACATGGATCGAGAGACCGTAAAGAGGATAGTGGACGAGGCCCAAAACGAGGAGGCGAACCTCGTGATCTGGGATGAGAGGGATACCTTCACCGTGGAGCCGAAAGCGGAGATCTCCGTCGAAGACGACTACCTCAAGGTGAAGATGGAGGACGGCAAGGCAACGGTCTACGTTGACTACGACTCCATCTACAAGCTCGTGGTCGAGAAGGACCGGACCACGCGCTCCGGGACCCGCGCCGGCTTCGGAGCAACGATCCAATAGTCGTGTGGCGCCTCGGCTGGTCAGCCTTCCCCTGCTGGCCGCTCGCCCTGAAAGACGCGCCGTCCCGAGAAGCTCGGGTGCGTGAGAGAGTGAGACAGGTCTCTAGACGCTATCCGACAGGTTAGCCCGCCTCAACGAGGCGACGCTTCGATGACCTCTGTCCTGTCCCCGTGAGCGACTATAGCGGCCTTTGCGAGGCCGATGAAGAGGCCGGTCTCAAGGGCTCCGGGGATGCGTTTTATCTCTTCTTCGAGGCCAGCCGGGTCGGGGATCGAGGGGAAGAGACACTCGGCCGTGTAGTGACCGCCGTCGGTGACGTAGGGGCGATCAGGGTCGCCGGTCTGGGAGCCAGGACCTTCGAGCCTGAGGCTCGGTTCGCAGCCCAAAGACGCGAGGGCGTCGAGGGTGATCTCCCAGCCGAACGGTTCGATCTCGACGGGTAGAGGGCCCAGCCCCAGAGTATCGACCAGCTTCGTGTCGTCGGCGACCACCACCAGGAACTCTCCGGCGCCCGCCACGATCTTCTCGCGCAGAAGCGCCCCGCCGCGACCCTTTATGAGGTTTAGACCCGGTCCGATCTCATCGGCCCCATCGATAGTGAAGACGGGCCGTTCCTCCGAGAGCGTGACCAGCGGGATGCCCGCTTCGCGCGCCATAGCGGCGGTCCTCGCCGAGGTCGGCACCCCTCGTATGCCGCTCAACTCTCCGGCTATTATAAGCTCCCCGATCTTCCAGACCGCGTGCGAGGCCGTAGAGCCCGTGCCGAGCCCTACGACCATTCCGCTCTCGACGTACTCCTCAACCGCCCTCTCGGCGGCGGCACGTTTTAGATCTTCCAACCTGAGATGCCTCTCGATCCGCCTCTACTGCTGCGGCTGTTGCCGCGGTTGTTGTTGTTGCTGACCCGGAGGCTGAACCCCGAGCCTCACCTGGACCTCGCGCGGCTCCTCGCCGGGGGTGGCTACGGTGAGCGTCACGGCATCGTCGGGTTTCAGGGTGTTGACGACCTCGATCACGTCCTCCGAAGTCGCCACGCTCTCGCCCTCGACCTCGGTGATCACGTCCCCGAGGGGCACCTCTACGCCCGCTATCTCCTCCTGGTCGTCGTCACCGCCCTTTAAGCCCGCCTCTTCGGCCGGACCGCCTTCGACGGTCTTGCTAATGATGGCCCCGTTCTGCGGCAGACCGTACTGCGCGGAGAAATCCTCCAGGGATTGGCCCGAGTACACAGCGAGGTCCTCGATCCCCAGAGGGAACATGCTCACGCCTATGTAGCCGTGCTCGACCTCACCGGTCTCGATGAGCTGCTCGATCACGCTCTTGACCGTATTTATCGGGACCGCGAAGTTCACTCCCTGGGCCACCCCCCCGAGCCCGCCGGAGGCCGCCTGGGAGTTCACTCCGATGACGTTCCCGCCCGCGTCGAGCAGGGGACCGCCCGAGTTGCCCGAGCTAAGCGCAGCGTCGGTCTGGACGGCCCCGTTTATCGTGTAACCGTTGGGCGCCTTGATACCGCGCCCGAGCCCGCTAACGATACCGGTGGTGACGCTAATGCCGACGTCGAGCGGGTTGCCGATGGCGATCACCGGATCCCCAACTCCAACAGAGTCTGAATCCCCAAGCGTGAGAGGGGTCAGGGACTCCTCTATATCGTTGACCTTTAAGAGGGCGATGTCGGTAGAGGGGTCCTCTCCTACCACCTCGGCCCTCTCTTTGGCGCCGCCGCCGAAGCTAACCGAGACGCTCTCGGCCCCCTCGACGACGTGCTGGTTGGTGACCACGTAGCCGTTCTCGTCGACTACGAACCCCGAGCCTCCGCCCGGCCCCGCTTGCTGTGAACTCACGTAGATGGTGACCACCCCGGGACCATCGCGCATATAGACGTCGCGTACTGAAGGTCCCTCCTCGCCACCGGGGTTCACTCCCTCCTCAGGCGTGGACGAGGACTGTACCTCCTCGAAAGACACGTTCTTGGAGTCCCCCTCGTCCTCCAACCCGGAGAGCCCCAGGTAAACCACCACCGTAGCGATTAAAGCGCCTATAACCGCCGAAACAAACGCCGTAAATACAGTCTTCAGATCCCGCCCCTCTCGGTAATTCTTTTCTCCAGCAATTTATAATAACTGCTGGTCGTTGATAGTAACGTTATCTAGCTTCCATTCGCCGTCCTCTGCTAGCAGCGTCCACGTGGCGTCGTTGCGTTCGGTCCGGTCGGTGTGGTCGGCTATCGTAACTCCGGTGACGGTGGCGGTGTCACCCGACACCTGCGCGGTTGGCCCTTCTTCCCAGTCCAGACTTTGCAACGTCTCGAACTGGCCGCTCCATTGTCCCTGCGTTGGAGCTGTGTTTTGCTTGAACCTCTGAGAGAGCAGGCCGTAAGAAGTCGTATAATCCTCATCCTCAGCAGAGGAGTAAACCTCCTCGATCGTCTGCTCCGCAGCCTCCGCCGATAAACCATCCTCTTCCTGAGAACTGCCGGCCGGGGTTGTCTGCACGGGCTGATCCCGCTCGGTCTGACCGTTGGTGGAAGCCTCGTCTCCGCCGCCTCCCGAAGGCTGAGTAGTCTCCTCCCCCGTACTCCCGGGGGCCACCGCCTGCTGCTGGGCGGTATCCTCCGCCGGGGTCTGCGCCTGATCGGAGTCGTCTTCAGCGAGCATCGCGTATGCCACGCCCGCACCGAGCAGCACGAGCAGCAGCGCGACTGCCGCGATGATGGCCGGACGGCGCCTGCCCCTCTCACGCCGGGGACCGGGCGGCGGTCTGGCGGGAGGACCCTCCGGCGGCGGCGCGCTGTCGTCTTCGGCCTGCATGGGCTCGGACACCGGGGGGGCCGCATAGGCGCGGTCTCCGGGGGCGGGCTGGATCGCTTCGCGGAGCCGTTCGTGGACCTGTTGGGCGCTCGGGCGGCGGTCAGGGTCCTTCTCGATGCACTCGACTATAAGGGCCTCTACCTCACGGTCGAGGTTCGCGCCGAGTACGCTCGGGGTGGTCGGCGGACGGGAGACGTGCTGGCTGGCGACCTCGATCGGCGTTCCGGCGAACGGCGCATGGCCGGTGGCTGCCTGATAGAGGGCTATCCCCAGGGAGTAGACGTCGCTCTTCGGAGTAACCCTCTCCCCTCGGAGCTGTTCGGGCGAGGAGTAAAGAGCCGTCCCGAGGTAGGAACCGGTCTGGGTAGCCTGGGTGGCGTCCAGGGCGCGGGCGATGCCGAAGTCGGTCAGCTTGGGCTGGCCGCGTTCGTCGAGGAGGATATTGTGAGGTTTTATATCGCGGTGGATCACGCCTCGCTCATGGGCGTGCGCCAGGCCTGCCGAGACGTCGGCCCCGAGCCTCACGAGCTCGTCGTTGGGGAGAGAGCCCTTCTTATCTATGAGAGCCTTCAGGTCGCCGCCAGGAACAAACTCCATGACTATATAGGAGACCTCGCGTCCCTCGAACTCGGCCTGGCCCGCGTCGTAGACCTGGACGATGTTCGGGTGCGCGAGCTTGGCGGCCGTGCGCCCCTCTCGTTCGAAGCGCACGCCGATATCGGTCTCCCCGTAGCCAGGTTTGAGGATCTTGACGGCCACCGCCCTGTCGAGCGACACGTCCTTGCCCTTGAAGACTCGGGCCATGCCTCCGGCCCCGACCTGGCGTTCGAGGACGAACCTCTCGCCCAGCCGGCTCAAGATCCTACCCCCAGGCCCCCCTGAGGGACCCTAGAGGACCTCCCGGCCCATGGCGCTCGCGAACGGCCGCAGCGTCTCGCGCAGCCCCATCAGCGCCTCTACCGGCAAGGCCTGCTCGGCGTCACACAAAGCCTCCTGCGGCTCGTGGTGCGACTCGACGATCAACCCGTCAGCCTCAGCCGCCACGCTCGCCTTGCTCAGGGGAATAACGAGGTCGCGCCGGCCGGCGGCGTGAGAAGGATCGACGATAACCGGCAGGTCCGTGAGCCTCTTCGCCACGATCACCGCCGAGAGATCGAGCGTGAAGCGCGTAGACGTCTCGAACGTCCTTATCCCTCGCTCGCACAGAACCACGTTCTCGCTGCCCTCTTTGGTTATGTACTCCGCCGCCAGCAGCCACTCCTCGACCGTCGACGCGAAGCCTCGCTTGAGGACAACACCGTGGTCGGTCCCCGCGATCGCCGCTCCGATTCGCCTCAACAGCGAGAAGTTCGCCATGTTGCGCGCGCCTATCTGGATTATCTCCGCGTGCTCCATGACGAGCTCTATATCCTCGGCGTCCATGACCTCGGTGACCGCCTTCAGGCCAAGCTCGCCGGAGACCTCGGAGAGTATCTTCAGGCCCTCCTCGCCCAGGCCTTGGAATGAGTACGGGGAGGTGCGGGGCTTGAAGGCGCCGCCGCGGACGTACTCGTAGCCGGCCTGTTTCACGGCCCTGGCGGATGCCTCGAACTGCTCGTAGCTCTCGACGGTGCAGGGACCGGCAACCACCCGGAACGAGCCCGGTTGTATCATGCCGTTCTTGGTCGAAACGTTCGTCTTTACGCAAGCGGCGCTCTTCTCGGAAATACTCATAAAATCAACTACCTAAACTCTTCGCGTTGGACTTCCAGATCCCGGATACGATGCAAGATGAGCTCGAAGATCTCACGCATCGAGGTATCGTAGATCGGCCCCTCGTTCTGCTCGGCGACCCGGCGCAGGATCTCCTCCTCGCGTCTGGGGTCGAAGAGAGGCTTCCCAGCATCGCCCTTTATCGCCACGATCTCCTGCACGATGCGCGCCCGCTCGTTGAGGATGCGTATTAGCTCCAGGTCGACCTCGTCGACCCGCCGCCGAAGCTCCTCTATCCTGTCGTCAGTACCCGTATTCTCCATGGTTCAGGATTCTATATGCGCTCGGAAGATAAGGCAAACACTGTATCGTCGGTAAAGCCATGAGCGACGACCGTTCGCATACCACGCCCTACGTTGCAAGCCTGAATAAACCGGAATATTCTCTAGAATGGCAGTTTCGCGGATTAAAGCGTGTAAGACGAAGGGAACGTAATGAGATTTAGAAGCGAGCTCGATCCGCTGCGGCCGTACATACCGCCGAAGTCCTGGAGGATGGCGGCAGAGGGAACGGACGAGCACCGGTACGCGAAGCTGACCTCGAACGAACTGGCTTTCGGGCCGCTCCCGGAGGCGGAGGCGGCCCTCGCCGAGGTGCTGCCCCGCGCCAACCGCTACCCCGACAGCCACGTCACGCGCCTCCGCCAGGCAGTGGCCGAGGCCAACGCCGGCACGGAGACCCGCAACGTGCTGGTCGGCAACGGGTCGAGCGAGGTCTTGATGAACGTACTCCAGTTGCTCCCCGTCGGCGAGGTCGTCTACCCCTGGCCGTCGTTCAGCCTCTATCCCATGATCTGCGCGGTCCTCGGTATGGCGGCCCGCCCGGTCTCCCTCACGGAGAAACACGAGATTCCCGCAGAGGCGCTGCTCTCGGCGGTGACCGGCGAGACGAGGGCCGTGATCCTCTGCAACCCTAACAACCCTTCAGGCACGTACCTGACCCTGGATGAGGTCGCGAGCCTGGCCTCTGAACTGCCCTCGGAAGTACTCCTGATCCTGGACGAAGCCTACGTCGAGTTCGTCGACGATCCGGCCTACCGCGACTCTCACGTCCTCGCCCTCGAAAGGGAGAACGTCATCACCGCCCGCACCTTCTCCAAAGCGCACGGGCTGGCCGGTCTCCGGGTGGGCTACGGCATCGGGTCCGAGAAGATCACCGAATACGCCGAGAGGGTCCGGTTCCCCGTCTCCGTCAACCTCGCCGCCCAGGTCGCGGCGACAGCTTCGATGCTGGCGTGGGACAAGGTCCGGGAGCGAGCCGAGTTCGTCGTTCGGGAGCGCAACCGCCTGCAGGAAGCGTTCGCCGGCGCGAGGCTGGACTTTATCCCCTCACAGGGCAACTTCATCATGGTCCGGTTCGGGGCGGATGACTTCGAGAAGGCCGGTGTCCTCGTAAGGGAGGGCACAGCGCTGGAGTATCCCGGGTGGAGCCGCGTCACGGTAGGCGACTCGTGGGAGAACGACCGCGTCATCGCGGCCCTCGAAGACGCGACCAGCGAAGCCCCGCGGAAGGCTAAGCCCGAGGCGAGACCGCAGCGGACCTCTTGAGCCGAACACTTGCCATTATCGGGGTCGGCCTCGTAGGGGGCTCGGTCGGGCTCGCGGCGAGGACGGCGAGCTGGGAGGTAGTCGGCGTGGACGATCCGGCGGTGCTGGAGAAGGCAGCCGAGATCGGAGCGGTAGACCGGGCCTCTACGATAAAGGAGGCGCGCGGGGCGGACCTCGTGGTGCTCGCAGCGCCCATCTCCCGCATCGCGGCCCTGATCGGGAAACTCGCCCCGACGGACGCCCTCGTCACCGACGTTGCCAGCACAAAAATGAAGATAGTAGGCGAGGCCGAATCGCGCGGCTTGAGGCACTTCGTTGGCGGGCACCCGATGGCCGGCAGCCAACTCGCGGGCGTGGCGAACGCGAAGACCGATCTCTTCAAGGGCGCCCGCTACTTTCTCACGCCGACCGCGAAGACGACACCCGAAGACTACCGCGAGGTAGCGCAGTTCGTGCGGGAGCTCGGCGCGATCCCTACGGCGGTCGACCCGGAGAAGCACGACCTCCTGATGGCCGCCCTCTCCCACCTGCCTCACCTCATGGCCGCGGCCCTGCTAAAGGTAGCCTCGGATATCTCCCCCGAAGCTCTCTCCTTCGCCGGCCCCTCCTTCAGGGACCTCACCAGGGTCGGGGCGTCGAACCCGGGGCTGTGGTCGGATATCCTGGCCGAGAACGCGCCGGCACTGGGCGAGGCCCTGGGGGCCTTCGCAGGAGCAATGGCGCAGCTAGGCAGCGAGATCAAGGACCGCCAGGCCATAGAAGAGCGCTTCCGGGACGCCCGCGCGGCCTACGACGCCCTCGGCGGTATCCTCGTCGATAAGAGCGGCGAGAACGTGGAGATAGCCATCTCCGTCGAGAACCGCCCCGGCGTCTTCGCGCGGGTTACGACCCTCATGGGCTCCAACAGCATCAACATCCTCGACCTCTACGTCCGCCACTCCAACACCGAGCGCGCCGCCCTAGTCCTCACCCTGGACGCCGGCGCCGCCGAAAAGGCGCAGGACTTGCTCCGGGAGGCGGGCTTCAACGCGGAGTTGCTGAGTTAACTCTAGTGTTGGGAGACCCGTATCTGCCCTTCCCAAACCCTTGAGGCGTGTTCCGCCCGCCGGTAGAAATACTCCGCATGTCCGGGTTGTGAAGCGAGAAAAAAGACGACGTGCGAGGTACGAAACGAGAATACTTTAGAAGCGTCCATCCGAGCAACGATCCCTTCGACGATTCGTTCGACGAAGCTCTCCCGATTCGCACGGACGAAGTGCTGGTAGACAAGCACCGAGTGGCCTGCGGCGTACGTACTGGCCATCTCCTCCCAGAAGAGATACTTGCTCGAATCCCTGCGTCCAAGCGGCTTGGAGGCAACCTCAAAGTCGTTGTCAGGGTCGAAGAAGACGAGGTCAACCCCTCGGAAACTTCGAGCATTTCGGTGAAATAGCGGCATCATTCTCTCGCAGAATCGCTTAGCATGTGCGTAAAGAAGATAGTCTCCGGCAGGATATCTACGTTCTCTACGAGACGAACATCGCGCCTGCCTTCTACTTTTACATGCCGGTAAAGGTGATCGAATAGATAAGGGTCAAAGCTTCGGTACTTGCCGCGTTAGTCAAGGTACTCTAGTTTTCTGCCGTCGGTGCGTCCGTCAGAAGGCGTCAACATCCAGCATACCCCGGTACTGATCTCACCCTCTGAGGAGAGTACTCGGAGCAATCCATACTTGCGATAATCGCTGACGTCGCCGAAATATTGGTTCTTCATTCTCTCTCTAACAAGGGGTTAGCTACCCATCCGCCGAGCCATCTCCTCGAAGAGGGCGTCGCACTCCGGTTTGAGCACCCCGCCGGTGAGTTCGAAGCGGCTGAAGCTGGAGCGGTTCGAGACTTCACCGGCGGGCAGGTCTATCTGCGGGAGGCCGAGGTGCTTGAGCGTTTGTATCGAGGTGCCGAAGACGACGCGCGGGATGCCGCACCACAGGATCGCCCCGGAGCACATCGGGCAGGGCTCGGCGGTGGTGTAGAGGACGAGCCTGGTCCAGTCTACCGCCGGACGGTCCGCGGAGAGATGAACGATCGCGTCGATCTCTCCGTGCGAGATAGGGTTTCTCTCGGCCTTGTTGAGACCCTCGGCCAGTACCTCCCCGGTCTCCCGGTCAGCAATGACGCACCCGAAGGGGGCATCGAGGTTTCCGTGTGCGACCTCGACGGCCCGGCGCATGTACCGCTCGTGATCCACGTTATCTCCCGAGCAGGTGCCGCAGCGCGCCCTCTAGCTCCGGATACCGGAACTCGTAGCCCGACTCTTTCAGCTTCGCGGGCTCCATCCGCTGGCTCGCCAGGAGCAGCGCGTCTGCGACCTCGCCCAGCATCAACCGCGCCGCAGGAGCCGGGAGCGGGAAGACGGTCGGGCGGTTCAGGACGCGGCCCAGGGTCTTCGTATACTCCGCGTTGGTGACGGGGTTTGGAGAACCGACGTTGACCGGTCCTTTGAGCGTCTCGGTAGAGAGGGCATGTAGGATGGCGCCGGCGACGTCGTCCAGGGCTACCCAGGGCCAGTACTGCCTCCCTGACCCGATCTTGCCCCCGGCGCCGAGCTTGAAGATCGGCAACGTCCTACCTAAAGCGCCGCCCTCGGGAGAGAGCACTATCCCGATGCGTGGATGCACGACTCTGATCCCCGCTGCTCGCGCCGGGTCGGCCGCAGCCTCCCACTCCCGACAGACTCTGGCCAGGAAGTCCGATCCGGGCCCGCTCTCCTCCCTTAAAAGCTCGTTGCCCCGGTCACCGTAGTAACCGACCGCAGAGGTCGAGACCATCACCCGAGGCTGCCAGGGAAGACCGGCCACCGTCTGGGAGAGCAGGCGTGTCCCCTGCACGCGGCTCTCCAGAATGCGGGCCTTCTTCGCAGGCGTCCAGCGCCCCTCGGCGATGCTCTCCCCCGCGAGATGTACCACGGCGTCAACTCCTTCGAGCCTGGCGGCGTCTATCGTGCCCGCCGACGGGTCCCACCGGACCTCGTCTCCCGAAGATCCCCCGGAACGAACGAGACGCCGTACCCTATGCCCCTCTTCCTCAAGGGCAGGTACGAGCGCCGAGCCTATGAGCCCCCTCGACCCACTAACCAGCACGTCCACGCTTTCCTCCTCCCGCGCCGTTACCGAACCCGACGCACCACCGGCAGACGATCGACATAGTAACGGCTCCAGAAACCCCGGACAGTAAAGCGAACACCAAGACAGGAAGATTAGCGCGCCGGAGCCTTACACTACTTTGTGGGAAATGCGCTCCCGTCAACTGTACGAACTGACAACGCCTTAAAGTTCGCTTCTCCGCTAAGCTAGGCCAGGAGCCGGAGATCGAACTGGGGTTAGTCTAGAGGCTACGCGCTCAACGGTTTCTCACCGAGCTGCCTAGCGAGTGAGTTTCAGAATATTGCGTGTGAAGCGTTCTTGGAGACCAAGCTTCTGGTGTGTTCTCGGAACTTTGCCACTTCCACGGATCCGGTTGAATAGTGTCATATAACCAAGTCTCTAGAGACTTGGTCCTGTCTTCCAGCCCAGCTCTATTTCATGGCAGAAGCGTACGGCCAGACTCGTTATAAGGCACCAGGTTCGCCTACGCCCGAACCGCGTTGCCGCCTGTATGCTTGGCCCTGTATAGTGCCTCGTCGGCGGCGTGAGTGAGGTCGTTACGCATCGTGCCGTCCTCAGGGTAGGTTGCGACACCAACAGAGAGGGTCGGGTTAGCGAGCTTGCCCTCGTGCTCGAAGGCGTACTCCTCGACCCGGCACCGGATCTCCTCGGCTACCTTAAGGGCCTCTTCCTTAGTGAGGTTTGGGAGGATGGTCTGGTACTCGTCGCCGCCGAACCGGGTCGCCTGGCGGCCTCCCTCCGAGTGCAGCTCCCCGATAATGCGGCCGACCATGCCGACCACGAATTCGCCTAGGAGGTGTCCGTGTTTGTCGTTGATCTCCTTGAGATTGTCTATGTCGGCCATGAGAATGCTTAAGGGCCGGTGCGCCGTTGCCATTGTCTGTAGCCAGTGCTCGAACTCCTCGTCGAAGCGATTCTTGGCGAGGAGCCCCGTGAGGTAATCACGGTTAATCAGATGGTCCAGAGCCCTGTGGAATTGCGCTTTTATGGGGTCGTCCTGCGAGAACTCCAGCACAGAATCGCCTATTACGATACGGTCGCCGTTGTATAGTCGGCGCCGTTCGCAAGCTCTTAGGATCTCGCCGTTCACCGCGGTACCCTCACCGGTGCCCAGATCCTGAATCCTATAGACGCCTGAGGCCGACTCCCAGTGTACGTTGGCATGCTTCGGTTCGACCTCTATGTCTCGTATCACTAGGATCGCGTGGTGCGGATCGTTCCCCAGCACAACCTCCTTCTCGTGCAGAAAGTAAAGATCCCCTAGTCCCGGCCCCTTTAGAACTACGAGATGCGCATGTCTTGTCGATTCACTATCCGTGGAGATAGCATCCTCCTGCGCCCTGCCTATAGGGTTAGATCTGACCTGCTACTCAGCCCTGATGCTGGATAGCTTATATGGTATTCGCTTAAACGCTTCCGTGGCAAGGAGCCGGGATTCACTAGATCGGGGCTCAGGATCTTCCTTATTCAAGAACTGCCGCTAAGAGGTCTTCTCAGAAACCAACCAAACAACTCACTGATCTTCTTCATCTCGTATTAAGAACTACTCTAGCTAACCCGGTGTACAGGTTTTTCAGGTGAGTAGTTTCGAGAGCTGAAGGGGTGGATTACCCACTTGGTGGTTGAGCAAGAAAGCCACGGTGTGAGAGAGGACTTTTCGCAACAGCCTGCTGGTAAGGTGCCACAAATCACGCGCCCGCACCCGCTCTGCGGAGAGGTCTTCTCTTCAGTTCAAGCCCCTAAGGAAACTTGCACACGGGGTTAATTAGTAAGAAAAAGTAGTAAATCTCACCCATTTGTAGGAGGCGCAAGTCTCTCTGCAGATACTATTCTCTTCTTGTAGTAAATACGTCGTTAGAAAGGACGAAGATGAAGAAGATCACCGCACTGATGGCAATGCTGGCGCTGGTTGTGGTTGCCGTGTCCCCGGCCTATGCTCAGGGCAGTGGCAGCAGCATAGAGGTCGGGGAAGGCGACGTCGAGATCTCCGACACCACAGCGGTTGAGGGCAGCATAGTTCAGAACTGTCCGGCGAGCGTCACGTTCGGCGACGGTAACGAGAACGTCCAGGTCGTCTCCGGCTCGCAGAACGCCGTGATCGACATCGACGGCGACGAGAACGAGGCTGAGATCGAGCAGGAGCTCGTGCAGAGCGGCTTCAGCCCTGAGGTTTCGACCGAGTGCACCCAGGAAATCGCGCAGGCGGCGGCAGCCGGCGAGGCCCCGAAGGCCGAGGCTAAGGCTGGCGCTGCGGAGGCCAAGGCTGCTCCGGCTCCGAAGGCTGAGGCTAAGGCGGGTGGCGCGGAAGCCAAAGCTGCTCCGGCTCCGACCCCGAAGGCCGAGGCCAAGGCTGGCGGCGCGGAGGCTAAGGCTGCTCCGGCCCCGGCTCCGAAGGCTGAGGCCAAGGCTGAGCTGCCGAAGACCGGTGGCGGCGCTTCGCTGTTCGCGCTCGGTGCTGGCGCCCTGCTGATAGGTGCCGGCCTCGTGGCTCGCAGGATCATCAAGTAAATACTGCCTCATCGGCGGTAGCTAGCTAAGGCCACGCGGCCGGGACTAGTCTAGAGGAAGGTCCCCTTCTGGGGGTCTTCCTCTTTTTCGCGGCATCTGCCTCTCCTTATACCCCACTGATCTAAACTCCGGAAGTATGATGATCAGGGCGACGATCATTCTTCCTGGTGCGAATCGGCCCTTCTGCTCCTGAGGTAGGCGATGGCGGCGGAAACCAGAACCACTCTGAGAAGAATTCTTCGGACGAGACTTGTCCTGTTGTGCTTCCATTCCGCATTCCAGCCTCGTTCTGCGAAGACGTTGGGGAGGTGGCCGTGCTTGAGGTCGTCCACGACGCCTTCCACTACGCTCACCCGGTCGGCCAGCATCAAGGGTAGCCAATGACCATAGCTGGATTCGCTGTACCTGAAAGCGATGCGACGGAACTCGCCGCTCACCCCCGAGGGGGGCGTCGATGTTCCGAACACAGAGGTCAGGTCTGATCGCTCGTTGGAGTGCAGGACCTCAACGGTGAGCGGCTGCTGCGGCGGGCGCTCCCAGCTGTAGCCTGCGTGTTCGCCATCGTTGCGATACTTCATCGGGTAGGTCGGGTCATTTTTCGGGTCGATGTCCACGCCCCACCCCTCTACCTGCGAAGGGTCTTTGGGTGTATGTTCCATAGCTGTTCCTCCCTACGTTCTAGCCGACGGCGGCATCAGCACCGGCTTGATGCAGTCGTCGAGCTTCGCCGAAAAGATCCGGTAGGCGTCCGACACGTCCTCCAGAGGGATACGGTGGGTAATCAGTGCTTTCGGATCTAGGACGCCGCTCTGCACATGCTCGATCAGCCGTGGCAGCAGCCGCTTCACCGACGCCTGATTCGCCCGGATAGTGATACCTTTGTTGACCACGTTTCCGATGGGGATGTGGGTGCCTATCGGGCCGTACACGCCGACTATAGAGACGATCCCACCCTTTTTTACGGAGTTGATGGCCCAATGAAGCGCCGTAGCCGACCCTCCCTGCATCAGCAATTTCCTGCCGAGGACCGTCTGCAGCGCGCTGCCGGCGGCCTCGGCTCCCACGGCGTCGATACACACGTCGGCCCCCAGGGATTCGGTGGTCCCTTTGATAAACACCACAGGGTCCTCCAGCGACCTGAAGTCATAGGCCTCGCAGGGGGCATACTCTCTCGCAAACTCGAGCCGGTAATCGACACAGTCGATTACGATGACCCGCCCCGCCCCGAAGAGCCAGGCGCACCTGGCCGCCATGATGCCAACCGGACCGGCCCCGAAAACCACGACGGTATCACCGGGTTGAATACCGCCCATTTCAGCCGCTTGATATCCCGTAGGCACTACGTCGGTGAGCAGCACTGCGTCGTCCGGGTCCATGCCTTCCGGAATGACCGTAGGACTAACATCAGCATAAGGGACGCGGACGTATTCTGCCTGTCCACCGTTGTAGCCACCCGCGGTATGCGAATAGCCGAAGATGCCACCTACCGCTGTAGCTTGAGAGTTGGATTCATGACAATTTCCATACAGTCCCTGCTGGCAGAAGACACACGTACCGCAGGCGATATTGAACGGCACCAGAACGTGGTCGCCGATTTTCAGCTTCTCCACCTCCTCGCCGAGCTGCTCGACCACGCCTGTGAACTCATGGCCAAACGTCATCCCTACCCGGGTATCCGGCACAGATCCGTTGTACAGATGCAGGTCGGATCCGCAGATACACGATCTCGTGACCCGGACGATAGCGTCCTGAGGATGCAGGATCTCTGGCATCGGTTTATGGTCGATGCGGACCCGCAGTGGCCCCCGGTAATTCATGGCGAGCATGGAAGCGGTCCCTTCTTTTTCGGCTTCTATTACCTTCGTCGTCATTCCAATATAGATTATGCCCCCGCTCCTCAGAGTAGTACGCATGTGCTCGCTGTTAGCGGACAGCCCGTCGCGCTATTGACGGCCATGATCTGTTCTCTGACATACCCAACTCTCAGCCAACACGCCCCAGACAATGAACGAAGCTGTGGGCAGGGGTAGAGGTCAAGACCAGTTGAGGTAAGAAGGCCGATAAGCACAAGGTTAGCAGCGCCAGATAGCCAACGCTTGAAGGCTGGAGCCCAGTAAGTTTGACGTTCCTCCTACTGTACTGTTTATGCTCCTCAGTGGTGCTTTTCTAGCGAAGGGAAGGACGGAAGACCGCCCATGGCGTTCTACGCTATCTGCGAGTGTTGCGGTCAGCTAGTGTTAGAGGAGTCTCGAAGATGCCCACACTGCGGTGCTCGAATAAAAGGCCTGAGGTTCGGCGAGAGCTCTAGCAGAGGCTGCTATCTCATTACCATGGCATTCGTAGTCTTGATGTCGCTTATCGTTGTAGTCGTCTTCCTACTTGCTACAGCCTTGCACTAAAACCTAACTTGTATGCTTAATGTTGTGTCTGGGGCGGCACCTGTGGGTAACATACCTCCGATATACCTTGATCAAGTTGGTGAAGGAGGAGGATTGCTGTGCAAGGACCTCAGAGCGATGAAGCCCTAGCAGGGCTGGATACCTACGAGCAGATGCTGAACACCTTCGCCGAACAAGCAAAGACTTATTGGAGGATGTGGGGCCCGATCGGCGAACCGATGATCAGCGGGATAGATGCCTGGGTGGAGATGCAACGTGCTCAGCTGCAGTGGATGAGACAATTCAGAGCAAATCGACCTTAACCTGCCGTAGGACCGGAGCCGAGCTACCACTATTCACCCGGCTCTTGCGGGGACGGCGAATGCCGCCCCTTCTTATTTCCTGCTGCCGGGTGCTGCCAGATTGGCGAGTTATAAGATAGACAACAAGGCCCACAGTCCCAATACGGCACCACAAACCGGAACTACTGTGCCGATCGAGAGTCTTACAGCGGCGGGCAAGTTCATCCAGGCGATCTTGGCCCGCTGCGCCGGTCCTCTGAGTTTCATCTCTGCTCGGTCCAAGAGGCGGGCAAAAATCAGAATCTCGCCCGCGATTATTACCAGCCCCACTAAGACGGTGCCCCAGCCAGGACCAGGCAAAGGCGCCAACAAGAGGCTAGTGATTACGATCACGATCCCGCCGACTATTACGAGAGCCTTCCGAAGAGCGGAGCTCCCCTGGTCGCTTCGTTGGTTGCGACGGTATCGGGCTCGGAACCGCTGACCCGGCTTGCTCGCCGTAAACTGCCTCCAACCGTCTCTCATCCTTCCGATCATGGCGCTCGATCCTTTCCCTGAGGCGGCGCAGGCCCTCCGGAGCCTCGGTGAGATCATACCCGAGCGCGGGAACAAGCTACTCGAAGACGGGCCGAGGAAGGATCAATTACTAAGATTCTATACGTGATTTTGAGGCTACCCTAGTTGTGATTAGTCTCTTATTCACCGGATTGCCGCTAAGATGCGGTCTCGGAAGTCTATATCCAAGATGCCGTCTAGTACCAGGACATAGCCGCCCTTCGAGGCCGATCGGTGACCATGAGCCCACGCCCTCGACCACACAGTGTAGGAGCGCTGCATAATGTTGCGTGATCTGGGATGGGACTAGGCAGCACGCACTTCCCCCGTCAACTGTACGAACTGACAACGCCTTAAAGATTCTCTTCTCCGCTACGCTGGGTGAGGAGCCGGAGCTCAAGGTGGCGTTGAGCTATAGCGGTTTGCACTGTTATTGACCCGCCTGCACGGTCAATGCATGATTTTTACCGAGAGAACCTCTTGCGTGAGCGCTAGTATGCCCAGGTCGTTGAGGTTCAACTGCATTGCAAACCGCTATAGCTACTACGTACTTGTATCCTGCCCACGGAACTGTGCCAAAGAAGCGCTCTGTGACCCTGGCATTTACCTATTCTCCGAAGTTCGCTCTTAACGCTCCTACAACACCTTTCTGCTTCCAGTCCGCGACCGGAGAAATGCGGGAGTCCGGGTAGTATCAGTACAGGACCGTCAGTCAGTCAGTCGGTTCGCCAGCGTAAGAACTCATGCTCGTCACTCTTGAGGAGTAGCCGACGGGCGTGTATGCCGACCCCTCCTTTCTCGCATAGCCATTACCCTTGTCCTTAGACAACTTCGAAGTTAGCCATCATCATCATGTCCTCGTGCTCTAGGTTGTGGCAGTGGAAGACGTACTTGCCCCGGTAGCCGTCGAACTTGATCAGGAGCTCGGCCTCGCCGCCGCTGGCGAGGCTCACGGTGTCCTTCCAACCCTGGTTGTAGGGGCCGGCGTCACCGTTGCCGCCGCCGCTGGTGAGGACCTGGAACGAAGCGAGGTGGATGTGGATCGGGTGCTCGAGGTTGAGGCCGCGTATCTTCCACAGCTCGACCGCGCCCAGCTGTGGGTTGGCGTCGATGCGGTCGGGGTCAAACGGCTCGCCGTTGACCGTCCAGAGCGTCATCCCATCCATCTTCGCTCCGCCGCGAACGAACCGAAACTCGCGCTCCACGGTTGCCTCAGACCTTGACAGCGGTCGGAGGTCGGCCAGTTTCGGCGAGATTCGGCTTTCCTCGGTGCCTTCGCGCGCCACGACGAAGCGCATCACCTTGGCGGTGCTGCCCACGCCGAGCTCGTTGATAAGGGTCACCTCTGTGCCGACCGGGTAGATGGAGAAATCGATGATCACGTCAAAGCGCTCCGCCTGAGCTATCTCGATCTTGTTGTGGTTCACCGGTTTCGCTAACAGGCCACCATCACTGCCGATCTGGACGAACGACGCCCCCTCCCGGGGCGGTGGGTCGAGCGCAAGCCGGTAACGGCGGGCGTTAGAGGCGTTGAGGAGCCGGAAGCGGTAGAGAGTATTCGTGACCTCTAAGACCGGCCATGGAGCGCCGTTGACGAGTATGCAGTCCCCTAGCACCCCGCTCATGTACTCCCCCTCGACCCCCGGCTCACCCTTCAGCGACGGATCAAGGGAAGGGTAGTCGAACGAGCCGTCCTCGGTGAAGGCGCGGTCGCAGATCATCAGCGGGACGTCCCGCTCGCCCGCTGGCAACCCAAGCGCCTCCTCCTCGTCGTCCCGGATGAGATGGAACCCGGCGAGTCCCTTGTAGACTTGAGGGCCGGTGAAGTCCATTCGGTGGTCGTGGTACCAGAGGCTCGCGGCGGCTTGGTCCAAGGGATACTTATAATCGAAGGTTCCCTCCCCGATTACGTTTAACTCCGCGTGCTCGCCGTGGTTACCGTGCCCGGCCTCCCGACTGCCAACCGGCATCACCACGTCAGTAGGGTAGCCGTCGTGCTCGGGCGGGGTCTTGCCACCGTGCAGGTGGACCACAGTCGGCACCGGCAACTCATTGCGGTGCCGGATAACGCTCTGTCGCCCGCGCCGCGACTCGATCGTGGGTCCCGGAAAGATGCCGTCGTAGCCCCACACTTCGGTCTTGAGCCCGGGCAGGATCTCCGTTCGGCCGACCTTCTGGGTGATCTCGTAGTATTCGGCCGAGGCGTCCGTATGCACAGGCTCCAGCACCGGGGGGATGGGAAGCGGGATAGTGAACGGCTCCGGCAACCTGGCCGCGCTCTTGAGCAACGCGCCCGCACTGCCTTGGGCGCTGTTGTTGCCGGCGGTCAGCCCACCGCATCCTGAGACGCCGAACGGCAGGAATAGTCCGGCTCCTCCGGCGAAGCTAAGCTTTAAGAATTCTTTGCGCGAGAGCTTCACGTCATCTCCTCTCGGAATGGCACTGACGCTAGCCCGCCCTGTGGCGGAGGTACACGGCGGCAGTTACGATGGCGCATACGAGCGCAGAGACGACTGGCAAGCTTCTAAGCATCCAGAGCATCAGCCCGGAGGGGGTGCTGCTGAACACAGCGAAGCTGATCATTCCGGCTATCGTGGCCAGCGCCTCGCCAAAGAAGAATCCTAGGACCAGGCCAAGCAGGGCAATGAATAGTGTCCTCATTTGAACCCTCCCCTTTGCGGCGCGAATCTCATCCTTCGATACCTCCTCTTCTCTATTGATCTTGCAAGGATGAATCTACGGCCGAACCGGTTGCAGAGTCATCGGCCGAAGGATAGATTTAGGTGGTTCATCGGCGGTTTATTCGCGTCCCGGAAACGGGGAATGAAGCCACTGCAAGAAGGGTGGCGGCGTTATTCGGGGCTACCGCGATCCAGGCCCGCGTCGGGTGCCTAGCAGATGGTTAGCAGGCGCTTAACGCAGCAGGTTCATCTCACGAGCCTTAGTGACGGCCTCGGCGCGATTCCCGGCATCGAGCTTACGGTAAATATTGTTGATGTGAGACTTGACCGTACCCACGGCGACGAAGAGGTCTTTGGCGATCTCGGCGTTAGTCCTGCCGGAGGCCAGGAGGGTAAGGACCTCTAGTTCCCGCTCGCTCAATGGGCCTTCGAGTCGGTTTGGACCTGCGCCGTCCTGTGACGCTAGATCGGGAGAGGTGGAGGCCTCCCCCGGCTCGGGGATTCGGTCCCACCCCCTGAGGGCATAGGCCATGACTCCGTCCTCCGCTTGAAGCGTAAGGTGACCCTTGCTGGCCAGCTCGTCGAGCATCTTCGAGGCCTCGTCGACAGTTAGCGAGGTTCGCATGGCGGCCGTGGTGGGCGTGATCTCGCCTCGTTCGGCCAGCGCTTCGAGAAGCTCCCGCTCTTTGCCCTTCTTGCCGTCGGGCCTCCCGAGTTTGAGGTTGGACCCCTCCAACACGGCGAGCGCGAGCGGTATGATTGCACCCAAGACCGGTACGATCCACCATAGGCTCGTAAGAGGAGCCAGGACTAGGCAAGTAATGCCCAAGACGAACACGTATAGGGCGGACTGCCAGTTGACCAATGGCGAGGTCGCTTCCCGTTTCGGTAGTGAGCCCTGCACGTCCGAAGCCTGCTCGATCGCATTTGGATATCTATCCTCTTCGCCGCTTCGCGGGTTGTGAGTGCCGATCTTGAGATGGTCTTTCGGACCCTGGTCCCGGTCACCATCCATGATTCCTTCTCGATCGTCGTTCCTCTGATGCTCCATCCGCGTCACCTCATAGTTGCTCACCGGACCACCACCGCTCAAGGTTGAGATGCGGTATTCGCCATTACGCTCAGTAATACGCCTCCACGGTTTCCCTTACGTGTGCAGCCAGCCTATTGTTTCACCATTGAATGTGCTCCTCTTAGGCTCTATTCATCAAGTTGTGCAGAAGAGGTGTTGTCCGAAGGCTACCTTCGAGATCGCACATACGATCAGAACATAGCCGCCCTTCGAGCCAATCGATGCCCACGAGACCACAACCTGCGACCATAAGATGTGGGAAGGCTGGATAGAGTTGCGGTATCTCGCATAGGCCGCAGGCAGCACGTACTTCCCCATCACCTGTACGGACTTACAACGCACTGAAGGTCCGCTTTTCCGCCACGTTCGGCCAGGAGCCGGAGGCTGAGATGTTGCCAGGTTAGCAGTTGCGCGTTCGTGCGTTGCTCAGAGAGAAACAGTGAAGGTAGAAGCGTTCTGCGAGGAGCGCTGTGGTCTGCTCGCCAGAACGCCGAACTGGTCCTGTAAAAACTAGACGTTCGGGCGGTATACGGGTCTCGCCGCTGATGCCAAAATGTGCGCATCGACACGGAAGCAGGAAGACGACAGGAGGGTATCGGATGAGCACCCTAGGCACGGTGAGTGCGGCGACTGAGAGCGGCGATCTCGTCGAGCGGCGCGTCACTCCACTCGAACTGTTCTTTGACCTGGTCTTTGTCTTCGCCCTCACGCAGGTAACCGCCTTCCTCGCCGACCACCTCACGTGGACAGGAATGCTGCAGGGTGCTGCTCTGCTAGTAGTGTTGTGGTGGGCGTGGGGAGGCTACTCGTGGCTGACCAACGCCGTGCCAGCCGAGGAGGTGATACCCGCGCGGTTGGTGATCCTAATCGCGATGGCGGCCATGCTCTTGGCATCGCTCGCCGTCCCCGACGCCTTCGGCGAGTACGGGGTGCTCTTCGGCCTAGCCTACTTCGTCGTGCGGCTCTTGCACGTGGTCCTATTCGTGTTTGCCACCGGCAACACACCAGAGACTCACCAGGCCATCCTTCGCCTCACGCCAGGCTTTCTGATTGCCCCGGTGCTGCTCGTCGTGGCCGGGTTCCTGGACGGCTTCGCCCAGGGCGCCCTCTGGGCCACGGCGATCGCGATCGA